>CAZIYL010000046.1:0-13080 GCA_964543425.1 uncultured Deferribacteres bacterium
CGTAGCGTTCAATACAGCCGTAATTTCCACAATTGCACCGGGGACCCTCGAAATTGATGGTTGTGTGTCCGAATTCACCGGCAGCGCCAACGGCTCCGTGGTAAAGTGTTCCATCCAAAATAAGCCCTCCGCCTACGCCTGTGCCGAGCGTAATGCACAGGAAATGATTGAAGCCCTTTCCGGCACCGTGCGCTTTTTCAGCCAGGGCAGCTACATTGGCGTCATTTTCCACAATTACAGGAATGTTAAATTTTCCCTGAAATCGATCTCGCACAGGCTCTTCCTTCCAGCCCGGCAGATTGGGGGGATAGGAAACAATTCCCTTTTTGAAGAAAACCGTACCGGGAACACCAATTCCAATGCCTGAAAGAGAGGTCGCTCCATTTTTCTGTAACAGGGTTTCAATGCCTTTTTCAATTTCGGTAAGAATAAAATCGGGACCCCTTTCGGCGTGAGTATCTTTTTGGATTTCAAATAGAATATCGCCATTTTCAGAAACCAATGCCATTTTCAGATTTGTTCCGCCCAAGTCAATTCCAATTGCGACGCGCGTACTCATAAGTGAAGAACCTCCTTCATGATTTGTTTTTTCCTTTTGAGCGCTTTTTCCAGAGGGCATTCAGGCGCTCCCGAATTTTCTGTTCAAACCCAATATCTGTGGGTTCGTAATAAATGATAGCTTTTTTGTTGGCAGGAAGGTAATTCTGTTCGATAAAATGTCTGGGAAAATTGTGGGGGTATTGGTACCCCTTTCCGTAATCCATTTTTTTCATGAGGTCGGTAGGTGCGTTCCGGATGTGCAACGGAACGGGCTCGATTGGCGATTGTCGGACATCCTGAAGCGCCTTTTCAATGGCCAGATAAGCCGCATTGCTTTTCGGTGCGGAAGCCAGATACGTGGCCACCTGAGACAAAATGATGCGCCCCTCAGGCATGCCAATTACGTTGATGGCCTGGAAGCCGGTTGTTGCAACCACTAGCGCTTGGGGGTCGGCATTTCCCACGTCTTCCGAGGCCAGAATAACCATTCGGCGGGCAATAAACTTGGGGTCCTCTCCGGCGTCAAGCATGCGAGCCATCCAGTAAAGAGCCGCATCCGGATCCGACCCGCGGAGGCTCTTGATGAAGGCAGAAATCACATCATAGTGGTAATCGGCCTTTTTATCGTAAAAAAGTGCCCGACTTTGAAAAGCCTGCTCAATATGTTCTCTGGTAATAATCACTGTTTGCTCAGCCGGTGATTTTTGCGCCAGCTTGAAGGCAATTTCCAGGGCGCTCAGCGCAATTCGGGCATCACCTGAAGAAAAGCGAATTAGAAGCGATTTGGCATTGTCTTTGAACTGAATATGTGTTGTCCGCAGAATTGAATCGTTTTGAATTGCGCGGTCAAGAATGGTTTCAATGTTCCCGGATGAAAGTGGTTCCAGTTTGAACACACGGCAGCGGGATAGGAGGGGAGAATTGATTTCGAAAGAGGGATTTTCTGTGGTAGCACCAATCAAGTAAACGGTGCCGTCTTCCACGCGGTGCAAAAGGGCATCTTGCTGAGCTTTGTTGAACCGATGAATTTCGTCGATAAACAGAATTGTTCTCCGGGCGTTCAGACGCAGATTCTTTTGCGCGCGTTCAATTGCCTTGCGTACATCGGCTACACCCGAGGTGACGGCGCTTAGTGCAATAAAATCGGATTTTGTTTGATAGGCAATCAGGCGTGCCAGCGTGGTTTTCCCGACGCCGGGCGGCCCCCAGAAAATCATTGACATTAAATCGTCACGCGCAATCGCCTCACGCAAGAGTTTTCCCTTTCCGAGAATATGTTCCTGTCCAACGAATTCGCCCAGGGTTTTGGGGCGCACGCGATCGGGTAAAGGGCGAAATTTATCCACCTTCTTATGTGTAGGTGCTTCTTTTGAAAAGAGATCCATAAAATTTCAATGTCCTTTTGTAATATCTTAAAGCGATAAAAGTTAAGTTAATTTCCAGTGAAAATCAAGCGATAAAAGTATTCAGGCAGAGTCGGAAGGTTTACCTTTGGGCAAGAAGCGGTTCTTTTCACAAATAATCTAACGTGTTCTACAAGGTTGATGCTTTTGATGATAAAATAGGTCATGAGTTAAAATCCGAAGCACGAAATCCGAAATCCTCTACCCCGTTAGATAATGACTGTTTGTTTAAAGGAACAAATTCCAAGAAACCGCTTTTATCAAGCAATCTACTGTTCCTCTTAAATTTATCTAACGGGGTGAACAAATTCGAATAACGAAAATTCAAAACGAAGTAAAAGAACCATTTGGTAACTGTTTTGGAAATTGTGTTATTTGAATTTTGGCTTTGTTTCTAATTTCGATATTCTAATTTTGGGCTTCTTTTAAGCTAAGGTCTTATGATGTTAACTGTCTACGAAAGATATGTAACAGAACTGATGAAAGGAGCGACTTAGGCTTGCTTTTTCTCCGGAAAAGCGAAATTGTTAATAAACGAACGAATCAAATTCTCTGAGGAATAATCGCCGAAAGAAATACGGCTTAAAAAAGGCGTTTTGGGAAAGAGAATTCTTCGAATGTCGTTAATGGATTTTCCTTCGCCATAAAGCTCCAGAATCTGATGTTTGAGATTTTCAAAATAGTACAGTTTTTTCTCCAATTCTTCCTGCGGATTGAGAACAGGATTACCGCTTCCGGGGAAAAGAATTCGGGGGTTTAGGCTTTTAAGGAGGTTCAGGGAAGCAATGATGTTTTTGATATTGCTGTGGTGACGAATGACAATTTCTTTTCCTCGAATGAAAATGTCCCCGGTAAATGCCCAGCCGCGCTGGGGTTCAAAAAGCGTGATATCGGCAAAAGAATGTCCCGGCGTGTAAATGACATTGAATGATAAATTTTGAGTAGTCACGACGGAACCAATGGGGTGCGGATGACTGGGTTTGGGCACTCCCCAGGTAAGGCGCCGGTACAGTTGTTCGTGAAGAAGAAGCGGGTTTTCAATGAAAGGAATGGCCAGCGAAAAGGCGTAAATGGGAAGGTGAAATTGCTTCTGCAGAATCGCATTACTGCCGATGTGGTCTTCGTGATGATGCGTATTCACGATTAGATTTATGCGATCGAGGGGTAAAATGCGCAGGAATTCCTTTTCAAGGATAGCCGGGCCAGTGTCGACAAGAAGGCCATCAACAAAATAGCTGGCGGTAAAATAAATGGGATGGCCCAAAATCGCGTGAGCCATCCGCGCAATCGTTACCTCCTGAAAGTGCTTAATTCTAATCATTTTTCCAATGCCGGAATGGGGATACCTTCCCTTTCAAAAGATTCGAGAATTATTTGGACATCGCGAAAATTCTTGTAGATAATGTAGTTGTAGCCATTTTCCCGGCAGTAATTGATGAGTTCGTCCTTGGCAAAAGTGATGTCGGCTTCTTTCACCCCGCAGCGGTCGGACAACCCGTCGCCGATGTAGATGAGAATACTCTCGCCATCCCTTGCCTCGCGAAGATGGTAACCTTTGCAATTTCCACACACACCACAGGTATGTTCCCAGTAGGGGAATTCGGGTCGAATGTGAGTTGAGTCTATAAAAAGCATCTTGTTGGAACGCACGGGAATCCAGTCCAGGGATTCCCGCACCAGGATTTCCTCGATGTAAGCATCCATTCCGTCGCTGAGAATTTCAATGGGATAGCGTTTTTTGCGGCAATATTCGGCAAACTGCCGAAATGTAGGGTCAATCGGATTCCGATCGCAAAAGGTTTTTAAATCCTCTCGAGAGATGGTTGTAACGGCGCATTCCCGTTCCAGGCATTCTTTGGAAGAAATTTTTCCCTCTTTCCACTTCTCCACAGCTACCTTCCATTCTTCTGTGGCAAATGCGTCAAAAAGTTCATTCCCAACATCGTTAACGGCAACGGTTCCGTCAAAATCACAGAATATTTTAAATTTAGTTCGATTCATTCCCGCGTCGGTTCTGTTTAGGATTCAGTCTGCGAAATGCTTGAATTCAATAAAAACGCCCGGCTCAGAACAAAAGAGCCGGGCTAAGGATTTGTTTCAGCACGTTATTTTTGATGCTTGAGGGTTGCCTGAGCAGCGGCCAACCGGGCAATCGGTACGCGATACGGCGAACAACTGACGTAGTTCAGTCCAAGCTCGTCGCAAAGCTCGATTGAGGCCGGGTCGCCGCCGTGCTCGCCGCAGATTCCAACCTTCAGTTTGGGGCGGGTTTTGCGGCCTTTGCTCACACCGATTCCCATCAACTGTCCCACGCCATTTCGATCGATACTCTGAAAGGGATCGACCTTATAGAAACCGCGCTCCACGTAAAGTGGCAGGAATTTGCCGGCATCGTCGCGGCTGACGCCCAATGTCATCTGCGTCAGATCGTTTGTGCCGAAAGAGAAGAATTCGGCTGTTTCGGCAATTTCGTCAGCGGTTAAAGCGGCGCGAGGTACTTCGATCATCGTTCCGACTTTATACTCAATTTTCACATTTTCTTCTTTTTGAACTTCATCGGCCACCCGGCGAATAATGACTTCCTGATCGTCCAATTCGGCTTTGTGACCCACGAGAGGAACCATGACTTCCGGGTACACCTTGACACCTTTTTTGATTAGGTTGGCAGCGGCAGTAAAGATTGCCCGTGCCTGCATTTCGGTAATTTCAGGATGGACAATTCCCAGGCGGCAGCCGCGATGCCCCAGCATGGGATTCGCCTCTTTAAGCTGTTTTCCCTTTATTTGAAGTTCGTCTACCGGAATTCCAATTCGATTCGAAAGTTCTTTGTATTCTTCATCGGTGTGTGGAAGGAATTCGTGCAGAGGCGGATCGAGTAAACGCACCGTCACGGGCAATCCTTCCATCTCTTTGAAGATGCCCTCGAAATCACTTTGCTGCATGGGGCGAATTTTGTCCAGAGCCTTCTTACGCCCCTCGATATCGGAGGCAAAAATCATTTCGCGTACAGCCAGAATACGATCACCTACAAAAAACATATGTTCAGTACGGCACAGGCCAATTCCTTCCGCTCCAAATTTGCGGGCTACCCAGGAATCGTGCGGCGTGTCGGAATTGGTACGAATGCCCAGCCGACGAATATCGTTCGCCCAGGACATGAGTTTTTCGTAATAATGATACATTGGAGCCTCATTTGGCTTCATTTGTCCCAGCACGACGGCAGTAATTTCGGATGGGCTGGTGGGTACGTTGCCCACGTAAATTTCGCCAACGCTTCCGTCAATGGAAATTTCATCCCCTTCTTTAAGGGTAATTCCGTCGGAAATGACAATATGTTTGTTGTAGTTTACTTCAATATTTTCGGCGCCTACAATGCAGGGTTTGCCGATACCGCGTGCAACTACAGCTGCGTGAGAAGTCGCTCCACCGCGGGATGTCAGAATTCCTCTGGCGGCAACCATTCCGTGAAAATCATCCGGAGAAGTTTCCGTGCGAACCAGAATCACCGGTTTGCCCTCTTTTGCCCACTCCACCGCTTTGTCCGGATCGAGCGCGATTAAGCCGCTGGCAGCACCGGGAGAGGCATTAATGCCCTTACCGAAATGCTTTTTCTCAGCCTTTGGGTCAAAGCGCTCATGAAGGAGTTGGTCTAATTGTGCGGGTTCCACGCGCATGACGGCCTCTTCCTTCGTGATCAGGCCTTCTTCTTCCATATCCACGGCAATTCGGATGGCTGCCATTGCTGTGCGCTTCCCGTTGCGAGTCTGAAGCATCCAGAGTTTCCCCTTTTGAATGGTAAACTCCATATCCTGCATGTCGCGGTAATGTTTTTCCAGCTTTTTGTAGATCGTTTCCAGGTCTTTGTAAGCTTCCGGCATTTCTTCTTCAAGAGTAATCTGATTGGCGTTGGTGCGGCCGGCTTTGTTAACAGGCTGTGGGGTTCGGATTCCGGCAACCACATCTTCGCCTTGAGCATTTTTCAGAAACTCGCCAAAGAAACGTTTTTCACCCGTCGCAGGATCGCGGGTAAACGCAACACCGGTGGCGGAATCGTCGCCCATGTTACCAAAAACCATGGTAACCACATTGACGGCTGTTCCCCAATCGTCAGGAATTTTGTTCACGCGACGGTAATCGATGGCGCGTTTGGTGTTCCATGACCGGAAAACGGCCATAATGGCATCCGTTAGTTGTTCCCACGGATCCTGAGGAAATTCTTTTCCGGTTTGTGCCGTAAAGATCTTTTTGAATCGTTCAGCCAGGTCTTTTAAATCCTCAGCAGACAAATCGGTGTCATATTTGGCGCCCGTCTCTTCTTTCTTTTTCTGAAGCTCTTTTTCAAAATGTTCGGCGGCAACGCCGTACACAACATTTCCGAACATTTGAATAAAACGGCGGTAGGAATCGTAGGCAAATCGTGGATTGTTCATTTCCTTTGCCAGACCTTTTACGGATTGGTCATTCAAACCGAGGTTCAATACGGTGTCCATCATTCCGGGCATGGATACACGGGCGCCGGAACGAACCGAAACCAGCAGCGGTTTTTCTGCATCGCCGAATTTCCGATTCATGTCACTCTCGATTTTGGCCATGTTTTTTCTTACCTGATCCATTAAACCTTCAGGCAATTTATTGTTGGATTTGAAATATTCAATGCATGCCTCCGTTGAAATCGTAAATCCGGGAGGAACAGGGATGCCGATGCGGCTCATTTCAGCAAGATTGGCTCCTTTTCCGCCCAATAGATCTTTCATTTCGGCTCCACCCTCTGTTCCCTGAGGGCCGAAATAGTACGTATAATTTTTCATCTTACAACCTCCTGATTAAAGATATTAGTGATCGTTCAACTCCTACCTAATTCGGTTCAAATTCAGAGACGCAAAGCTTCTTGAATTTACCGCGCCTTGAAACCCATTCAAACCAATTGCTTTGTTTGAAAATCCCAAATTGTTCAATTCAAGCAATATTAACCGATATTAAAAGAAAGTTAATTTAATAAAAATTGCAATTAAAAACAAACCAAAAAGCGGCCGCAATAATTTTGCGGGCAAAATCGAATTTAAATAGCCTCCCAATTGCGAAAAAATCAGGGAGCCCGTCAAGATCGGTATTGTCGCAAGTATATCCACGTAGCCGATTGAACCAAAAGGCCGCCCGGGAACGCCACTGCCATTTGTCAGATAACCGATTGAGCCCGCCAGCGCGGTAAAAATAATAATCGCACTGGACGTACCCGCTGTTTTTTTAACGGGGACGTGCAGAAAAAGTATCATGGCAGGGACAAAAAAAACACCGCCGCCAATGCCGCCCAAAGCAGCGAAAAAACCCGCAAAAAGACCGATTGGAATCGTTCTTTTCCATGAAATATTTAATGCGCCGTCTTTCGCCTCTCCGAATCCTACAAAAATTTGCACTGCCAAAATAATGATAATAAAAGCCAGAATTCGCGTTAGAATTTTACCGGGCATAATTGTGGCTAAATATGAGCCAATGTAGGCTCCCACACTTGCAGAAAGGGCGATATGCAGTACGACTTTCCACAGCACATTTCCCTGTCGCTGATGCCACCGGACGCCAAAAATTGAATTAAACATGGCACAAAAATGGCTCGTTCCAAAAGCCAATCGTGCAGCAACGTCGATAGGAATTCCTCGAGATTGAAAAAAGAACAATAAGAACGGGCCTAAAATGACCCCGCCTCCAACACCAAAAAAACCTGCCAGAAAGCCGGCAAGGCTGCCGACCAGAAAAAGAGGCAGAAGATTTGCTGAAATCACTTCACCAATTCCAGTGTCTTTTTATATTCCTGAGAATTTATTAGAACGTTCATGGCAGCTTTTACCGTTTTGTCGTCATCGAGAGATGCCCGAATTTCAGCTTTGCTTCCCTTTAATTTTGCGATAATTTCGAGCTTAAGCATTTCTCTAATAAAATCCTTGCTGCGGCTGAATTCCAGGTATTTTTGGCGATCCAAAAATGTTTTTAAATCTTCAACCCCCTCGCGGAAAGGCATGCCGTATTTGCGCTCTTTAGCCGTTTTTTCAAGGGATTTCAGCGCACTTTGCCCTTCGATGTCAAAAGAGAATTTCTTCTTTTTTAGGTAATTACGGAATTTTTGGAGAGCGGCATTATCAATAATAATCGGTTTTGATGTGTCCTGAATAGCCGACGCATAATGAACAGCGAAGTCAAAAAACATGGATTTTCGAATGAGTTCCCATTCGAAATTGGAAAGTTTGGGATTTTTGACGACAATGTCAGGCTCAATGCCGCCCCCGCCGTAAACCACGCGTCCGTGTTTGGTGTGGTAAGCCTTCTTTTTTGTGGAGTCGTTAGTACTGGAATCCGGTTTAACAAAAACCTCGGCGGAATTTCTGAACGTGTGTTTGTCGTTGTTAATACAGCGTCCGCTCGGAATGTAGTATTTTGCGGTTGTGATTTTTACGGATTGCGTTTTGCTCAGTGGAACCACAGTTTGCACCAGCCCCTTGCCGAATGTTCGGGTGCCGACAACTACTCCCCGATCCATGTCTTGAATCGCTCCGGTGACAATTTCAGATGCGGACGCGGAATTGCCATTTACCAGAACAGCGAGAGGAAGTTTGGGCGCTACAGGGTCATTCTCTGCCCGAAATTTCTGGTTTGAACCGGGAATGCGCCCTTTTGTAGATACGACAAGCGACCCCTTCGGGAGAAAATCGTTGGCCACGTCGACAGCCGCCGGCAGTAACCCGCCGGGATTGGAGCGGAGATCAAGAATGACAGAGGTCATTCCCTTGGATTTCAGATTCTCAATGGCGTTGGCAATTTCTTTACCCACGTTTTTGGAAAACCGTCTGAGTTTAATGTAACCCACACCGTTTTGAAGCATCCCGGCGTAGCTTAAATCGTGAACACTGATGACCGCACGAATCAGGTGAAATTCGATGGGTTTCGGAATTCCCGATCGCTTAACCTTAATGACAACGCTTGTACCGGGACGTCCCCGTAAACGGGTGGCTGTTCCTGAAATTTTTTCGCCCTTGGTCGATTTACCATCCACCTCGATGATTTGATCTCCTTCGCGGATGCCGGCTTTTAGAGCAGGTGTTCCGTCAAAAGGAGGTTCCACAACGGTGGGCCAGCCCTCCCGAATGCTGATGGTCATTCCCACGCCGCCGTATTTTCCCCGTGTCATAATCGACATTTCCTCGTTTTGGTCCCGCTCCAGTAGAACGGTGTAAGGATCGAGTGCATCCAAAAGGCGATTAATTCCCACGTGCATAAATTTGTCGGGGTCGATCTCTTCAACGTATTTAAGCGTTACCTCCTTGTAAATTCTTACGAACAGGGTAAGATTTTTCTGAACATTCAGATAATAATCGGGGGTAGCATGAGAACCGATGTTGGCCATCCAGCCGCCCAATGTAATCATTAAAACCGTTAAAACAACAACCCAAATGCCTTGCTTTTTCCACTTCATTTGAACCTCCAAATGTGTTAAGACGGGCTTTACTTTTTAAAATAAAAGAAGATACAAAATTTCTTAAATAGCAAGTATTTTCTTTATTTCTGACCAGATTTTTTTTTGAATTTCTTCGGGCGGATGCGAAGCATCCAGAACAACAAAACGTTTTTTTTCTTTTTCGGCGATTTTTAAATATCCCTGACGTACGCGAGTGTAGAACTCGATCTTTTCGGATTCCAGCCGATCCAATTGTCGGTTTGCGCTTTTTCGCTGAAAGGCAAAGACGGGATCGATATCCAGCAAAAATGTAATATCCGGCCGTAAATTTCCAATGGCCAGAGAGTGTGCCTGTTGAACCAATTCCAAAGGAATATTTCGGCCGTAGCCCTGATAGGCCGTTGAGGAATCCAGAAAACGATCGCAAATAACAGTTTTCCCCTGGGCCAGGAAAGGCAAAATTTTTTCCTGAACAAGTTGTGCCCGCGAAGCTGAATACAGAAGCAACTCTGTGAGCGGGTACATTTCGCCGTGCGACGGGTCCAGTAAAAGACGCCGAATTTTTTCGGAAATGGCCGTGCCCCCGGGTTCGCGAAAGATTTCAACCCTGCGGCCAAGGCGTTCCAACTGATAAACCAATTTTTTTGCCTGAAGTGATTTTCCTGAAAAATCGACGCCTTCAAATGTAATCAGATAACCTCTTTTCACCTGTTGTTTCAATTCCTTAGATTTTAATGAATTTCCAACGCCCCCCTTTGAAGCGGGAGTAGTTTAGTGTCAAACGCATCGTTTCGTCGATTCCCTGTACCAGCCATAGCCCCATCAGCGACAGATGAAATGGGAATGCAAAAATGTACGTCATTCCGGTTTCCATAATAATTGAACTGCTAATGGCCCAGTACATCAACCATTTTAGGTCGCCGGCACCGCGAAGGTTTCCGCTTATAACCCCGTTAATGGCTTTTGGAATTTGAACCAGTGCGAAGATAATCATGACTTTTGCGCCAATTTTTAGGACTTCGGACTCTTCGGTAAAAAGTGCAAAAAGCGGTTTATCAAAGATCAAGAGTGAGGCAACAATGAGTATAACAAAAACAGAGACCACATAACCCGCAACATGGCCGGTTTCTTCAGCCCGGGCGTGTTCTTTGGCGCCAAGATTTTGACCGACCAATGTCATAGCCCCGAGGCTGAAACCCATGTACACCATCGATAGAATGGCCTGAATTCTCATAAAAACCTGGTGCGCAGCAAGGTAGTAAATCCCCAAAATGGCAGCGTAACTGGTAATTACCATCTGTCCGTATGCCCAGAATAATTGTTCAATTGTTGTGGGAACGCCTGCGGAAAACAGCCGCTTAAAGCTTTTGTAATTGGGCGTTGTGAGTTCTCGAAATGAGAGAAAGAGAACCGATTTGCGCGTTCGAAGAACAAAAAGCGTGGAGAAAAAGCCAATTGTGTGAGCAAAACCGGCTGCTAGTGCGGCGCCCTTTACTTCGAGCCGGGGAAAGCCCAAAAGTCCGAAAATCAAAAGTGGAGCCAGTATCAGGTTGATTGTGTTGATCATCAAGTTGACAACCATCGTGACGCGCGTATCCCCGGCAGCCCGCATAATGCCCATTGCCACAAAATTGGTTAAAATCAGCGGCGAAAAAAGTGCAATGATTCTCAAATATTGAATACCCGATTGCTGGGCCACACGTTCTTTTTCCCGAATGATTGTAAACAGGGTGGTCGCCCCAAAATACCAAATAATGGCAACCAAAACGGCCATTACAATTCCGATCATCAACGCCTGTCCGAAAATATGGTTTGCTTCCCAATTTTCGCCCGCACCAAGATGGCGGTTAATGATGATCGAACTCCCGACAATGAACGTAAGGAAGATTGTAAAAAAGAGAATAATTACCTGAATGGCCATTCCAACGCCGGCAAAAGCGGCCGCTGACAGATGGCCAATCAGAATAGCTTCGATCGTCCACATAATTGTTTGTGACGACAGGTCTATCACAGCGGGAAGCGACGTTTTCAGAATATCCCTAAGCGGGGAATGTTTTCTCTTCAAAATAGCGGCCATTTTATTTGTGTCTATATTAAACCAATCCCCCATTAGTTGTGGGGGATTGGCTTAAGCTGAATTCAATTAAAGAGCTAAAATCAATTGAATTTTCTGAAGTTGCAAAACAGATCAATCATTCTTTATAATAATCAAGCCCCAAATGTGTGATTTGCTCTTCGCCCATGAGGTAACGAAGAGTGTTTTTTAATTTCATCGACTGAATAAACAGATCGTGTTCCGGGTATAAACCGGGTTTAGTAATTGGGCTTTTGAAATAAAAAGACAGCCATTCCTGAATGCCTTTCATTCCGGCGCGTTTGGCCAAATCGGTGAAAAGAACCAAATCGAGAACAATTGGTGCGGCCAAAATGCTGTCGCGGCACAGGAAATCAATCTTGATTTGCATGGGGTACCCCAACCATCCGAAGATGTCAATGTTATCCCAGCCTTCTTTGTTGTCACCGCGAGGCGGGTAATAATTGATTCGCACCTTGTGATAATAATTTTTATAAAGTTCAGGATATACATCGGGTTGGAGAATGTAATCCAGCACGGAGAGTTTGCTCTCTTCCTTTGTTTTGAAGGAACCGGGATCATCCAGCACCTCGCCGTCGCGATTGCCCAGGATATTCGTAGAAAACCATCCGGAGAGTCCCAGTAACCGGGCTTTCAGCCCGGGAGCAATAATGGTTTTCATGAGAGTTTGTCCGGTCTTGTAATCTTTTCCGCAAATTGGAACGCTGTTTTCGTTTGCTAATTGCATGAGGGCCGGAATGTCTGTTGTCAGATTGGGGGCGCCATTGATAAAAGGGATACCCATTTTAAGCGCGGCGTACGCGTAAATCATGCTTGGGGCAATGGCCACATGGTTTTCTTTCAGTCCTTTTTCGAAACTATCCAAATCCTTGTGAATTGCCTGAGCCTCAATAAAAACTTCGGTACTTCCACACCAATCCACAACCACGCGATCCAGCCCATTTTTTTCTTTAAAGTTGGAAATGTCTTCCATCAACATTTGGGCATAATCCCATTTGGTCTCGGCCTTTTTAACATAAGTCCCGTGTAGTCTTTTAACATAATTTTGGTCGAACACGGCCCTCATTGGTTTGATGGCTTCCAACTCCGGTTTAATCTGATCTAAAAGGCTTTTATCCAAAACCCCCGCATTTAGGGCGGACTGATAGGCGTTATCTTCAAAAATATCCCAACCACCGAATACCAGATCGTTGAGATCGGCAAGTGGCACGGAATCTTTTATTTTGGGGACGCGATTATCCGTTCGTTTTCCAAGACGGATGGTGCCCATTTGCGTTAGCGACCCAAATGGCTGCCCCAGTCCCTTGCGAATGGCAATAACACCTGCCATGAATGTTGTAGCGACGGCACCCATTCCGGGAAGCAAAACTCCCAATTTTCCCCGTGGTTCTTCAATGCTTTTTTTCAAGATATTTCTCCTTTCTTTAATCGGACTTCTTTGAAATAATATGATTTGTTTCATCAACCAAAACAACGGTCGGGTGAAATGATTTCGCCTCTTCCTCTGTCATAACGACATATGAAATAATAATTACCGGGTCACCTAACTGAGCTATGCGTGCGATGGCGCCGTTTAGTCCGATCTTCCCGGATCCACG
>CAZIYL010000047.1:0-13052 GCA_964543425.1 uncultured Deferribacteres bacterium
TCTCTCCTGAATACGCCGTGGTACATTAAACAATTAAAATATCGAGAGCCGAGGGTACCTATTTCACTTACCGATCGGGAAATTGAGCAAATTGGTCTTTATCCCTGGAATAAGCCGCAAACAGTTGAAATCGGTGTCCCGGACACGGTTTACAAGAACGAAATTGCGGACATGAAGAACTACGACGAGCTTCCCAACAAACCGTTGGATCAGAGCGGAAAGATTAAATTTACCGTAAAACCAACGGTTGCAGGGCGAGCGCTTCGGGTTCAGGATTTGATGGTTTTGAATATCATGATGACGGATAATTGGCGAAAACCCGTCTATTTTGCCGTCACGGTTTCGGACCAAAACAAAATCGGGCTCAATCCCTACATGCGTATGGATGGCATGGCCTTTAAGGTGATTCCGTTTAAGGGAATTGAAATCAGCGCGCATCGCCTGTGGGAAAATCTGTTTGACAAATTCCTGTTCAGGAACCTGAACAATCCTAAAGTTTATCTCGATGATAAAACCAAAGGACTGCTGATTAACTACCGTTCGGCATTTCTCCGTCTCGCAGCTTATTATCGAATGAAAAAGCAAATGGAAAAGGTAATTCAGGTACTGAATAGAATGGAATATCTTATGCCTGAAAGCCTGATTCCGATTCCGGATGACCGCGTGGTGCTTTCCATCGGGAAAATGTATTGGGATGCCGGCGAACCGAAGGAATTTGAAAGGCGGGCAAAAGCGATTATTGCCAAAAAACCGAATAATGTGGAAGCGTATGTTTGGCTGCTGGATTACTACCGCAGCTTTAAACGCTATGCAAATGCGATTCAACTTATGCAAAAGTGGTTGGAACGCCATCCGAATGACAAACAGGCACAATCCATTATTCAGAACCTGCAAAAAGAACTTGTAAGGACCAGCAAGGATTCAATCGCAGGAAGGGCAAAAATACTGCCGATTCAACCCCGAAAATAAATGGAAACTGAAACGTTAGAAAAAGAAAAAACGTTAGTTACGATCATTATTCCACATATCGGGCAAAGCGATATTCTTTACGCCTGCCTGCGCTCTTTGAAAACTGAAAAGAAAGTGCCGTTTCGGGTGCTTATTATCGACAATGGCTCTGATCTTTCCACCGAGAGGGTAGGCGCAATTCTGCCGGATTGTGAGATTGTAAAGAACGACCGAAATCTGGGATTTGCCGGTGGCTGCAACGCGGGGCTTCGACGGGTTCAGACCCGCTATGCGTTGTTGCTCAATAATGACACGGAGGTTGCTGAAAATTGGTTGCAACCCCTCGTGGCATGCATGGAAGAGCATCCGGATGCGGCAGCCTGTCAGCCCAAAATTCTTTCCATGCGATTTCCCGGAAAGTTTGATTACGCCGGCGGGATGGGAGGGCTGATGGACCGTTTCGGCTACCCGTTTGCCATCGGGCGGATTTTCGATTATCTGGAAACGGATGTGCGTCAATATGAGGGACGCTTCGAGATTTTCTGGGCATCCGGTACTGCGATGATGATTCGAACGGCTGTTCTTAAAAAATCGGGACTGTTGGATGAGGATTTTTTCGCTCACATGGAGGAAATCGATCTGAATTGGCGTTTTCACCTTTTGGGGTACCGGGTTCTTTCGGATTCCAAAAGTGCGGTGTACCATTATTCTGGCTATTCGCTGGGACACAAGGCGCTCAGGAAAATGTACCTGAACCATCGAAACAATTGGATGATGCTGCTTAAAAATTATTCACTGAAAACGCTTTTGTGGCTCATTCCGGTTCGAAGCATTTTTGAAGGAATTACCTTTCTGGTTTCAATTGTCAAATTAGATTTCAAACGTGCGTGGGCAGTTCTCCGTGCAGGGGTATTTGTCCTGCTGCATGCAGTAAAAATATTTCGGAAACATCGCCAGATACAATCCATTCGCACAATTTCGGACAAAAAAATTTTCTTGAAAATGTACCGGGGAAGCATTGTTTTCAACTATTTCCTGCGTGGCGTAAGACGCGTGCGTGATTTGGAAGGACTGCCCACTTGGATCGAGTAAGATTTGAACATACAAATTGTCCCATTTGTGGCGCTGAAACGGCCACATTTTTTTTAGACACATTTGACCGCTACGTTTTTCCGTATGTGAAAAATTATCGATTGGAAAAATGCGACGCGTGTGGAACGCTGTTTGTCAATCCCCGACCGGTACCCGGAGATCAGGACGAATTTTATCCGATCGATATCTTAAATCCGTTTCTGGAATTTGAAGCCAATCATCAGGATTTTTTTCAGAAATTGTACGCCTTTGTGCATCCGCACGCAATTTCCTGGAAGAGAAAACAGGTGGAAAAGATTGCCGGTGTTGGAAGAATATTGGATGTTTCCTGTGGAAACGGAGATTTTCTCTTTTCCATGCACCGCCACTTGTGGGAAGTTACAGGCGTTGAACGGATTCCTAAATATGCCGATTTTGCGCACGGGACGCTTGGACTGTCAATTTTTAACACATTGGACAATCTGCCGGAGGCTAAAATTGATTATTTTGATGCCGTCACACTCTGGCATTCTTTTTCACGATTTCAGAATCCGGCAGAAGTTTTGAAAAAAATCGCTGCCTACTTAAAGGAAGAAGGGTATTTGTTTATCGGTCTTCCCAATATCCGCTCCCTGGATTTTTATTTCTACAGAGAAGATTGGGCAGCTCTGGACATCCCGAGAAGACTGTTTCATATTTCTCCGAAACAAATGAGGCGATTGGCGCAAATGACCGGATGGAAAATTGTTCTGGAAAAACCCATCGGACTGGATTATTTTTATAATGCTCTTCTGAGCGAGAAAATCAGAATTCGAAGATTGCGAGTACCAATGGCATTTTCACCTTTTTACTATTTGCGGGCGTTTTTGATTGCATGGTTGTCGCGAATCATTGGAATTACCGGGAACGGTTCCGGAATGTTGTACGTTTTGAAAAAGAGGGTTGTGTGAACAGGAAAACGATTTTCTTTATTCTTAAGATTCTTGTCAGCGCCGCACTCTTGTATTATTTGTTTTCGAAGATTGGCGTTGAGAATTTTCTGGATAAATTAGCAACGGCCAATTTGTGGTGGGTGCTTGCGGGAATCAGTTCGTTTCTGATCAGTGATTTCCTGGGATCCCTGCAATGGTACCTGCTGATGCGCCAAAGTGGAATGGAACTCACATACCGAAAAACAGTGGAATTCTATTTTATCGGACTGTTCTTTAACAATTTTTTCATCAGCAACCTGGGCGGTGATGTGTTTCGTATTTATTACGCATCGCGTTCCACCGAAAAAACAGCTGGTGCTATTTCAACGGTTTTCCTTGACCGGTTCATTGGCTTTACCATGTTGACTTTTTTATCCCTGATCGGGGGACTTTTAATTCTGAAAGAAAATTATCTGCAAACTATTGTACCGGTGTTGTTTATTACACTTTTCTTTTGGATTCTAATCTTTGCGGTATTTTTTAATCGTCCGCTGGCGAAAAAAATTCATCCGTTTTTTGTCTGGCTTTTCCCTGAATCAATTGTACAAAAAATGATTGACTTATACGAGGTTGTGCACCAATTTAAAAATGCCAAGCTATTTTTATTAAAAGTAATGGGGGTCGGATTTTTTGTCCAGCTTTTCAGAGTGGGTATTCATTATTTTGCCGGGTTGTCTCTGAATATTCACGTTGGATTTCAAACATTTATGTTGTTTATCCCCTTGATTGCTTTGCTGGCAAGTCTTCCGATTTCAATAGGGGGGTTGGGTGTGCGTGAACAATCGGGCGTGGTGCTTTTTGCAAGAGCGGGTATTCCCGCCGGATTGGCCGCCTCGATGGAATTTCTGGCCTATTTGATGACCATTGCCGGATCATTACCGGGTGCAATTTTATTTTTATTTGCCGGGAAAAAAGGCAGGAGGAGAAAATGAAAATCAAAAGATATGGTTTTTTGTTGATAATGATCCTTTCCCTGTTTGTCTTAAATTGTTACCGAAGGGAAGTGGGAAGGGAGCCGGAACAGGATATTTTTGTTTTTGCACCACAATCTGTCTGGAATGCTTTGCAGAAACCTCTTGAAGATGTCTTCAGCGCAGGGATTGTCACCCCTCAACCCGAAAAATATTTTCGACTGAAGTACATTTCAAATCCGGATGACATGGATAAGTACACCCTTCATCGGAATCTGATGTTTATTGCCACTATTGATTCAAAGGGGCCTATCACCGATTTGGTAAAAAAGAGCATTTCGTCACCGGAAACCATGGCAAAAGTGAAAGAAGGAAAAAATTTTCTTTTCAAAAAGGAAAACCAATGGGTAGAAGATCAAACCATTCTGCTTCTCGTTTCCGTAAATACCGATTCGCTTGCAAAAAAAATTGAAAAATATAAACAACAGATTTTTTCCATCTATAACACTCAATATGTGAAACAACTAACCAAGGAAATGTTTGCCAGCCACGAGAATAAAAAATTGGAAAAGGAGCTTCTTAAGAAATATCAGTGGACAGTTCGCGTGCAGCACGATTACTTTCTGGCCTGGGAATCGCCCGACACCGGTTTTGTCTTCCTGCGCAGAACCTATCCGGAACGTTGGCTTTATGTCCGTTGGATTGATACAGACAATCCCTCGCTTATTACAGAGGATTGGATTGTCAATGAAAGGGACTCTGTTGGCACGTGGTTTTACGGCGGAGACACGATTAATCGAACGTACGTAAAAATCAAAATCGCTAATTTTAACAATAGGCGGGCGTATCAGGTGGACGGGCTGTGGGAAAATAACAAAAAGATTGCAGGAGGTCCCTTTCGGGAATATGTTTTTTATGATGAACCTACCGGTCGGATTTACATACTCGATTGTGCCATTTATGATCCGAAAGATCTTTACGGGAAAATGCCCTACATGCGGCAATTGGACGTGATAGCACGGTCATTCAAAACATTGGTGGATATTCAAAAGGAAAGATAAAAATGGAAAAAGGCTATCTGATCAGCATTATTGTCGGAAGCTCATCGGATGAAGAAATTGCCGCGCATACAAGAAAATATCTGGATTATTTTCAAATTGCCTACGATTTTCAAATATTATCCGCCCATCGGAACCCCGAGGCACTTTCCGCCTATCTGAGAAAGGCAGAGGCGCAGGGCGTGCAGATTTTTATTGCTCAGGCAGGCATGGCCGCTCACTTGCCGGGTGTAATTGCCGCGCAAACGTTTCGTCCGGTTATTGGTGTCCCGCTACCAAATTCGGCTTTAAACGGGCTGGATGCGCTTTTATCGGAGGTGCAGATGCCGTCAGGCATTCCGGTGGCAACAATGGCCATCGGAAAGGCGGGAGCCATCAATGCGGCCGTTCTTGCCGTGGAAATATTGGCGTTATCCCGTTCTGATCTTCAGGAAAAACTTATTGAGTTTCGTAAGGGGGGTTCCAAATTGTAATTTGTTTTTAGTTGGAATTGCAAACAAAACATGGAATCGAAAATAAATCAGAATTGGAAAGGAATGGGTTGAATGCCGGGAAAAATCAAAATCGCGGTAATTGGCACGGTTGTAAGGGATACAATCTACCCTTACAAAGGAGACCCCATTAGCGGATGGGGAGGCATCTACTACACATTGTCTCATTTGGCCGGTATCTTAAGGGATAAGGCTGTTCTGGAGCCCGTTTTTTATCTCGGGTACGACGTTTATGCCGAGTTTCTGGAACTGCTGAAAGAAAAATTTCCAAACATTCACACAAATGGGATTCAGAAAATCGACCGGAAAAACAATCAGGTCATTTTAAGGTACGTTACGCCTGAATATCGGGAAGAAACATCCAACTATATCCCCCCGCCTTTGCCCTATGATTTGATTCAACCCTTTGTTGGAAATGATGTTATTTTATTGAATTTTATTTCTGGCTACGAAGTAACTTTCGAAACCTGCCAAAAAATAGCCCGGGGAAAATCCGGCTATTTGTACGTGGATTTTCACAGCCTTGCATTTGGACGAAATGAGGACGGCTCCCGTTTTTATCAGCGGCCGGAAAATTGGCAGGATTGGGTTCAGCTTCCCGACATTCTTCAAATGAATGGAAAAGAGGCCGAAACGCTTGCAGCACGATCGCTAAAATCTATTGAAGATCACAAAATTTTTGCAACCGAATTAGTTCAAATCAGTAAGAATATTATTAATATGACACTGGGATCAAAAGGCTCGGTTTTGGCCTTTCTGTCCGGGGGCGTTCCAATTGTTCATTATTTTGAACCCTTAAAGGTAAACAAGGTAGTAGATGCCACCGGTTGCGGTGATTCTTTTGCAACAGGCTTTATTTCACACTATCTGGAAACAAAGGATCCCGTGGAATCGGCAATATATGGAAATATTGCCGGAGGGCTTAATTGTACGTTTCAATCGACAACCAAAGTGGATCGAATCCACCTTCAAATTGAGGCGGCGCTAAAATCCTATCAAAAAGGCGTAATTTTTGTGGTTGAATGAAACTGAAGAGATTATAGAATATAGATGAAAAATCGCTATCTCGTTGTTGGTTGCAATGGTCTTTTAGGCCAAAAATTTGTGGAGATACTTTCGGAAAATGACCCGGATTCAACGATTCTTGGAGCAAGCGTCGAGCCCGGAGTTCTATTCTCAACGAATATTCGGTATCAGCAAATGGACATTACGAAAATCGATTCTGTGCACCGGGTTGTTGAGGAGTTCCATCCGACTCACATCATCAATGCAGCCGCCTACACAAATGTGGACAAAGCGGAGATTGACCAGGAAATTTGTTGGGAAATTAATGTAATCGGGGTTGAAAATCTGGCGCTTGAGGCCAGGGCGGCGGGGGCGATGCTTTACCATGTGTCCACCGATTATGTTTTTTCGGGGGGAAACGGCCCCTACAAGGAAACGGATATTCCTGATCCGCAAGGGTTCTATGCAAAATCCAAGCTGGCTGCGGAGTTGGCCGTAGAAGAATCGGGAGCAGCGTATTTTATTGGAAGAACATCTACTCTTTTTGGATTGGGTGAAAATGTGCGTCCCAATTTTGTTCTGTGGCTTATTTCGGCTCTGAAAAAGAATCAGGACGTAATAATTGTCGATGATCAGATTGGCAATCCCACACTGGCAGATAATCTGGCAGAGGCTTTCCGCGTTGCCATGCTAAAAAATGCCACGGGGATTTTTCATCTCACGGGCAGGGAGTCAATCGATCGCTATTCATTTGCCATAAAAATAGCCCGAATTTTTAATTTAAATAGCTCGCTGATTCACCGTGGAAAAACAAGTGATTTAAAGCAATTGGCTCCTCGTCCGATGAATGCGGCCATGTCAGTGGAAAAAGCCCAAAAGGAACTGGGGGTTCATTTGATGTCCGTTGAGGAGGAGTTGCTGGAATTGAAAAAGCAGTTGTTGAAAAAAAATTTACTTTAATCGTTCGGCAAAGGAGCACTTATTTGGAATTTGATGCCTCACATCCCTTTTACAAATCGAATGCAAAAAAAATAGATGAGATCAACAAAGAGCTGAGCGACAAGAAAACTCTGGTTGTTATCCCGACGTACAATGAAGTTCAAAATATTCAATTCATCTGCCAGGCCGTATTTAGCCTTAAAATTCGGGGACTTTCGGTTCTTGTGGTGGATGATAATTCTCCCGATGGGACGGCCGACCGCGTGCGCCAGGTTCAGAAAACCAATTCAAATATTGAATTGATTGTTCGCAAAGAGAAACTGGGGCTGGGATCGGCCTACGTTCGAGGCTTCAAATTTGCAATTGAGAAGAAATTTGATTATATTTTTGAAATGGATGCCGATTTTTCTCATGATCCGAGGGAAATTCCAAGCTTTCTGAACGCCATTCAGGAAAATGATTTGGTAATTGGTTCGCGGTACATTCAGGGTGTCAATGTCATTAATTGGCCGTTGTCGCGCCTAATGCTGAGCTATTTTGCGAATGTGTACACCCGTCTGATTACGGGGATGCCCATTCAGGACAGCACATCCGGTTACAAATGCTTTCGGCGGAGTGTGCTTGAGGCCATTAATCTGGATAAAATTACGTCTGATGGCTATGCGTTTCAGATAGAAATGGATTTTAAAGCCTGGAAATTGGGATTTAAGCTAAAGGAAATCCCCATTATTTTTGTGGATCGTTTTATCGGACAGTCGAAAATGTCCAAAAAAATTGTTCGGGAAGCGGCTTGGGTGGTGTGGAAATTAAAGTTTCTAAGTTGGTTTAGGAAAATCGAGTAAAAGTGAATGGATGTTCAGCTTTCCGTCATAATTGTTAATTTTAATGTCAGGGATTTTCTATCGCAGACGCTCCGTTCCGTTAAAAAGGCCACTCACTCAATCCCTTCTGAAATTATTGTGGTGGATAATCATTCGTCCGACGGCAGCCCGGAAATCGTGGAAAAGGAATTTCCGGATGTGGTTCTGCTGAAAAATCCCGAAAATGTTGGATTTGCCCGGGCAAATAATCAGGCGCTGGAACAAGCACAGGGCAGCTATTTGGTGCTTTTGAACCCGGACACCATCGTTCAGGAAGACACGTTTCAAACACTGATTCGGTTCTTTGAAAATCATTCGGATGCCGGAATGGTCGGCTGTAAAATTTTGAATCCCGACGGAACGCTTCAACTGGCGTGCCGGCGCAGTTTTCCTACGGCGTGGGTGGCGTTCACCAAATTAGTGGGGCTTGGAAAATTGTTTCCCCGAAACAGACATTTTGGCCGTTACAATTTGACCTATCTGGATCCGGAGAAAACCACCGAGGTGGATGCGATTTCCGGCTCATTTATGATGCTTCGTCGAGAGGTTTACCGGCAGGTGGGGCCGCTGGATGAACGCTTTTTCATGTACGGAGAGGACCTGGACTGGTGCTATCGGGTAAAGCAGGCGCAGTGGAAAATTTACTACGTTCCCGAAACCAAAATTATTCACTACAAGGGAGCCAGTTCCAGTAAAAGCCGGAAAGACACGCTTTTGATGTTTTACCGCGCAATGCTGCAATTTGTCCAGAAACATTTCAGGGGGAAATATCTGTTTCTGCCCCAGTGGTTTTTAATCACAGGGATTGCCATTCGCGGGAGTTTAAGTTTCCTGAATCGCTTGCTGAAGCGGTTGGCGCTTCCGTTTGTGGACTGGCTTTTTCTGAGTGCTGCGCTTGTTTTCGGATTGCTGGTTCGTTTCGGATCGCTTCAACATCTCAAAAGCTACCTGATTGTGGATGTCGTTTATTCGCTGGTTTGGTTGGCAAGTTTCTACTTTTTCGATTTGTACAAGCGGCAAAAATATTCTGTTTCCCGGGCAATTGGTGCCACGCTTTTGGGGTTGATCATTAGCGGAACGTTTACATTTTTCTTTAAGCAATTTGCGTTTTCCCGTGTGGTTGTTTTGGTGATGGGATTGGCGGCGTTGGTTCTGCTGCCGGGTTGGCGATTGGCGTTGCATCTGCTGGCAAAATCGAAAAAACTTCCGTTTTTGAAATCGATTCAAAGTTCATTTGCCCGAAAAAAAACAGTTTTGGTGGGGCATGGTGAAGCCTTGTCAAACCTGATCGATCGGCTTCGTCAACGGGTAGATAAGGGATACGAAGTTGTCGGGGTGGTTTTGCCTCACGAAAATCCCGGCCAAAGCTACACCGTTCCGGTTCTGGGAACTGTGGAAAATCTTCCCTGGATTATTCGCAACGAAGCCATTCAGGAAGTCATTTTTTCGTCCGAAAGCCTGAATTACGAATTTATTCTTGAAATTATTTCCCGGGCAGAAGGCCTGGATGTGAATTTCAGAACGGCGGCCAGCGATGCGGAAGTCATCATCGGGCGCTCGTCTGTCGATCACATTGGCGATATTCCGTTAGTCGATATCGATTACAAATTAGGCCGCGGCCCCCTGCGAATTTTGAAGCGCCTGTTTGACGGCACCATTGCGCTGACGGGATTGTTCTTTCTCTGGCCGGTTTATCTTTATTCGCGATGGGTGAATCAAAATCCCACTTCAAGGATTCAAATCCTTTCGGAAAAGGAAAAGCCTGTTACCGTAACAATTCTTGGAGAATTTACGGTTGATTTTTCAAATCTGAAAATTTGGCAGAAAATTCCATTGCTGTTGGATATTTTGACGGGGAAAATCAGTTTTGTAGGGGCCGAAATGGTTCCGGTGGAAAAACAAAATCACCATAGAATTTATTTAAAGCCGGGTCTCACGGGGCTGGTTCAAATGTACCGGGATCAAAATCTGAGTGAATTGGAAAAGGAAAAATACGAGCTTTTTTATCTGAAAAATTATTCACCCTTTTTTGATATTGAAATTCTGGCCAAATCGATTCTGGGGATTTGATTCTCTGCGGTGGGGACAAAAATGCGGTTTCTTAACCAAAAAAATGCGGCACACAGAACCGCAGAGATAAAAATAGAGAACCGCCGGAAAAGCGTGCTTCAAATTGGAGTTTTATTGGGTAACATAGATTTTTTTAGGGTAAAAATGGCCTGAATTCCCGAAAATAACCACCGAAAAAATTAGGTGTTTTTTATGAATGGATTTGTTTTTGACTTTGAGCGACCTATTGTTGAGCTAGAAAAGAAAATCGAGGAGATGAAGGAATACTCGTACATTGAAAATGTTGAACTCAAGGAAGAAATAGCCAGCCTCGAAAAAAAGGCGGAAAGGCTGCGCAAGGAGATTTACTCAAAATTGACGCGATGGCAGCGGGTGCAATTGGCAAGGCATCCGCATCGGCCTTACACGCTGGATTATATTCAACGAATCGTACCCGATTTTCAGGAGCTTCACGGCGATCGGAAATTCGCCGATGACCCGGCTATTGTGAGCGGAGTGGGACATATTCAAAATGTGCCAATTATGCTCATTGGACACCAAAAAGGTCGCACAACCAAGGAAAAGCTGTACCGGAACTTTGGGATGCCGAATCCCGAAGGATACCGAAAAGCGCTGCGTCTTATGGAATTGGCCGCAAAATTTAATCGCCCGGTTGTGGCGCTTATTGACACCCCCGGTGCGTATCCGGGAATCGGCGCAGAAGAGCGCGGACAGGCGGAGGCAATTGCCAAAAATTTGTTTGAAATGTCCCATTTGCCCGTTCCCATTCTGGTTGTTGTTATTGGCGAGGGGGCAAGCGGAGGAGCGTTGGGCATTGGCGTGGGTGACAAAATTCTGATGCTCGAAAACACCTGGTACTCGGTTATTTCTCCCGAAGGGTGTGCAGCCATCCTCTGGCGGGATGCGGCCAAAGCAAAGGAAGCGGCCGAGGCGATGCGCGTAACGGCCAAAGACCTTCTAAATATGGGGATTGCTGACGGGATAATCCCGGAACCGGTTGGTGGGGCCCATCGCGATTATGATGAAGCTGCCTCGATTCTTGAAAAACGCATTTTGGAAGAACTTAATGAATTATCGTCTCTCCCGGTGGATGAGCTTTTGGAAAAACGATATCAAAAATACAGAAAAATTGGATTCTGGGAAGAATAACCATGCTTGAAAATCGAATGCAATTTCGCGTACGGTACGTGGAAACCGATCAAATGGGAATTGCCCACCATTCAAATTATTTTGCCTGGTTTGAATGCGGACGAGCAGAACTTATGCGGGAACTGGGCTACACGTACGCAGAAATGGAAAAGGAAGGCATCCTGATGCCGATTGTCGAGGTTCACTGCAAATATATTCGGTCAGCTCACTATGATGATTTGCTGGAGCTTCGTACCATTGTGGATGGGTTGCCGAAGGCACGAATTAAACTTTCGTATGTGATTACGCGGGTGGAAACCGGCGAAAAAATTGCAGAGGGCGGTACAACTCTCGCCTTTTTGAATGAGAATCGAAAGCCCATTCGTGCACCGAAGAAATTTTTTAATGTAATAAAGGAAAATCTACAGGAGAAATGAAAAATGCTGGACAAAGAGCTTCTTGAAATCTTAGCGTGCCCCAAATGCAAAGGCGATTTGGAATACGACGCCGAAAACAATTATTTGATTTGTCACAATTGTCGGCTGAAATTCCCGATTAAAGATGACATTCCCATTATGCTAATTGAAGAAGCCGAGAAATTCTAATTTTTGCAACTATGTTACAAAGGTGGTAGAATTTTGGAAAAGTCTTGATTCTTAGCGGAAATTCAGCTAAATTTAAAAATTAAAGCTCTGTAAATCTCAACAGTAAAATGCGCTTGCTTGCAGTGGGTTGCATTAAAACCTGTGGAGATAGACCACCTGTTATTTGATCCAATATGAATTGGTGGCTGTTATGTTGAATCGTCATGTGTTAATCCTCAACCAGAATTACGAGCCCATGAGTGTGTGCTCTGCCCGGCGGGCTATTGTGTTGGTCTATCTGGGAAAGGCCGAACTTGTGGAAAAGTACGATTATTATGTTCGATCGGTAAGAAGTCAGTTTCCGGTACCGAGCATTGTTCGCCTGATCCGGTTTGTGAAAATTCCACCCCGGCGGATTTTGCTGACGAAGAAAAATGTTCTAAAGCGTGACAATTACCAATGCCAGTACTGTGGTGTAAAGGGCGGCGATTTGACCATTGACCACATCATTCCGCGCGATCGGGGAGGAAAAGACCGGTGGGAAAATCTGGTGGCCTGTTGCAAAAAATGCAACGCCAGGAAGGGAAATCGAACCCCGGAAGAAGCCGGGATGCGGTTGCTCAAAAAGCCGAGAAAACCCAATCATTTAATGTTTATTCAATATTTCATCGGGATTACAGATACCCGCTGGAAGCCGTATTTGTATATGTCTGATTAAAAACACCGAAAAACAATCGGTGTTTTTCTTTGTGTGAAAATTCATTTTGATCTGAAAAAATAGGAAAAATTAATGGCGGAATTGAAACGAATCTTGAGTGGCATGAGGCCTTCAGGTAAACTTCACCTCGGAAACTACACAGGTGCACTGGAAAATTGGGTACAGAATCAGGGAAAATTTCAGAATTTTCATCTCGTAGCGGACTGGCATGTACTGACAACCTCGGTGGAAAATACGTCCCGAATCTGGGAGGATTCCATTGAAATGATTATTGACTGGTTGGCTGTTGGGATCGATC
>CAZIYL010000048.1:0-4654 GCA_964543425.1 uncultured Deferribacteres bacterium
AGGGAAATGATTCCGGGAATATGGTTAGAAATGATCTGGACAATAATCCTCCTCCAAAAAATTGCACGTACTGTCATCTTAAATCAGGCGATGGCCCCGACCCGACGGAGGCGCATGAAAAAATGTTTGGAAGTGCAACGGCGGCGCACATGAAAGAAATATCGTGTGAGACGTGCCATATTCCGGATATTCGTTACTGGACGTTTCGCACCTACGATTATTCTCTGGGCTTTAGTTACAATTTTGACAATCGCCATTTTCCCAAACCCACCGGCGGAATGATGAATGTAACTCTTCCACCCTATTACGCCCCCGCGCCATTTTATGGGCTTGGGAATGGCAGCCTTATTGTCGGGCAAAAAAACACGGATAATCTTTCAATGGATTTTGTTTCGCCGGTTGCCAATATGAATCTGGATCAACCCAATGATCCCTACGGAATGATGTACCAGAAAATGACCGGAATGAAAGGCTTCGATTGGGCCCCACCCATGTATTATTGGAAAGGGATGAAAGGCAATCAAATTATGATTGGTAATCCGGTGACGGTCATCACCTGGCGCGACAAAACCATGGAAAAAATTCTTTATCCCCGAGAATTTAATGCCGCCGTGAAAGGCATTTTTCACGATAGTAAAGGAAGATCGTACGCCAGGCTTATTACGGGCGAAAAAATTTACGATAAAACTGGCTATATGGGGCATCCGGATATGAAGCCGGAAATCAGTACGCTAAATGATGTTCAAAAAATGCGCAAGGCCCTTATCATTATTCTGAAAAAAGAAGGTGAAAAAAATCCGGATCCGGTACTGTACATTGCCGCACACTTTTTCAAAATGTCGCACAATGTTTTGCCAGCCGATCAGGCATTGGGAGCGAATGGCACCTGTACGGTTTGCCACGGCAAGAACGGCCGGATTGAAAATCGGATTGTGGTCTTTTCGCCAAACAGCATCGAAGGTTTTGAAAAAGGCGTGAAAGAGGGGCTGATTTTGATCGACCCGGAAATCAGTTTCGTAAAGCCCATTGATCTGGACGGAGACGGCCACGCCGATGTTTTGGGCGCTGAGCAGAAAAATATCCTGAAAGTAACAAAAGCGCATTTGGAAAAGGAATCGAATCAATAATAAGAAAGAAGCGGTTCAAGTCTTCACAGCCCCTTTAAAGATATTAAAGGGGCTTTTTTATTGAAAAAAAAAGGCTCAGACGCCTGAGCAGGTGTTTTTCTATTGACAGAGATGCTTGAAATCCTTATTTTATTATAAAGAAAAAAATGATCGTTTAAATTCACTTATCATCATAATGAATGATGCAGATTTTACAAAAAACCCGGAGTACAAACGGTAACAGATTTCAAATGCTATTCAAATCGTAATCGATTGGACTTTTTCAAAGAGGTGAAATGCGTCCTTTCCGTAAAATTTCCTTGAACAATCGCATAATTTATTGTAGTAAAATTGTTTGCAAAATTGGTAAAGACAGAGTATTTCCATTTCCAAAACAAGGCAATGAGTTATCCAATTGAAAATAAATCACGGAGGATTATATGAAAGTATTCAAAGTTTGGAGCCTGGCGATGTTGGCCGTGCTCATTTTTGCTTTTGGAGTATTGGCGTCTGAACATCCCAAAATTCCTTTGCTGGATGAACATGGAAACAACATTATTGAAATGGCCAAAAAGAATGGGCAGAAATTAGTGCTTAATGGTGTAACCTATTACAAGGGTGCCCCTTACAGTTCAGAGCAAACCTGCGGCGCCTGTCACGATGTGGATGCCATCACAAAGGCGTACCATTTTCAAATAGGTGCCACCGAGGTTAGCGATAATTGGGGCAAGAAACATCCTCAATTTCACGACAAATATTTAACCTCTCCCGGCCAATATGGCTTCTGGTGACCTCCATCTTACCGCCAGTTGGCGCGAAAGCATAATAATTCACAATTAACGTTTGACATCGGATCTCCGGATGAAGTTTTTACGTGTGCCTCCTGCCATCCGGGGGGCGGCCCCTATGAATACGATCGGAATGGTAATCGCTATGATTCTGTTGATCCAAACAAGGTGCCTCCTTTAGACGGTGATTATTATTCTTACACCACGAAAGAAACCTCCCAGGGAACCTGGAGAAAGCCCCATAAATTCGATTGGCGAAAGTCCGGTTCCCTTGAGGTGGATTGCATGGTTTGCCATTTAGACCCAAATGACAAGCGTATTACCGATGCGACGGGTGTAAAGCCGATGGCCTACAATCCCAGACTTCGGATTTTTGCCAAACGAAAACTCGGAAAAGTGACGGCGGTTTCTCTGGGAATTTACCCCGGCCAAAGCTGGCAATCCGCTTTTACCTACTCTGATCCCTTATCCCGTTCGAAAATTAAATTTGAAAAGGGCAAATATTATGCGGATCTGGACAACCCGATGGCGGATTCGCGGAACTACATGCGGGCACCCTACGTGGAAGGTCAGGGTTTTAATTATGTTGGTTTGAAAACCAAACGGGAATTTCTGGGGCATTATTTCCGTTGGGCGCCGTCTGCCGCATTGATGGGGTGGGACAATAATCAGGATGGCTATCCGATTACATATGTCAAATTGGTTAAGCACAAAGGGGAATTTGTGCCTGACGTGTATTATGAGGCCAGCGAGTTTGATGAAGATAACGAGATTTCCGTGCCAATGTTGAGTTCAAAAGAAACCGAGAATGGTGAGAATAAATGGACATTGGTTTGTGCCCAGTGTCATGTTGGCGTAAAAGATCCGATTAACGGCAGTTTTCAGGTGCGAACCTGGGGCATGGGCATGAAAGCAGATATCGTCAAACGGGCTGAAATCTGGAATCTGAATCCGAAAACAGAAAAAGATCCTGGCTACGATGTTCACGCCGCAGCGGGGTTAGAGTGTACCAGTTGCCACGCCCGGACAAAACCGGATTCGGTGGAATGGGATGATTATGTGGCAGACGCTGACCACAATTTTCTTAAGGGACGTGATTCGGGCAATAATGTTCGGAGTGATTTAGATAATAATCCGTCTCCCAAAAATTGCACCTATTGCCACATTCAAAATGACGAGGGGCCGAATCCTTATGAAGCTCATACCAAAATTTTTGGAAGTTCGGCCTGGGTGCACATGAATAAAATTGCATGCGAAACCTGCCACGTATCTCATGTGCGATACTGGACGTTTCGAACCTTCGATTACAGTCTCGGATTTCAATTTGATTACGATAACCGCCATTTTCCGAAACCGGATGGTGGAATGATGAATGTCATGCTTCCTCCCTACTACGGACCGATTCCAATGTACGGAATGGGGAACATTAGCTGGCTTGTCGGGCATCGGGATACGGATACTTTTGCCACGGATATATTGGCCCCGGTTGCGTACATGCTGCCGGACCAACCAAATGATCTCTACGGAATGATGTACCAGAAAATGACCGGACAAAAGGGTTTCGATTGGGAGCCGGTTCTTTATTATTGGAAGGGAACCCATGGCAATCAAATCATGATTGGTAATCCGATTACAGTAATGACCTGGTTTGACAAAACGATGGGAAAAATTCTCTATCCGCGTGAAATAAATGCAGCGGTACGAGGCATATTCCAGGAAAAAAGCGGTCGTAAATATGCTGGGCTCATTACGAATGATCGTATTTACGATAAGACCGGTTTCATGGGACATCCGGATATGAAACCCGAAATCAGCACGCTGGATGACATTCGGAAAATGCGAAAAGCCTTAATTGTGGTTCTGAAAAAAGAGGGAGAGAAGAATCCGAATCCAACCCTGTATATTGCGGCACACTATTTTAAAGTATCTCACAATGTGTTGCCAGCCGATCAGGCGCTGGGGGCAAACGGTACTTGTACCGCTTGCCACGGGGGAAACGGTCGTGTTGAGGATCGTATTGTCACCTTCACTCCGAACAGCATTCAGGGCTTTAACCAGGGGGTGAAAGAGGGATTGATTATGATTGATCCGGAAATCAGCTACGTAAAGCCGGTTGATCTGGATAAAGATGGAAAGCCGGATGTTTTAGGAGCATCTGAGAAAAGTATCCTTAAGGTTACAAAGGCACAATTGAAACGGGAATCTGTGAAATAAGAAGGATCATCAATCCTCTAAAGAAAAAGCCCCTTTTTAGGAAAAGGGGCTTTTTTGTCTGGAAATTTTGATTAATATTCAATAACTTTAATGATAATCGTAGATGACCCGAATTTTGGAGTTCTGAGTTCATTTCAAAATAAATGAAGGAGGGCACATGCTAACCGAATTTAAAAATCAAAGCTATTTGGACTTCTCTATTCCCGAAAATAGGAAGAAAATGGAGGAGGAATTGGCAAAAGCGGAGGCCAGTTTCGGGAGGGAATATGATCTTTATATCGGCGGTAACTGGGTGAAGGCGGCAGATCAATTTGAGTCGCGTAATCCGAGCGACAAAGATCAGGTAGTCGGAGTTTTTCAGAAGGCATCCTCCAAAGAAGTGGATATGGCTATAGCTGCCGGATTGAAGACGTTTGAATCGTGGAAATGGGTTCCGGCAAAGGAACGTGCAGCAGTGCTCTTGCGGGCATCTCAGATCATGCAGAGAAGACGGATTGAAATTGATGCATGGATGGTTTTGGAGGAAGGAAAAAACTGGTTGGAAGC
>CAZIYL010000048.1:4754-12881 GCA_964543425.1 uncultured Deferribacteres bacterium
GTGGGATTGCGAATTAATGAGCTTGCTGCCAAACATCAGGAAGGACAGATTTGGATTAAGCGTGTAATTGCCGAAATGGGCGGCAAGGATGCCATTGTTGTGGATGCTGAAACAGATCTGGAAAAAGCGGCCGCGGCAACCATCGCTTCGGCCTACGGTTTTCAGGGTCAAAAATGTTCAGCCGGTTCAAGGGTTATTGTTCATAAAGATGTTTACAATAAATTTATTGATTTGCTGGTTCAAAAGGCTTCAAAAATTACGGTTGGTCCGGTTAAAGATGTTAAAAATTATATGGGTCCTGTTATTAATCAAGCTGCCCTTGAAAAGGTAATGTATTATGTGGAAATTGGCAAGAAAGAGGGTAAATTGGCGTTCGGGGGCAAAAAAATTGAGGGAAACGGTTTTTTTGTTGAACCCACAATTATCAAAGATCTTTCCCGAGATTCGCGCGTGGCACAAGAAGAAATTTTTGGCCCCGTTTTGGCTGTTATTAAAGCGAATGATTTTGCCGATGCCATCGATATTGCCAACAGTACGGAATACGGTTTGACCGGTGCCGCGTGGAGTGTAAATCGGGATCACATTTTGAAAGCCAAAAACGAGTTCCATGTTGGCAATTTGTACATTAATCGGAAATGTACCGGTGCACTGGTAGGCGGCCATCCGTTTGGCGGCTTTAATATGTCAGGCACGGACTCAAAAGCAGGCGGTCGGGATTATCTACTGCTGTTTATGCAGACGAAATCTGTATCTGAAAAACTAAACTACTAAATAATCAATTCTCATTCATGGGGCATCCGCTTTATGTGGATGTCCCGATTGTTTATTTTTGGGCAAAATGGAAGAAAACCCTTTTTATTTGGTGATCGCAGGAAATATCGGCGTTGGCAAAACTACACTGACACACATTATTGAGGAAAAGTTAGGCTGGACGCCCTATTACGAGAAAGTCGTTGAAAATCCGTACCTGGCTCTTTTTTATGAAAATATGGAGCGCTGGGGATTTCATTCGCAAATATTTTTCCTCACTCACCGCTTTAGGTCCCATCTGGAATTTCAAAATTCAACCTCTCCTATTGTACAGGACAGAAGTATTTTTGAAGACGCAGAGGTTTTTGCCGAAAATCTCTATCAACAAGGACTCTTACAAAAACAGGATTACACCACCTATCGTGACCTTTATGAGGCAATAATCCAATCGATTCGTTCTCCTGACCTTATTCTTTATTTAAAGGCTTCTCCCTGGACACTGCTAAATCGGATTCGAAAACGATGGAGAGAAGTTGAACGCAATATTGATAAAGAATATTTGTTTCAACTCAATTTAAGATACGAATACTGGATACGAAAAATTGAGTCGGAAATACCTGTGTTGATTGTGGAAACGGACCAAAAAGATTTTATTGAAGACGTAGAGTGGCGAGATGAAATTTTAGCCACCATTCTTGAACACTATCGTTCACATTTAAAGACAAATCAATACTAAAATTGTAATTGAGAGAAAAACTTATTGAATTTATTTAGTGAAACAGTTATATTTAAAAATAATTTTTGGGTATTACTAATGAAAAAATATTGGATCGAATTGATGGGCATTTTCTGGAAAAATAAATATTTTTATCTTTTTGTTTTTTCTCTTTTTATTTTTTGGGGAAGTGCAGAGCAATCCTACGGTCAAATTTCCGTTAATGGCGGTCGCGGTCTTTTCCGAATCACGTCGGCTGAAACGGTTAATCCGGGCAACCTGTACATTAGCTCTTTTGGTAGCGCTTATTTACGAAAATCCGGCAGCTCGCTTGCAAAAGATTATCACATGAGCGTGGTATTTACCTATGGCATTTTCCCATTTCTGGAATTTGACACCCGTTTTGTGGCATATCAGGATGACCAGTCGCATATTTGGGGACCGATTGGTGACACGCAGATCGGTCTGAAATTAAAAATTCCGATTGAGAGTCGGTTTGTCGCGTTGGGCGTAGGAAGCAAAGTCGTTTTCCCAACAGCACCGAATCACGATGTTCCCTACGAAGCCTTTTCGGCGGATGGCATTGGGTGGACTCTGGAGGCGTATGCCACATTCAATTTGACGGATATAATCATGTATCCGATGAAGCTTTACTTGAATGCCGGTTATATGGATCATAAATTGTTCGATGGTATGTTTGCCAATAACATAGATGAAACCTATTTTGATTTTGGCCTCAAATTTCCGGTAAAGAGTACAATAATCTATTGGGAATTGGATTCCCGGCAATTGATTCATCGATTGAGTGAAGTAGCGTTTCAAGAAAATTGGATTTATTCCCATCAGGGAATTGTATTTGTGGGGCCATATAATTTAATTATGAATGCTTCTTTGGATTGGAATTTAACGAAAGATGATCCTACTACTGCTTATCAGCCGAAAAAATATGCTCGCTGGAAACTCTGGCTGGGCGTTACAAAATATATTTCTCTGAAAAAATATGCAACGCAGGCTATCGACAAGCGACGCAAAGAGAGAGAAAAAAAGGGCATGATGAAGCGCCAGGAAGAATTGCGAAAACAGCGTCGTAAAGCCGATGAAGAAATCTCTCGTATGCAAGATATGCTGAAAAAGCAAGAGAAAAAGAAAAAAAATCCGAATAAATAATGAATTGGTATTTATGAAAAAGTTGATTTTAATTTTTAGTCTTATATTTGTTATGTCTCAGATGGCAATAGGGGCGGTCCAAAATCGATCTCTTTCCGAAGAGGAGTTGGATCGGGCAGCGACAAAGGTTTACAAAACTGCTCTGGATCAGATGAAAAGCGCCAATTACTGGAAAGCTGCACAAAATCTAATTATCATTACAGATTACTACAGCGATTACAAGAATCTTGATGCGGTTTTATATAATTTGGGTACCTGCCTTTTTCATCTCGAATTATATAGTGCGGCTGAAAAGATTTATGTTTACCTGATCAAAAATTATTTGGATTCCCCTTATGTGGCGAATGCCGTTTATGGCTTAGAGCGGGTGTATTACACAGATAAAATGTATAACAAAGCACTCACTTATTTTCAGGTGATTACGGAAAAATTTCCCACCATGAATGAGATGGATGGGGCTTATTATTATGCAGGGCAAAGCTATTTTTATCTGAATGACTATACTCAATCGATTCTTACGTTAAAGCGAGTGTCACCCAAAAGCTCATTTAGGGGATATGCCCTGTACGCAATGGGGCTTGGATATCTAAAAAAAAAAATATCGATAAGGCAATTGAATCCTTTGAATATATCCTGAATTTGCCTAAAATTTACAATGATGTAAACGCTTTACGAGAAAGAGCACGATTAATTGTTGGTTTAACTTATTTTGAGCTGAAAGACTATCCACGCTCAATTAATTTTTTGAAAAAAGTTTCGCCCAATAGTGCTGAATATGGGAAGGCTTTGCTAGGGTTGGCTTGGGGATATATTAAATCCAGCGAATATCAAAATGTGGTGCCACCTCTGGAAATCTTTTTAAAGAGATATCCCCATAGTGAGTATATGCCGGAAGTCTATTTGCTGTTGGGTCAGGCAAATTTAAAACTTCACCTGTATGATAAGTCTATCTTTTATTTTAATAAAATATTAGAGCGCTTTCCGAATAATAAAAAAAATGAGCAGGAAATCAGGCTAATTGCCGAAAATATTGATAAAGAGAAAAAACAAATCAAAAACATTCAGGTAAATTTGCTTCTTTTGGAAACGCGTTTATTGAATTCGATACAATTAACGACTTCAAAGAAATATGTGCCGAAATTTATGTTTGAAGAAAAAAAGAAATTGGAAAAAAAGCGCCGCCTTTTATTGCGGGAAATCATTCAGGAAAGGAATGAATACGAGAATTTACAGGATCAGATTCAACAATTGAAGTTGGTTTATGAAAAGCGAAATAAAGACTGGCGCAGTTATGCGGAATATGGTATTTCTCGAGCCCTCTATTTGAAAGAACGGGAGCAATAGTTTATGAAACGGATTTCATATTTAATGATTGGCTTTTTTTTAGGCCTGCTTTTACTGTCCCAGGGGCATGCTCAGGAAAAAAATAAATTACAATCTGTGGATCAGGCTATTCAGAGAATGCATTTGTCCGTTGGTGATTTGAGCTCCACAGAATTAGAAAACGCCATCAGTAAAAATGAGAATTTGCTTCTGAAATATCCCAACAGCGAATTCACACCCAACATTCTTTTTCAGCTCTCGGAACTCTACATTAAGAAATCCCGCCTGGATTATGCCCGGAAAATGTCACAATATGAGAAGCAATTGAAGGACTTTGATTCGGGAAAAACAACCATTGAACCCACATTGCCACGAATCGATTTTAATGATGCCCTCCATTACTTGCAGGAATTGGATAGCCAATATCCGTACATCAGTTTTATCGATAAAATTCTCTACCGGATGGCGCTCTGTTATCAAGAGGAAAATAATACCGTTAAGAGTCAGGAGTATTTTGATAAATTAGTTTCGCAAGCTCCCAACAGTCCCCTTGTGGCTGAATCCTATTTCAGGCTGGCAGAGCATTATTTTGACGATGGCAAATACGAAAATGCTATCAAATATTACTCGAAATTAGTCAAGAAAAATATGTGGAACAACAATTTTTTTGATATGTCCTTGTACAAATTGGGCTGGACGTATTACAAACTCAATAAATATCCTGAAGCCATCAGCAATTTTATGTTTTTGCTGAAAGATATTGAAACCCAAGAGCGATTGCAGTCACAATACCTGGATCGCTCATCAACCGATTTAATTGATGAGTCTCTGCAATATATTGCAATCAGTTTTAGCGAATTTGGCGGTCCCGAAAAAGCCAAAGATTTCCTTCTATCGCTTGGGGATAATCGATATGACGATGAGATTTTAAAACGCTTGGGAAATATTTATAAAAAGCAAGACAGATTGGAACTGGCCATTGCGACCTATCGCACTCTTTTGGAAACATTTCCTAATGTTCCTTATGCGCCCGATATTCAATTGAATATTGTGGGGTGTTACAAGCAATTATGGAATCCTCAAAAGGCAAATGAGGAGCAGGAAAGTTTGGTCAAAAATTATGGTTTTGAAAGCAAATGGTACAAAGAAACGAAAGATGATTCTGTTCGAAACCACGCCCGTGAGGTTGTGCGTAATGCCCTTTACAATGTTGGGATTTTTCATCAACTTCAGGCAAGGGAAACAAGCGGGGATGGAGAGGAATACCGCAAAGCCATTGAATGGTACGAACGTTTCCTTAAAGATTTTAAGGATGATCCAGGTGCGTACAAGGTTTTGTATTTTATGGCCGAATGCCAATATCAGATTGGTGATTACGAAAGTGCCGCGGAAAATTACAGCCGAATTGCCCACGATACATCCGATACTGAATATCTGGAAGATGCAGCCTACAATACAATCCTGAGTTACCTGAAAGCATCTGAAAGGTATTCGGACGTGAAACCTGTTGTTTTTGAGGTTCCCCGATTTCTCGCTGCAAAGGACACCGTGCGTATCGAAGTGAAAAATCTTCCGATGAAGCAATTTATTTTGGCTTCTCTGGAATTTCCCACTTTGGTCAAAGATGGGCCACGAACAGTAGAGGTTTTATTGAAATTGGCGGATGAACTTAGCAAAATTCAGCGTTACGATCTTGCCAGAGCGGCCTATTTAACGATTATCAATAATTATCCGGAAAGCGATTACTACGGCACGACCATGATGTTAGTGGCACAATCCTATTTTAAAGAGGAAGATTACGCACGTGCTGAAAAATGGTACCAATCCGTTTTAACAGCTCTCCCCGATTCATCGAATTTGGTGGCGAAAGCCAGAGGCATGGTGGCATCTTCGCACTATAAATTGGCTGAGAAGTTGCGAGAATCGGGCAGTCCCATTCAAGCGGCTAAAGAATATGCTACAGCCGCTTTAAGATATCCCAATTCCACGATTGCCGAAATGGCGCTCATCCAGGCGGGAAAACAGTTTGAGGCAATCGGAGATACGGTTAGCGCCGCCCAAATCTACGAAAAATTCTTGGAAAAATATCCGGATTCAAAATTATTGGACAAAGTGGCGGTTACGGCGGCTGCCTACAGGGAAAAAATGAAGCAATGGGACAAGGCCGCCTCCGATTATTTGAAACTGGTTGAAGTCAATTCGCCTCTGAAAGCAAAAGCCCTGTATTTTGCTGCCAATTGTTATTACAGGGAAAAGAATTGGAATAAGGCAATCGATCTTTATTCGAAATACATTACAATTTTTGATAATTACAACCACTATGTGGAAGCGCTTTTTAAGATGGGAGAAGGGTATTATGATCAATCCAATTCGCAAATGGCGTTGACCTTCCTGAATAAAGCCGTTAGGGTTTACAAGGAGCATCAAAACGAGAATATTAATCCCTATTACGTTGCGAATGCATCTTTTTTAATCGGGGAAATCCATTTTAAACAATATGCGGCAATCGAGATTACCTCCGATTTTGCCAAAAGCCTCGGCGCGAAGAAAAAATATCTTAAAATTTGCTTACAGGATTACAAACAAACCATTGACTTTCGTGTGGCCGAATGGGTTACTGCATCTTATTACGAAATTGGCCTCGCATGGGAAGAATTTGCAAATGCCATGATTAATTCCCCACTGCCCAACAATCTTTCGACAGAAGAAGTAGCCGCTTATCAGCTAAAATTAAATGAGGCCGCCGCTCCCCTTCTCAAAAAGGCGGCAAAATATTTTCAGGCGAATTTAAAACAGGCGAAAAAAAGTCATATTGATAATATTTGGATTAAAAAAAGCCAGAATCGCTTTGCCAGTTTGACCCAAAAAGGAGTGAAGGCCGAATGAAAAATCTGCCCCGATATTTTGGCGTCTTCGCCTTGCTGATCCTTTTGATTCCAGCAGTTTGCCTGGCCCAGGAAAAACCAAAGAAGAAACAAAAGAAGGCGATACAGAGTAAAACGGCCGGTATTTCTCAGGAAACAAAAAAGCTCTTCCTGAATAAAATTGAAATCAAAGGATGGATTGCAAAACCCCAAATGGTTTATATCATTCCGGGAAGTGATCCCAAAGTAGATGATATTGTGATCGACCGATCATTCATCGATGAAATAATGAAGCCCATCGATAAAGATACTTTTGAAAGAAAATATAATAAAAAACAGGAAACGCTTATCCCGTGGTAGATTCTGTGAGAATAGGAGGATAAATTTTGGATGCTGTAATTGCTTTTTTCAAAAACGGCGGTGTCTTCATGTACATCATTTTGGCCGTTGGTCTGTGGGGAATGGCCATTATTGTGGAGCGGTTTATTGTAATCTATTTTGTGAACCGAATCGATAGTCAAGCATTTACCAATCAAATCGTGCATTTTATTCGTGAAAATAAAATTGACAAGGCTCTCTCACTTTGCGATCGTTCAAAAGCAGCGTTGCCAAAAATTGTGAGAGCCGGACTTGAGGAAGCTGATCTGGTGCCGGAGGACATCCAGAGCGCGCTTGAATTGCGCGCGTTAACGGTGCTTCCGAAACTGGAAAAACGTACAGGCTATTTATCGATGTCTGCAAATGTGGCAACCCTGCTAGGTCTTTTAGGAACCATCTGGGGGCTGATCCAGTCGTTTCAGGCGGTTGCCCATGCGGATGCATCTCAAAAGGCCGCATTACTGACAGGCGGTATTGCACTTGCTTTGAACACAACGGCTTTTGGTTTGATTGTTGCCATTCCGATTATGTTTTTTTACGCCATTTTGCTGGAAAAAACAAATGAAGCCATTGACGAAATCAATGAAAATGTTGGGGTGATTTTCCAGGCTTTGACACGGCGGACTCGAAACAACAAGTAGGATTATTTTTTTATGAATCTGAGACGAACAATCGGGAAAGAGCGTCGGATCGAAGATTTCGATGTTAATATTACACCGGTTATGAATGTTTTTATAATCTTAATTCCATTCTTGCTGCTATCAGCCTCATTTGTCAAGATTGCAATTATTGATTTTTCGCTCCCATCGGCGGAACAATCCTCTTCGAATGTTGTCAATGCAAATGATCTAAAAGAGTTGACGGTGTTGGTAGTGTCCATCGACACGAAAGGCTTTCAAGTTAAAACATCTGAAAAAAAACTGCCGTTTG
>CAZIYL010000049.1:0-12864 GCA_964543425.1 uncultured Deferribacteres bacterium
GTTGGCGATTTATACAACCGCAGACCTGATATTGTTGGTTTTGTAAATGGTATTCCTTTGGTCTTCTTTGAGCTAAAAGCCCATCATACCGATTTACGAAATGCTTATACCGATAATCTAACCGATTATAAAGATACCATTCCGCATATTTTCCATTCCAATGCTTTTATTATTCTCAGTAACGGAACCGATGCCAAAGTCGGAACAATAACCAGCCCATACAAGTTTTTTACTGAATGGAAACGAATAGAAGAAGATGAAGAAGGAATTGTAAGTTTGGACACAATGCTTCGCGGAACTTGCGACAAAATCCGTTTAATGGACCTATTCGAGAACTTCATTCTATTTGATAATTCCGCAGGCGATTTAGTGAAAATATTGGCAGAGAACCACCAGTTTATCGGTGTAAACAAAGTTTTAGATAAGGCAAAAAACATAGATGAATTAAAAGGGAAACTGGGTGTTTTCTGGCATACACAAGGCAGTGGGAAATCCTATTCAATGGTTTTTATAGCTCAAAAGATACACAGAAAATTTGGCGGTAGTTATACTTTCTTAATGGTTACTGACCGCACCGAATTAGAGCGACAACTTTATGATACCTTTACAGGTGTAGGTGCCGTTACCGAAAAAAATGTAGTTGCCAAAAGCAGGGAACATTTACGGGAGTTGCTCAAAGAAAACCACCGGTATGTTTTTACGCTTATTCATAAATTCTCAATCGATAAGAAAAGAGAAAGTGAATATCCGCTTATTACGGACAGAAAAAACATTATTGTGATTTCCGATGAAGCCCACCGAACACAAGCAGGCACATTTGCCCGCAATATGCGTTTTTACGGTATTCCTAATGCTTCTTATCTGGGTTTTACAGGTACACCAATCATAAAAGAAGAATTAGAACTCACAAAAAATATTTTCGGTGAATATGTATCAATTTACGATTTCAAACGAGCTATTGAAGATAATGCAACGCTTCCACTACGTTATTTGAACCGTGGAGAAAAGCTTGGTATTGAAAATCCAGAATTAGATGAGAAAATGGCAGAACTTATCGAGAATGAGGATTTAGACGAAGACCAACGCAGAAAATTAGAACGAGAATTTAAGCGTGATTATCCTGTTCTTACTTCTCAAAAACGATTAGATGCTATTGCAAAAGATTTGGTTTGGCATTTTAACGAAAGAGGGTATCAAGGAAAAGCAATGTTTGTTGCCATTGATAAACCAACTGCCGTTAGAATGTATGATTTGATGATGAAGTATTGGCCTGATTATGTTGCAGATTTAAAAGAGAGAATTAAAAATGCTCAAGACCAACAAGAAGAATTACAGCTAAAACGAAAACTCAAAAAAGTTGAAGAAACAGAAGTTTGTGTTGTAGTGAGTAGCGAACAAAATGAGGTTGACAAATTCCGTAAAATGAAATTGGAAATTGCACCGCACCGTAAAAAGATGGTCGAACGGGATTTGGAAAAAGAATTTAAAGATAAAGATAACCCTTTTCGTTTTGTCATTGTTTGTGCTATGTGGATTACCGGGTTTGACGCCCCCAGTGTTTCAACGGTTTACCTTGACAAACCCATAAAAGGACATACTTTGATGCAAACCATTGCCCGTGCTAACCGTGTTTTTGATGAAGAAAAAGAAAACGGTTTGATTGTAGATTATGGCAATGTTTACAAACAATTAGAAAAAGCCTATTCAATTTACGGAGAAGGAGATAAAGGCGGTTCTAGTGGTGGCAAAACAACAAGCGGCGGTGATGGAGAAAGTCCAGTTGAAAAATTGGGGAAATTAGCTAATGAGCTAAAAGAAGCCATTCGTGCAATAAAAGGATACTTAAAAGAACTTGGTTTTAATTTATCAGATTTGATAAATGCCAAACCTATTGAAAAATTGGCTAAAATTAATGAGGCAACAGATATTGTAACTTTAAACGAAACCACTCGAACCAAATTTGAAATAATGGCAAGAGATGTTTTTAGAAAGTACAAAGCACTTTATCCCGAAGATGAGATAAAACCTTTCATTAAACAATTCAATGCCATTGAAGCCATTTATGACGCCTTAAACCAAAAAGTAAAAACGGCAGACATTACAGAGATAATGATGCAACTTCAAGCAGTGGTGAATGAAAGTGTGTTTATTAATAAAGTAGCAGAACCCGAGGCTGGTTACATTGATTTAAGCAATTTAGATTTTGATAAATTAAAAGCTGCATTTCAAAAGATAAAACGAAAAAACACCTTTGTTTTCAACTTGCAAAAAGCCATTGAAAAGAAACTTAAACAAATGATAAAAGAAAATCCTTTGCGTTTGGAATTTTACGAGAAATACAAAGAAATTATTGAGGAATATAATAAGGGAAAAGATATAGCAGCAGTTGAAAAAGCTTTTAAGGATTTGAACGATTTTATTCAAGATCTAGCAGTGGAAGACAGCAGGGCAATGAAAGAAGGGCTTAACGAAGAAACGCTTGCAATATTTGATTTACTGAAAAAGGATAACTTGACAGATAAAGAAAGGGATGAAGTAAAAAAGGTTGCAAAACAGACTCTGGAAACCCTCAAAGCCGAAAAATTGAAAGTTGAACGATGGAGAGAAAGCATACAAATAAGAGCACAAGTTAAAACAGCTATTTACGATACCCTTTTGTGGTTGCCACAGGAACCATATCCAGAAGATGAAATTGAAGAAAAAGCGAACTTAATTTATCAACATATTTATACAAACTATTATGGTGGAGGGAAAAGCGTTTATAACCTTAAAGCTGCATAGAATGAAAAGCCAATGCAAAAGCCATACACATTTGCAATTCGCACGAGGCAACGCTTAATCCAAAAATTGCAAAAGAGTATGTCTTGCCAAAGCACGTTAGAAAATGAAATATTAGAAAATTTGAAAAAGAAATATATGCAAATGGAAAATGGCCATGCCCTAACATTGTGTATAAGCAATGGCTGGTAAAGTGCTAAATATGTAATGTATGTGAATAATTAAGCGGTAGTGTAAATATGAAAGGAAGTGCGGAAAGCCCGCCACGGCTCATACACCTAACCCTTATAATTTATGTAAAGCTTATTGTTAAAACAGCCTAACCCGGGCATCAAGTCAGACGCGAAACGCGTTCGGTTTATTGGGCTAAATGAAGTATTCTCAAAGCGTTCCGCGCCGCCTATGCCCAATCCGTTATGCAAGCAGAATAGGCAATGACCAAGAGTTGCGGTTGCCGTGAATTCTATTCTTCGGAGAAAGTATGAAAAAACAGACGCGTAATCCCTGGCTGTGGGTTCCCTCCCTCTATTTCGCAGAAGGCATTCCTTACATCGTCGTCATGACGGTTTCCGTAATCATGTACAAACGAATGGGAATTTCCAATGCGGACATCGCCCTGTACACGAGCTGGCTTTATCTGCCCTGGGTGATTAAACCCCTCTGGAGTCCGATTGTCGACCTTTTCAAAACCAAGCGATTCTGGATTGTTACCATGCAATTAATTGTGGGCGCGGGACTGGGGGGTGTGGCCCTGACCATTCCCCTGCCTAATTTTTTCAAGTTAACGCTTGGATTTTTTTGGCTGCTGGCTTTTTCTTCCGCCACTCACGATATTTCTGCCGATGGCTTTTACATGCTGGGTCTTTCGGAACACGATCAGGCCTGGTTTGTGGGAGTACGCAGTACCTTTTACCGTCTGGCAATGATCACCGGCCAGGGGCTGCTGATTATTCTTGCAGGGTACATCGAAAGCCACAGCGGTTTGCCCAATGTAAATATTCATGTGCAAACGAAACCTCATGCGGCCGTGACGCAAATGATCTCCCCGGAATCTGTGAAATTTGAATCGCCCGCAGGGGAAATGCGTGTGTTGAGTTTCCCGCATGATTTGGAGATCTCCACTGCAGTGCGATCTAAAACCGAACTGGATTCCGCCGTACAATTTGCCCTCAAGTGGAACGCTCAAAATGGATTTATCAAAATCAAACCAAAACCGCTATCGCTTGCACAGAAGCGAAAGGAATCTTCCTGGTGGCAAAATCATGTGTCGCATCCTCTGGCGGATTATTTGCGAAAACATTTTGGAGAGAAGAAGCCTGTTATTCAAAAAAACAATGCAGGAAATTTTGGCGCAATCTATTTTCGTTTAAACAAACCGCCGGGTGCCAAAAAACACATTGTTGTACATTTTGGCCGAGTCAGAGGAGACAAGAGTATCTCTCTTATTGAGGGAGAACATTTTGTCTTTACCGAAAAGAACTGGCAGAAGCCGGCGATTGCCATCATTAAAATCGATCCGAAGTTGAGGGGCTCTACCTCGGCTGTTTTCAAGGCTACATCCGGGAATATTCCGCTGGCCTGGTCAATAACATTTTTCTTCCTGGCAGCCATGTTTTTCCTGTTTTTTGTGTACCACAAATTCATTCTGCCGTATCCCGCCTCGGACAAACCGGCAAGTGTGGGGAATTCATCCAATTTTATCAGGGGGTATATTGAGTCGTTTGTTTTGTTTTTCAAGAGAGACAAAATTGGCTGGATTCTGGCGTTTTTGCTTCTTTATCGATTAGCTGAATCGCAATTGGTAAAATTGGCCTCGCCATTTATGTTGGATGCTCAGGAAGCAGGTGGCTTGGCGCTGACTACCGGTCAGGTGGGATTTGTCTACGGCACCGTCGGAATTCTGGCTCTGACTGTGGGAGGACTTTTGGGCGGATTCCTGGCCGCAAAATATGGCTTGAAGGCTTGGCTCTGGTGGATGGCGATTTCCATTAATTTGCCGGATGCCGTGTACATTTACCTGTCTCATTTTCAACCGAATAATCTTCTCACAATTAATCTGGCCGTGGCAACGGAACAGTTCGGTTATGGTTTTGGTTTTACAGCTTATATGCTTTACATGATTTATGTTTCGGAGGGGAAATTTAAAACCACCCACTTTGCCATTGCTACGGGAATAATGGCGCTTGGAATGATGATTCCGGGAATGTTCAGCGGTTGGCTGCAGGAAGTAATCGGCTACCAGCATTTCTTTATCTGGGTGATGATTGCAACTATTCCGGGTTTTCTTGTCTTGCCATTTATTCCGCTGGACAAGGATTTCGGAAAGAAGAAAACGGCTGCGTAGTTTTTTTCTATCTTTCGAATTTTGGTCTGATAAAAATATTCAAGGAAAGGAAGCAATTTGAAAATTTGTTCTATTGCCAAATTAATTGCTCTGGGAGTGTTCCTGCTCGTGGTCGGCTGTGCCGGTTCTACCAAGATGGCCGATTCTTTTTTCAAGCAAAAAAACTACCGTGAGGCTATTTTGAGCTATCGTACCGCCCTGGAAAAGGATTCTACCAATGTCAAAGCCTGGGTTAATCTCGGGGAAAGCTACCGGGCGATCGGGAAACTGGATTCGGCAAAATTCAGTTTTAAAAAGGCTGCATTGTTCAGGCCCGAAGATACCGAGATCAAACACCTGATTCTGGAAGCCGATTTTCTCAGTGCGAAGAAATTGGCAAAGGATAAAACCTATCGCTGGGAAGCGGTTCGAAAACTGACATCTGTGCTGGAAAAAGATTCTACGTTTCTCCCGGCACTAATTGAACGCGGAAAGCTTTACGAAGAACTGGGCGAGCTGGATTTGGCGGCAAAAGATGATCGTGCGGTCATTAAACTGAATCCTCAACGAACGGATTTGAAGAAAAAAATTGGGCTGTTTGAAAACCGCCGGAAAGAGTCCGAAATGTGGACAAAAAATGCTGTAAGTCAACTTCAAAGAAGGCGGTATCTAAAAAGCATTGAATATCTGAAAAAGGCACTCACCCTGAAGCCGGATAACGAGCGGGCTCAGTACCTGCTTTATATGGCAAAGGGCCGGTATTATTACAGGCGCGGGAGTTTGGCACGAATTTGGGATGCCATTGAGGAATTTGGAAAAGCCTCTGCACTGGAACCCCAAAATCCCGAGCCTTATTTTTACATGGCAAAAGCCTATTACAAGAAGGACAAGCGCGATTACGAAGACCCTATCCGAGAGTACGAAGAGGTTGTTAAACTGGCGCCTCAAAGCTCCTACGCAAAAATTGCAAAAAGAGAAATCAGAAAGCTGAAAAAGCTTCAGAAAGTCTGGAAGAGATTTTGGAAGAAATAAAAAAACGCACTGCTGCGGCAGATGAAAAAATCAAGACACGCGATGAAGTGGCAAGAATTTGTGCCTGCCTGCGCAAAGACGGAAAATTAATCGGATTTACCTCGGGTGTTTTCGATATTTTGCACGCGGGGCACGTGGAGTATCTGGAAAAGGCCAAAGCTCTTTGCGACGTGCTGATAGTGGGCATCAATTCGGATGCTTCCGTGAAGCGCTACAAAGGCGGAAATCGCCCCCTCGTGCAGGAGAATCTTCGCGCAAAAGTTCTGGCGGGATTAGCTTCCGTCGATTTTGTTTTTGTTTTTGACGAAAGGCGCAACCAGCAAAATATCCTGGCACTTCGACCGGATTTTTACATCAAAGCAGGGGATTACTCTCCCGAACAATTAACCTCGAAAGAAATTGTGGAATCGGTTGGGGGAAAGGTTGTGCTTATTCCGATCGAGACGAAGATTTCTACAACCGAAATTATTGAAAGAATTATCGGCAGTGAAGGGAACGGGCCGGAGCAGGTGGCCGAAAAAGAGGGGGCGGTTCATTTTTCAAGAAGACCCCTCAAGGCCGCGCCGGCGGTTTTCCTCGACCGTGATGGCACAATCAACGATGAAATGGAGTATCTTCATGATCCCAAAAAATTCAAACTGCTCCCGAATGTTTTGGAGGGATTGAAAAAGCTTCAGGATATGGGGTACCGGTTAGTGATTGTGACGAATCAAGGTGGAATCGGTCTGGGATATTACACAGAAGAAGATTTTTATCGGGTGAACCGGGAGATGTTTCGGCAGTTGGCGCCCGCCGGGATTAAAATTGACAAGATTTATTTCTGTCCGCACAGCGTTACAGAGGCCTGTAATTGCCGTAAACCAAATACCGGCCTGATCGAACGGGCGGTGGCCGATCTTAATATTGATTTGACCAACAGTTTTTTTATCGGAGACAAGACGATTGATCTGGAAACCGGCCGTCGGGCAGGAATCCGAAAAATTCTGGTGCGAACCGGTCATGCGGGCACCGATGCCACTTACGCTGTTAAGCCGGATTACGTGGCTGACGATCTGCTGGATGCCGCAAATTGGATTCTTCAGCAGGAACGCAGGTGAGTTTTTGGTGTGAGAAAGATTTCAATCCATTGCGGGCCAACTACCAGCTAAACATTGGCGTTAACTAAACGATTAAATGGAATATTTTTCTTAATATATTGACAGGATTACAGGATTGAGTATTTTGCCAATGAATTAAAAATATCCTGTAAATCCCGTCATAAATTTTTTTCGTTACATGGCAATGGATAGCCGTAAAGCAGTTCGGCCTTTTGCATTGTCAAAAAATTCTATTGAAAAGTAAAATAATTTTACGTATATTTATTTCGATTTTTAAGGGCGATTAGCTCAGTTGGTTAGAGCGCTGGTCTCACATACCAGAGGTCACTGGTTCAAATCCAGTATCGCCCACCAAATTTACCCTTCTGAAAACAATGGAGTTGGGGAGATTTCATTGTGTCAAAATTTTAGAAAATCTGTGAAGAACATCCCTCCCGGTTCAATCAATTAAGAATGGGATTACAAAAATTGACAGATCGTTGCCTCTTAATCGCCGGTTTTACTGAAGAAGAAAAAACGGTTCTGAGTAAATTTATTAAAGAAATTGAATTTCCTGCATTTGTTGAAATCTCTCCCAATCAATCAAAACTTACAATTTCAGAAATACTGAAGGGCAAAATGGGCTCGATTGAACGGAAGCCATTCGCGGAACGATTTATTATTTTTCATAATTTTCAGCGCTCGGAAATCAGTGCTTTTATTTCCGTTTACAAAACGCTAAATTTGCCGCGGCCGCTATTTGCGGCTGTAACGCCCTATTCCATAAATTGGACGCTTGAAAAATTGTTGCACGATTTGACCGAAGAACGAAATGGAATCGCCACTCAGAAGAAAAATATTGAGGGTAAATAGTGTCTGAACGAAAACACCTGAAAAATGTAACATAAGCATCTTGTTTGCGTTAGTCTGATATTAGAAATAAAGAATTGGCTAAATAAAATTTCACAAGCCGGAGGTTTGTGTTGCATTTTCATTCAAACGCTAAATGGTGAAAATATGCGATCTCATTTGAAAGGGAACCGCCATGTGTGACACACTCGTTGCTCTTTCAAACTACACGTCCGATGGAAGCATCTTGTTTGGGAAAAATTCTGACCGCGAACCCGACGAGGCTCATGAAGTCGTTCGTTTTCCCGCGGTCGATTACCCACCGGATCAAACGGTGAAGACAACCTATCTTTCAATTCCTCAGGCCAGGCATACTTTTGAAGTGATTCTGGCAAAGCCTTTCTGGATGTGGGGTTGTGAAATGGGCGTGAATGAAAACGGCGTGGTGGTGGGCAACGAAGCCATGTTTTTAAAAATCCGCGTGGAAAAGAAACCCGGCTTATTGGGAATGGACCTCATGCGGCTGGCTTTGGAACGCGGTGAAACTGCCGAAGAAGCCGTTCGCGTGATTACGTCGCTTCTTGAAAAATATGGCCAAGGGGGCGCCAGCGGATACCACAATAAAAAATTTACCTACCACAACTCCTTCCTAATAGCCGATTTCACGGGCGCCTATGTCCTCGAAACATTTGGCCGTGACTGGGCAGTAAAGAAAATAGCCGGCGCCTATTCGATTTCAAATTGCACCACATTGAAGGATGATTACGACGATGCTTCTCCAGGATTGCAAAAATCGAAATCGGGTCGGATAAATCTAAAAAAACATTACGAGGGATTTCTTTACACCTATTTTTCGGGAGCCGGGAAAAGGTGGGCACATTCCATGGAAATGATGGAACAAAAAAAAGGAAGCCTGACACCGAAAACAATCGCCCGAATATTGCGGGATCATGGAGGCAGGACTATTGGTACGCACCCCGCCGATTTGAGCAACGGTACCCTGTGCATGCACGCCGCTGATCCGATTATTCGAAAAAGCCAAACCGTGGGATCTTTAGTCGTGCAGCTTACCCCCGACCGCCGAATCAATGTTTTTGTAACGGGAACAGCCGCCCCCTGCATGTCGCTTTTTAGACCGGTGTTTTTCGGATGTCCGCTGGATGATCGGGCGGGCAATTCCTATTCGGCCGATTCCCTCTGGTGGCAGCACGAAATACTGCATCGCTCGCTGCTGAATCGGAGCAGCAAAACCATTCTCGAATTCTGGACGGAAAGAACAAAATTTGAGGCACGTCTGTGGAAAGGGATTCCCCAAATTGAAACTGCCTCCGTTTTCGATCGATGCCTTTTTTCAAGGGAATATTTTAAGGAGAGCCGCCTGTTTGAATCTCAATGGATTGAAAAACTCAACGCCATTCCTCCTCAAAAACGCTTTTTCTATTCTACTTATTGGAGAAAAATTTCCAGGCGAAACGGTGTCCCAACGCTTTGAGTTGTTTTGAATAGTTTGAAATATTAACCTTTTCACCCAAACGGGGCGAACGATTTTGGCACAGGGCAACGCCCTGCGATTTTAGTGAAATTTTGTGACGTGGTGTCTTTGTGGAGGAAAGGACTCAAACTGAATAGTTACTAAATTAATGCGGACACTTCAATTATTAATACTACCTTGCAAGACCTTTTTTACACAGTTAGGAACTCAGTGGAAAATCTTGAAAGAAAATCAGTTTCCATGAAAGTTGTGGGAAATGGCATTTGGTTCAGGAATTTAGGGGTTGTCAGCGCGTGTTGGTTGCTTTTGATTTTTTTGAGTACACCTCAAATCTTTGGTCAGGTGAAATCTGTCTCGCAGCCGCGTTTTGGCCGTATTCGAGGAGAAGCAGTAGATGAAGCAACGCAGCGTCCACTGGCAGGTGCAAATATTGTACTGGTGGGAACACAAATGGGGGCTGCCGCCGATGTTGAAGGGAATTTTAGCATTTCCCGCGTGCCGATTGGTTCCTACAGCGTTCGCGTATTTATGATGGGGTATGAAAGTCGAATCGTGCCTAATGTGATTGTGAATCCCAAACGCACGACCCATTTAAAAATCGAATTAAAGGCTTCTGTGTTGGAAGCGGACAGCGTGGTGGTAACAGCCGGTTATTTTCAGGAGGCAAAAGACGCCGTTGTCTCGAACCGCAGCATGGATTTTGAGGAAATACGAAGCGATCCCGGGAGCGCTGAAGATGTTCAGCGAGTCATTCAGGCGCTGCCGTCCGTTGTGTCCGGATCCGATCAGAATAATGAAATCATTGTGCGAGGGGGCATGCCCGGAGAAAATCTGTTTGTAATGGACAATATCGAGATTCCCAACCCCAACCATTTTGGCTACCAGGGAACCGGAGGGGGGCCGGTCAATATGCTCAATAATTATTTTATTCGACGAGTTGATTTTTACGCGGGCGCTTTCCCCGTGCGATACGGCGACAAGGCTTCCTCTGTCATGGACATTTCTCTGCGCGATGGCGATCGGGAGCGCTACACGGGACATTTCTATCTCGGGATGTCCGGCGCCGGCGCCATGGCTGAAGGCCCGCTGCCGGCCAAGAAGGGCTCTTGGATTCTCAGCGCGCGAAAAAGTTTCCTCGATCTGATTATTTCATCCGCAGGACTAACGGCCATTCCACACTATTACAATCTCCAGGGGAAAATGACGGTCGATCTTTCCAAAAACAACCGGCTTCTGATTGATGGAATTTTTGGCAATGATCATATTTCCATCGAAAATGAGGGCAAGGGAGGGTATTCCCGCGGGGCGGAGAATGTTCGCTCCAAAAGCCATCAGTATGCCTTCGGGGCGACGCTCCAAACCTTTTTGGGCGAAAAAGCACTCTCAAATTTAACGGCATCGCAAACCCTGAATTACTGGAATCAATATGTTTACGATTCGCACAAAAGACCCTATTACACAAATCTCTCAACGGAGATCGAACGAACGCTGAAGTCGGATATTACGTTTTATGCAGCCTCGGGTTTGGAATTGAATTTTGGCGGCAGTGTAAAGGCCGTTTCATTTGATCACCATGAATGGTACAAGCCGGATACGCTTTACCGGTACAATGTTTCGGTTCAGCCGCCGCAAAAAATCGGGGTCTTTCGATCCTATCCGGAATGGCAAGTGGAAGCAAATAAATTGTCCGCAAAAGCTGCCGTCTACGGCCAGTTCCAATGGGTCCCGTCCCCTCGCTTTTCGGTGATTGCAGGACTTCGTTACGATTATTTTCAATACATTCAGAAAAGCTCGGTTGATCCGCGCGTTGGCTTTTCTTACAGTCTGTCCAAGCACAGTAAACTGAATCTGGCTTTTGCGCAACAGTCTCAATCGCCTGCGTACATTGCACTGACGGCGAATCCCAAAAATAGCGATTTAAATTATAAGCGAACAAAGCAAGTGGTTTTGGGAGCGGAACACTTTTTCCGAGAGGATTTGCGCGGGACGGTGGAACTCTATTACAAAAAATACCGAAATGTGCCGATTGCATCTGCCTGGCTTACCCCGGATCCCTATGATGCGTCCGGAGGACGTTTGTTGAGTCGGGGCAAGGGTTTTGCAAAGGGAGTGGAATTTTTTCTCCAGAAGAAAATGTCCGGCAATGTCCATTTCAGCGTAAGTTACGCTTACTCGATTGCCAGGGGATTCGATCCGCGCTTTGATTCCTTTTACAACTGGGACTACGATTATCGGCACATTTTTACCGCCATTATGGGAGCACGCTTTAATCTTTTCAATCGCCCGTGGTATCAGCACCTGTCGCAAAAGCTTGTTTATAAAATCTTTGCGTGGATGCTTCCTCTCGGTGATCAGGTAGAAACCAGCATCCGATTCCGTTATTTGGGCGGAAGGCCTTACACTCGGCCGCGGTACTATCCTGAACTTCAGCACTGGTTTACCGATCAGAATATTTTGCTGAATTCGCATCGGTTTCCGCCCTACTATCGATTTGATTTTCGTCTGGATCGCCGTTTTATGTTCAACGGTTGGAATATGGTAACCTATTTTGAAATGATGAATGTATTTGACAGGGACAATATTTGGCAGTATATTTATAACGATGATGGTTCCATCGACCGAGTCTTACAGTTCAAGGTTTTTCCGGTTGGAGGAATGGTAATCGAATTTTAAATGATCCGGAGGATTGAATATGTCGGTTTCAATTAATGAAAAATCAGCCCTGATTATTACGGATATCCAGAACGATTTTTGTCCCGGTGGGGCGCTGGCTGTGCCCGGAGGCGATGATATTATTCCCATTTTGAACGCTTATGAGGAGAAAATCCTGGCCGCAGGGGGCGTACTTGTTTTTACCCGCGACTGGCATCCGGCCAACCACAGTTCTTTTAAGGAAAATGGCGGCATTTGGCCGGTTCACTGCGTGCAAAATACAACGGGGGCAGCGTTTCACCCCGACCTGAAATTTCCAACCACGGCGGTACTGGTTTCCAAGGCAAGTAATCCCGAGAAAGAGGCGTACTCCAGCTTTGAAGGAACGGATTTAAAAATCTATTTGCACAGGCTGGGAGTAGAAAACCTTCTCGTGGGCGGGCTGGCCACCGATTACTGCGTTAAAAATACCGTCCTGGCTGGCCTTCAATTGGGATTTACGGTCTATTTTTTGGAAGATGCCAGCAGGGGCGTAAATGTGGAGCCGGGCGACAGCCAAAAGGCCATTGAGGAGATGAAGGCGGCAGGTGTTCGTGCAATTAGTCTGAATGAAATTTAGCCTTATCCCAAGTTGAACAATTGAATGCGCTATATTCTTAAAA
>CAZIYL010000050.1:0-12509 GCA_964543425.1 uncultured Deferribacteres bacterium
AAAAAAATCAATGAAAATAAGGAAAGACTTTTTTCAACCCAGATTCGGAAAACTTAAATAAACCGCACAAGGATAGGTTGTCATTGTGAGTGATCCGCCAACTGGCAGGGAGCAAATCAATCTCATCGCGAAAATAGACAAAGATTGATTCGTCGTTCCCACTTCTTCAAAAAAAATACCGAAAAAGTGGGAACTCCTCAAAATGACATTAAAATTTTAGCAATATTCCGAATCTGGGTTGAAGAAATTGTGAAAAAAGGAATATTCGCGAGAGAGGGTATCTTTTATCTAAAATTTTCGCTTTAGCTCGACTGTAAAAAGTGAAAGGCGTGAATCATTGTGTTTTAACTCCTGGTCAATTGCCGCATCCCGATGAGCAATGGCATCCAGTTCCCAGTTTTTCAGAAACTGCCAGGATAAAAAAAGCATGGCGGTCGTTTCATTCTGATCGGTGTAAAAATTAAAACCACCGTCGACTTCATTGTTTGAATCTTTATAACGCCGCAATTCGTAACTGATTGATCCGGAAATTAATAAATTTTTCATATTAAAAAAGTCCAGAGAGAGTGTCGGGCCGACCACCGTGTAATTTTTAACGGCAATCAAGGTTGTCGTTTTTTCAGCAATGTGATATTTTTTTTGAATATTCAGGTATCCGATTTCAAAATTCAGGAAAGAATTAACGATGAATTTTATTGCAGGCGTGACGGTAATGTAGTTAAAATCCTGTAAATAGGTTGAATGATTTTTGTAATTTCGATTTGTGAATTCGGCATTCACTTCAAAACCCAGCCACGAGGCGAGTCCCTGCCCTGCACGAAAATTCATATACCAATCACGATAGCTGCCCAAGTAAAATGCAGAATCTAGCGGAGCATGTGTGTAAGTCAAAAACCGCCGATCGAGTTGCAGGGAAAACTTGCTTCTTTTAACATTCATATAGTTCGCTTTTGCCGAGTAAATGCTGTTGGTGTAATCTAATCGATGGAAAACATCGTGTTGACGCATTTCAGATTGGGCGGATACTTGCACGCTCGTCAAAAACCCGGGACTAAAAACGAAGCCTCCCCAGAATTGATTTCTCCTGTAATTTGGAAAGCTTTCATCCTGGTGGTCGTACGTGCGGCGCAAAAATTCGTACTGCGCAAAACCGGCTACATAAGAATTCAAATTTCCCCGCCATTGTAATCCGGAATAAACCTGGGCATATTTCAGTTGAATATCACGTTTGTAGGCCATGCTTTCAATATCCACCCAAAATTGAGCGCGTTGATTCCGATAAAAAGATTTTTCGGCAGCTCCGTGCAGGGTTGTTAGCCAGTAATCGCGACTGTATTTAAAAATACCATTCCAACGCAAGGCAGACAGGTTCGAATATTCCCAACTTCCCTCGGTGCCCACCGCCGTGATAGGGTTGTTGGTAGCATCCAATAGGTTGCTATCCTGGCCACTGTAGACAATTTCAAAATCCTGGCGGGAAACATCCATTCCTGTGGTTACATAAAACAGATTGTTTACCGGCGATTGCTGAAAATCCTGGGTCGGACTATTTTTTACTTCCTCTGTTTTTGCATCGCTTATTGTTATTCTTCCTGAATCCTTTAGCAGATCCTTTGCCGAAGAAAGATAGAATCGAGCCATCTGTAAATCCCCCGTTTGAAGCGCACCGGCGAACAGCTTCTCGAAAATTGTTATTTCCTGAATGAGTGAGCTATCCTGAATAGTAGATATCTGAAGTTTCAATTGCAGATAATCCAGTTCCAAAAATGTTTTTGGGGAAAGCGAATCCGATCGAGAGGATGATTGAACCGTTTGTGCCTGTAAATTATTCCACGCACACAAAGAAATAAAAAGGGTTGCACTTGCCAGCGAGAGAAATTTAGCTTCCCAAAATTTCGAGTGTTTCTTCAAACGATTTGCTATCCCAACGTTTACATTTTAACTCAGAATAAATATGCCGGATTCACAATAGTCTGAGTATTGATTCGGCCACTATCAGGTATTGATTTGCTTCCGTCCAATTTTGGGTTTGCAGACCCAATCGGATTTTCCCCTGAAGCTCCCTTAAGCTCTTCACAAGATGCTGTTTTGCAAAGTCATGGCTAAAATCACGACGTTTCAATTGATCCATTTTAGCTTGAAAGCTTTTATATTTTTCTTGAACTGAAGCTTCCGAAACCGAGGAAGTTGCAGTGGCCCGACTGTTTACCCGTTTGAACTGAATGGCCAATCGATTTGCAATGAGCAAATAGGCTGCACTAACTTTGTAATTTCGATTGGTTAGTTCTCTCTGACTTCTCTTTAAAAATTCCTCCGAGAGCTTTATGAGGGTTCCCCCCGTTCCATTTCGATCCGCACTCTTTTTTATTTCCTCTAATGTCTGGCGAAGAGCACGACTGTTTTCTACCAATTGTAATTGGTAGCTTTCATTCTTCCGAATCGGATTCGATTGAAGTCTGGATAAAATCTTTCGCGCAACGTCGGCTTTTTGAATGGCCGAAGAATATTTTCGTTGATTAAAATCTATTCGGGCATCGCCTAATAATTTCTGAACCTGCTGCAGCAGTTTGCGCGTCAGGGGATTCATTTGAGCGGAATATTCCTGAACAGTGCCATTGTACGCTTGCTGGGTTAATTGCAAATTATCTCGTGCCTGTTGGGAAAGTGCGTAGCTTCCTCCTTCGGTAAGATTGATTACGCGGAGCAGGAGTCGTGTCGACCACTGGTAATACAAATTGGCCTTTTTGAGATCACCTTTTTTTGATGCCTGATCCGCTTTTCTTGCCTGATCAATTGCCTGATTGTAGAGACTGGTGGCAAGGGTTGCACGGGAACTCCGAAGCGATTTCTCCGCCTGGTGTTTGAGTTCCAAAAAGTTTTCGCGTTCCGACTGGAGACCGGCATATTTTTCAGGCGTACTCTGTTCCAGAATTTTCAAACAATTTTCCAGAAGTGATTTCTCGACCTTGTAGAGGCCGCTTGCTTTGGAATAATTACCAACTTTGAAAGCCTCAACCGCATCCTTGTGCACTTGTTTGGCACGTTTTAGCAACCGATCAGCATCAGCATTGTAGTGTTGGTGAATTTGATTTTCTGCCCTTCGTCTCATTTCTTCAAGGGGAACCTGATAATTCTGAACAATAACATTCGTTGACTTTTTGAGAACGGCATTGCTGAGTTTGATTGCTAATCCTAACTCTTGCTCTGCCAAGTGATACTGTCTTTTCCTGAAGTATTCCAATGCCTCCCGTCGATGTGATTTAATGGTCTGAATGCTTTGCACCAGTTGTTGATTGTGAAACTGTGAAGAGATTTTTTCAAGCGTGGCAATTTTTTGATCCAATTCCAGAAGCATCTGCTGAAAATTACCGGGTCGCGTTCCCTGAGCCTGGGCCGTGGGAGCAGAAAACACAGCCAAAAGCATCAACAGAAACAGAACATTTCCCAAACGCAGAAGGCTTTTAAAGAAAAATCCAGTGGCTCCCCAAATCTTCCGGCCGGTTGCGGAAAATGATTCGCTGCACCAGACGGTGGCGTCAGTGTATGTTCTCTTCCAGCCGTGCACCGGCGAAGATTTTGAATTTGGAATTTTTCTTTCAGAAATTGAATTTAACATTTTGTACACTGGTTCTTTCTTCTCCGGGAAAGATGTAAAAAAATTCGTTATTTTTCAAGAAGTTTAAGCCAATTATTTGGAATAAACTAAATTACAAAATTTTCAATCCTAAATCAATAAAAATCGGGACGCCTCCAAATGAAGGCGTCCCGGTAGAATTCCTATTTCATTAGAGTCATTTTCTTTATGCTTTGAAAAGCCACACCCTTACTGTTCTTAACTTGAATTTTTACGAGATAAATACCCGAGGAAACCTGTGCCCCGAAGGCATCTCGACCGTTCCAGTGCAGGGTGTACACACCAGCCGCCTGACGGGAATTTTCAAGCGTGACAATCTTTTGTCCCAGTAAATTGTATACGTTTACTGTCACCAATCCGCTCTTCGGAATTGCGTATGAAATAGTGGTTTCCGGATTAAACGGATTCGGGTAGTTCTGGTTCAGGACATAGTTTGAAGGAAGCAAACCGTTTCCAGAGCTTTCCACGCCTGTTAGCGACATTTCCGACATGGTAATGTTGGCATTGTCGTAGCTTTCTCCGGAGCCAACAGTCGCATCAAGCGAATCGCTTGCGGTGGTATCTCCATTGGCGCTTTGCCAGTAACCGGGGTGAATTCCAAAGATTCGGTAATGGCCGGCGGGAAGATTCGTAATCGCATAAAGTCCATTCTCATCTGAAACGGCAAATCCAATCATTCCCATCGGGCCGCGGGCATACACAAAAACATGATTCAATGGATGTTTGCCCGAACGAGTTTCAATTTTTCCGGCAATGGTGTAGGTACCTTCCGTAACGGGAGCCAGACCAAAATTGATGTCCGTTGTTACATTTGGAGAGGTAACAGAAACGAGGGTTGCATTTTTCCAGTTTCGAACATCGTTGTAGAATTCACCCACAAATCCGCGCATCCAGGCCATGACAAAATACTCGCCGGAATGAAGATCTGTAAATGAATACGCGCCATCGGAACCGGTTACCGTCAGCGAAGGACGCCCGGCATTTTTCGGAAAGGCCATTACCCAGGCGCCGCCAACCGGAAGGCTATCGGCGTCGGAGAAAACCAGACCGGAAATACCACCTTGCTTTGGCAAATGATCCAGTGTAAAATTAATATCGCCCAGACTGTCGGAATCGGTTATTTCCAGAATTGTGGCTGAATCTTTGGTGGCGCTTTCCTGATAAAATTCCCGATGGTATCCTCCTGCAATGGCCGAGACGATGTATTTACCGGCCTTGAGATTTTTAATGGAAAATGTACCATCTTCTTCTGTCATTGAAATTAGGGAAAAGGGTGAATTGAGCTTTTTTGCCAAGACAACCGCATGGGGAATCGGATTTCCGGATGTGTCATCCGCAACCTTTCCCGTAATGATTCCCGATTTCCCAAGCGTGAAATTAATGTCCGCAACCGATTGGTTCAAATCAATTTTAACAAGCGTGGCATCCTTTAATTGGGAAGCTTCCTGGTAATATTCCGGCAGGTAGCCCTTTGCGCTTGCCTTGATTACGTAAATTCCCGGGCGAACATTTGGAATTGTAAACGTTCCATCATCCCCTGTTCGGACGCGGTATGGTTTTTCCCCAATCCAGGTTTCCGGAAAAGCCTCAACAGTTGCGTGAGCAATCGGTGCGCCGCTTGCCGCACTGGCCACAACTCCCGAAATAGAGGCCAATGGATCCAGCGAAAAATCGATGCCCGCCGTGTGAAGTCCATCTTGCACTTTTACGGGTGTTGCTTCATTCATGTGGGCCACATTGTCATAATATTTCACACCAAACCCTTCGGCGACCGTTCCCACAATGTAATTTCCGGCTGGAACTGAAAGAACGAAGTTGCCATTTTGATCCGTTTTAGTGTGTCTGGCCCAATGTCTGGGAAAGCGATTGGAGGTCAAATGAACCGCGAAAACCTTGGCCGTGGATACGGGTTCATTCGTGGCTGCCGAAAGAACCTGTCCCGTGATAGCGCTTTTCGTTTCCAGCGTGAAATTTAAATCTTCTACCGAATCCGGTTCGGTGACAGAAACAGGGGTTGCGTTTTGCAGATCAGATGTATTATTAAAATATTCCTTTTTAAAACCCTCTTTGTCAGCCGACAAAATATAGGTTCCGGTGGGAATCCCGGTCATTCGAAATGCGCCTGTATCGTCAGACACACTGTGGTAACGAATAAGCGGGTTCACAACAAGCGTGGCTTTCACGTGTGCACCTTGCAGCGCGGTGGAATCGCCTTCCGTCCAAACCATTCCTTTGAGAACAGAGCCGTGATTCAAATTAAAATCAATGGCTGAAACCGTATCTGCAGAATCCACCTGTACCGGCTTGGCTTCGCGCAAATACCGCACATCCTGGTAAAACTCCGGAATGTAGTCCTTTTGCTTTGCAAAAATGATATAATATCCCGGAAGCAAATTGTTTAATTCATAGTTTCCAAGAGAATCTGTACGAGCCACTTGTGACCAGTGATGTTTTCCAATTCGGTAAGCCTCAACCTTTGCGCCGATTAAAGGAGAACCGGAATTTTCGTCCTGAACAATCCCGGTAATTACACCGCTCATTTCAGGAGTAACGAAGACTTTGGCTTCAACTTTTTGCCGCTGTCCCAGAAATTCCGTAAAGGCAATGACCGTGACCATTCCGTAATTTTTGGCAACGAACACCCCTCGTTGAGAAATTTCGGCCAGACCCCTCGGCATGACAAACCACTGAAAAGAAAGCGCAGGCAGCGGAATATTTCCAACGGAAGATGCCCGAACCTTGAATTTCAGGGTATCACCTATTTGTACAACTTTCCTTTCCGGGTAAATTTCCAGCCGAAGCGGCAATTTTTTGTCGGTAATAGTGATGCGTGCCTTTGCTTGAATGTTCATTCCGTTCATGGGCAAAACGGCCATAATTTCGCCATCGCCGGGATGATCACCGGCCACAAAATACCCGTCGTCTGTGATTGTTCCCAGGGTATCCGGCATGACTGTCCATTTAATAATGCCCATGGGTGCCGGAATGGCATATTGGCTAAATAGCTGTGCATGAAATTGCTGCCCTTCTCCGGGGGCTAACACGGCCTTCTGCGGGGTCACCAAAAGGATATCCGCATGTGCAACTCCCGCAAATTGGAAAAACAACATCCCCAGCAGTGCCAATAAACCGTAAATAAACTTTCTCTGTTTCATTTTGAATGCTCCTTTTTTGTTGTTTGATTCACTTCTTTGCTTCATTTTTGAACAAAATCAAATGAATGGCGATGTTAAATTCACCATTCATTTGCAGGCAACCAAGCATTTCAATCTAAAAATGAACCGCATACGGAATGCCCCAGGCCCTGGAATTGTAAGGCGCCGTATCATCGTAAAGCGTTCCATTATCAATAACATCTACAAAGGCGTGAAAAACACCGCGCCGATGACCAATAATCCACATGCCGGAATAAATGCCGTCGCCAGCCGCTTCGTCAGGATAAACACCGTCATCGTGAAAGGCTTTACGTGCGCGGTGCATACCGCGATCATTTCTGTAACGCAGAAGAACCGTAGAGCCAGGCTTCTCGGGAAAGTCATTTGTGTTTTGAAGTGTTACATACACTTTGATGGAATCTTTGGGTTGAAATGTTGGAATTTCCGCAATAGTTGTGAAAAAATCCATTGGGTTGGTAATGGTCCATGACTGGCTGTTTGAGGCGATAATTTTGACTTGGTCAATCGTGATGGTACAATTTTCGGAAACCAGCTCACTGCCGCTGATGCCGTGCAGTTTCCAATTCTTGCGGCGATTTTTGGTATGTGCGATCTGTTTAAAGAGCGCCCGACGTGCAACTGTGTTTTTCATCTCTTTTTTGTAGAGAGTTCCAACCGACGTGGGGTTTGCGGTATCTTTTGCAACAATAAAAAAATTGCCGTCAAAAGAATGTGCTACGACGGCTTCTAAAAGCCGGTTTTCATTTTTGGTAACATTAAGGTTTTCCAATGTGAAAGAGCCTTTCCTGCCGAACTTAATGGGCACAATGAGAGCCTCCGGTTTTAAAAATCCTCCCGTTGAATAGGAAACGGGCTGAGCGCCACCATCATTTAGCCCATCCGTTGTGAAATAATCCATATTATCTTCAACAATCGTTTTCAATCCATCCTCTAATTGATTATCGGACAGCTCCGCAGGATTTTTAGAACACCCAACGGCCATCACTAAAAAAATGCTCACAATTGCCAATGCCTGAATAATTCGTGACCGCTTCATTTCAATTTTCCTTTCATTCGTTTGATTTCAATTTGTTGAGCCAATTTAGCATTTCGCCTATTATTCGGTCAAATGTCGTGCCAACATTTTTACGAATGGTTCTTGATTTGTATCTTATGTAATAACCGACAGTTAGAAAAATAATCAATTCTGAATAAATTTTGGGATTTCCTTTTTTACGGACTTTTTATCCCATATGGTACAGACAGATGTACCTGCAGGTACACTTCAGGAATGTTCTTGAAATTTGAGAAGGTTTCAGGAGATATTTTTATTTAGCGCCTGAACGAAAACACATTAAAAATAGGACGTAAGCACCTTGCTTGTGTTAGTTCGATAATACAAAGAACGAGCCAAATTATACTTCACAATTCAAAGGCTTGTGCCGCGTTTTCGTTCAAGGAGAAACCAGTTTTACAGAGGGAAAATAAGTTCGATAGCGAGAAATATCTCTCGTCAATATTTGGAGTTTATCAATTGCAGCATGTGCCCCAATAAAAAAGTCTGGTAATATTGACTTTTGGGTACCTTTTTTGGTTTTATATGAAAGAAAAGCCTTGCCAGCAAGAAACAAGGCTTCCTTGGGAATTTGAAGTATTTTGATTCCCATTCCGTTTATCACGTTTTCCACTTCTTCAATTGTTTTAAATCCAATTGACACTTCGGAATAAATGATGGGATTAATATAAATTGGGAATCGGTCAGCAAGCCATTCCAAATGCGACTCTGACCAATCGGCCCAAGCAGGATCGTCTTCAACAATATCAAGGATAATATTGGAATCAACTAATACGCCTATCATATTTTCCTCTGGTTAACGCCAATATTTCATCTGTTTTCATTTTTACGGTTGCAACGCCGCGATATTTTCTGAATCGTCTTCCTGCCTTTTTGCCTTCATTTTTTACAATAAATGCCCGACCATTTTCAACAATAAAGTCAACCTCTGTTTCCGGCATGATATTTAATTGTTCCCGAATATGAGCCGGAATGGTAACCTGACCCTTCTTCGTTACTTTCATTAGTTTACCTCCCATTAAATTATTACTTTATTAAAGTAATACATTTTAAAAGGCATTTCAAGAAAAATAGAGTGCCGTATTCCCACTTTATAAAAAAATAGCCAATATCTGAAAAAGGGCATCCAATTTTTTTCGGTTCGCCCCCAATAAATACAACGTGTCTAATACCCCATTTTTTGCCTTGATTTCTAAACGTTTTCAATCTAAATTAAATTAAACAAATTCGTGGAGGATTAAATGGCAGCGGAATCGCCGCACATTATTATTGATGCGTATAATATCATCAATCGGGCCAAAGATTTGCGAGAAATTCTTGAACAAAATCTCGAACGTTCCCGGACAGCCCTGCTTTCCCGATTGGAAACCTATCGCCAAAAAAAACACGTCCAAATTACGGTTGTATTTGATGGCGATAATGTAGGCGAAAATCCTGTGCGCACAGTTTCAGGCTTGCACGTGATTTTTTCCCGCTACCCACAAAAAGCCGATCCAATCATTAAGGACATGGTTCGACGTTCAAAAAAGCGACGCTCCATCCTGGTTGTTTCCTCCGATCGTTCCGTTGCCGATTATGCGCGGAGCATGGGCGCACGCAGCATGCCTTCCGAAGAATTCTACCAGAGATTTTTAATATTTGAGCGTGCCAATCCGCTGTCCGAAAAATACGACCAAAATATTACCAAATCCGAAGTGAAAGCTTGGATGGAACTTTTTAATTCCTCACAATCGTCCCCGGATGATGAAGAATGACGAAACCTTTTGAATCTTCAGAAATAAAATCTCCTTACCGCAGGCAGAAGCTTTATGCCTACGGATTAATTCTTGGATTGTTTATGGTTTTTTTTCTGGTGAATCTGGATCGCTGGTTTTTCCTGCGGGAAGTCTTTCATTCTTTCGATAACGAACTTTCACAGAGACTTCACAGCATTGGCGGATTATCTACAGAATTAATTGAGAATTACGGACTCACAAGCGTTTCCGATTTGTCGTCTGATCCGCTGAAATTGCTTCTTGTGGACTCGCAGTTGCGGAAAATCAAACAGCAAAATCAACTGGATGCCATTTATATTGTTGATCCCATGCTGAGAATTGTGGCAGATGCCCGGATGTCAACGTCGTTTGTTCAAAAACGAACTTATCTTCTGACAGACAGTCTGGCTATTTCACACGCCTTTCACGGACTGAATGTCAGCTCGCAATTGCATCATATTGCGAATGAGTACTTTAAAAACGGCTACGCACCTTTAAGAAATGAACAGGGGAAAATTATTGGGCTTCTGGTTACGGAAGCCAGCGCTAGCTATTTTACTACACTAAAATCCTACAAACAAACCTTCTGGCTCTCACTTTTGGCTTCGGTTGCGCTTTTTATTCTCTTCAGTGTGTTTGTCTGGCAATCCTTTCAAAAGCTTATTAACGCGGAGAAATCCCTGCGGCAAGCCGAGCATCTGGCATTTCTTGGGAAAATGGCAGCGGTTATGGCTCACGAAATCCGAAATCCGCTGGGAATTATTCGCGGAACGGCTGATGTCCTGCGCAACAAGTATAAGCAATCCGATCGGGAGGAGATTTTCGATTACATTCCTTCCGAGGTGAATCGCCTAAACACGCTTATTGGAAATTTCCTGACTTACGCCAGAGAGCCAAAGCTCGAGCGCCGTCCCCTGAATCTCCGGGAGTTTGTCCTTGATCTACTGCATCAGTTTTCGATTTCCGATTCGCAAAAGGAGATTCAGTTTGAAACATTTTTTCAGGATCAGGATTTAGTGATTCAAGCGGATCAAAATGCTCTAAAACAGGTTTCTCTGAATATTCTGCAAAACGCCGTCCAGGCCTCTCCAAAGGGCGGCATCATTCGGATTCAGCAAACTGTTTTCCGAAGGAAGGGAAAATCGTGGATGGAAATTGTGATCGAGGATCAGGGCAGCGGAATTGAAGGAGACCCCGAACGGGTGTTTGAACCGTTTTACACCACAAAAAGTACCGGCACCGGACTCGGAATGCCAATTTCAAAAAAAATAATCGAATCTCACGGCGGTAAAATTTCAATCGAAAGCGAACCCGGAAAAGGAACACGCACAAAAATCATTTTACCGATTTGATTATGGCGCTGCAAATTGCAATAAAAAAATCTCAACGCCGCCGATTCACAAATTTTATTCGAATAAAAAACGTAATTCCCGCATTCGCGGCTGACTCTTTTGAAAAAAAACAACGATTTTATAGGGGGGGGTTCGCTAATGCAAATGCTTTAAAAAAATCTGACAGGAAATTAGTCATGAATCCAACCTTTCGACTGTTTATTGTGGACAACGAAGAAAAAATGTGCACGCTGCTAAAGACCTATCTCTTGAGTGAAAAATTGGAAATAGCAACGTCACTTAGCGGAGAAGAAGCCATTGCACGTTTCAAAGAAGAACCCTTTGACGTAGTCTTGACAGATCTTAAAATGCCCGGGAAATCCGGGTTAGATGTTCTGGACGAGGTACTGAAAATTGCGCCGCAAACGTCGGTTCTTCTAATGACAGCCTTTGCCACGGCTCAAACCGCCGTTCAAGCCATGAAAAGAGGGGCTTACGATTACTTGATTAAGCCCTTTGATTTCGAAGAAGTTCGACTGAAAATTGAGCACATTTTAAAAGAGAAAGCCCTGCAGCGGGAAAATATTGGCCTGAGAGAACAACTGCAAACCAGGTTTTCTTTTGAAAATATCATTGGTCATTCCGGTGCCATGCAGGATGTGTTTAAGCTGATTAAAAAGGTGGCCGATGTCGATACGACGGTTCTGATTCGGGGAGAAAGCGGAACCGGAAAGGAATTGATTGCTTTGGCGATTCACCGCAACAGTCACCGGGCAGAAAAGCCGTTTGTGGCTGTGAATTGTGCGGCCATTCCGGAAAATCTTTTGGAGAGTGAATTGTTCGGCTACGAAAAGGGTGCATTTACGGGAGCCGATCGACGCAAGCCCGGGCGCTTTGAATTGGCTGCCGATGGAACAATTTTCCTGGACGAAATCGGTGATCTGAGCCCCGCACTTCAGGCGAAACTTTTGCGCGTTCTTCAAAACAGAATCTTCGAGTGTCTGGGCGGCACGCAAGCTCTTCAGATGAAAGCACGTGTCATTGCGGCCACCAATCGTGATCTGGAAACCGCCGTTAAAGAAGCCCACTTCAGGCAAGATTTGTACTACCGCATCAATGTGTTTCCCATTTTCCTGCCTGCCCTTCGGCACAGAAAAGAGGACATTCCCGAATTGATCGAACATTTTGCAGCCAAATATTCCAAAAAGCAGGTAAAAATCACAGCTAATTTTGTTCGTGTTTTGCAGGCCTACCACTGGCCGGGAAATGTGAGAGAATTGGAAAATGTTGTGGAAAGGACCTTAATTTTGGCAGACAACAATGAACTCTCAACCGAGCATTTGCCACCTCACGTTACCCACGCAATGGACGAATTCCTGCTTGGCACAGAACTTCCCCATGACGGAATTGAGCTTGAAAAAGTGGAAATCCAATTGATTCGAAAAGCTCTTGCAAAAGCAAACGGGAACAAAAGCAAAGCCGCTAAATTCCTGGGAATTACCCGGCGAAAATTGTATTCCATGATAGAACGCTTGCAGCTAAATGAATAATTGAGGATCT
>CAZIYL010000051.1:0-9587 GCA_964543425.1 uncultured Deferribacteres bacterium
GCTCAGCAACCATGCTTCGACAAGCTCAGCAACCGCGGCCGACGAAGAGTCTTAGAGCCCCGGTGGCTTTGTGGCTGCAATTCCGGAAATGATCTGTCTGAAAAATCAGATTAACCCAAAACCTCCAGCACCTCTCCCGCCATTTCAAATTTATTAAATGGAGGCATCAGGTAAATTCCGGACACAAGATCTTTCACCTCCAACAAAAATTCCCTGGCAATCTCAACTCCGGCTATGGGGCCGTTTTCACCGGCCTCAAACATTCTTTTTCGGATGTCTTCGGGCACAAACATTTCGGGAATTTCATTGTGCATAAATTCTGCATGTTTGAAATTCCGCAACGGGAGAATTCCTACAAAAACAGGAATTCCAAATGGTTCCGTTCGCTGTATAAAATCTTCCAAAATACGGATGTCGTATAAAGGCTGCGTAAAGGCAAATTGTGCCCCGGCTTCCACCTTTCGACCGAATTTTTCCAATTCGTAATCCAGATCAATTGCTGTGGGATTAACACCCACTCCAACCGTGAAATGGGTTTTCGGTTTAAGGGGACGTCCCAGTAAATCAGTGCCATTATTCAAATTACGGATTAGTGTAACCAGGCCAACCGAATCGATGTCAAACACGCCGGTTGCGGTTGGATGATCGCCCAATTTGGGTGGATCGCCTGTTACAGCCAGAATATTTTTGATGCCGAGGGCGTGTGCCCCCATTAACTCCGCCTGAAGTCCCAAAATGTTACGGTCGCGGCAGGAAAGGTGCAAAATTGTTTCAACGCCCGTTTCTTCCGTGATTAAATGCGCCAGCACAAGTGGGCTCATTCGGGCACGGGCAAGAGGACTATCGGCCACATTAATGGCATCCACGCCTTTTGATTTGAGATAAAGAGCCCCCTGGATAAATTTTGTGGGGTCGACCCCACGGGGCGGATCTATTTCCACGCTCACCATAAATTCCTTCCCCAGGCGAGAGGCAAAATTTGATTCCGTTACAGCCTCTTCCTCGGTTTCCGTTACTGTTGATTCAGAGACCTCAATCATCTGAAAATATTTTGAGCGCCTTTTTGCCCGCTTTCCCGGTTTCATTCCCCAAACAGCCTCGCGAATCAGCCGAATGTGATCCGGTGTTGTTCCACAGCATCCGCCCACAATATTTACCCCAATTTCAACCATTCGCTTTGCGTACTGCGCCATGTACTCAGGTGAAGACAGATACATATAGCGCCCCTCAATCATTTTCGGCATTCCGGCGTTTGGCATAGCCGACAGGTAGCCATCGTCCGCCCGGGTCATAACTTCCATTACCTCGTAAATCCCCTGAGGGCCAACGGAGCAGTTTGCGCCCAAAATGTCAGCCCCCAAGTCGCGAAGTTTCTTGACAACCTCAGCAGGTTTGTCCCCCATGAGGGATTTTCCCTCTTCCGTAAACGTCATTTGAGCAATGACCGGAACCTCCCCTACATCTTTTGCTGCCAGAAGCGCCTGTGTAATTTCCCGAAGGTCGGTAAAGGTCTCAAGAATAATCAGATCGACACCCCCTTCCACAAGGGCTTCGATTTGTTCACGAAACATTTCGCGGGCTTCATTCGAATCAATCTTTCCCACTGGTTTTAGCGTTTTCCCCAGTGGACCGACTGAACCCAGCAGCCAATTTTGATCGCCCACAATTTTACGGGCGATAGTTGCTCCGGCAATATTAATTTCATGCACCTGATTTTCTAATCCATGAGCCGCGAGGCGAACGCGATTGGCGCCGAAGGTGTTGGTCTCGTGAAGTTCTGCCCCTGCCTCAAGATAACCGCTGTGGATTTCCTCTACCAGCGCCGGATTCGAAAGATTAATTTCCTCAAATGAATGAGAGAATGGAATGCCCCTGGCATAAAGAGCCGTTCCCATGGCGCCATCCGCAACCATGGCACGCTCCTTCAGCGTATCCCAGAATTTTTCCAGTCTGTCTTTGCGAGTCATCATTTTTCAGACCATTATTTTCTCTAAAAATTTAGATTAAAATATACTACATTCTTGGGAATATTCACAAGTTTAATTTAGAGGCATTTCCCTAAAACAATAGATGGGACTCTTTGGGAAAGATCATGAATTTCTCCTGAACAAACGTGTGATTTGACCAAACAAAAACCTCCCAAAACAAAGGGAGGTTTTTGGAATGTTTTTTTAGCCCAGATTCAGAATTTTATTTTTCTCTACAAAATTTTGATGAAAAAGGCAACACTAAACCAAATTGATTTACGTCATGAATAATTCTGCTGATTCCGTACCATTTAACCATTCAAAGCTTTTTGCGATTACAAGACACAGTATTTGGATCATTAAGAAAATCAAAAAAACAGGGTTTCAAAAAACAATTCGTGAAATTCATGGGCAACTATCTTGGAATAGAATCAAAGAGCTAATCTATCACCTTGAATCCCACTTTTACGGTAACCTGGAATTGATCAACCTTGCCATCGGTAACGCGTCCTCGAATTTCAGTGGTTTCAAACCAGCTAATCTCTTTCACGCTTTCAGAAGCTTTGGTAATTGCATTTTGAATGGCTTCATCGATGCTCTTGGTGGAGGTACCCACCACCTCAATTTTCTTAAAAACGGAATCCATTTTTTACTCCTTTCATTTTGCGCTGTTAGGGACCCACATGAAAGGCATCTCCCTCCCAGGGAAGCCCTTTGTCATCGAACCAATGCGGGTTTCTTTTAAGCGCGTCTAATTCAATTTGCAATAAAACCTTATGCCCCCGTTCAAAATTTGCCAGATACTCAAACATAAATCGTCCATTGGGGTCTTCAGAATTTTGAGCCGCATCCAGGTAAAATTTTTCCGCTTTTTCCTCCGACTGAATGGCCAATTCCAGAGCGGCTTCGTGTGTGTAGTTTCCCTCCAGAAAGTCTTCTATCTCTGAGATTCCTTTTCTCTGCAGAGCCGGTTCCTGTCCTCCGGTAATTTGCTTGTACATTGACCGGAGCATATTTTCGTGTTTCCCCTCTTCGCCTGAAAGATTCAGAAGTTTTTCCTTCACAAGTTCATTGTTGACACGTTCCGCCATAACCTTGTAAATGTCCGCCGCATTGGCCTCCGCCTTAATTGCGATCGCAAGCACCTCGGGAGCTGTTAATTTGGGATTTATTGCCATGGGTTTCCTCCCATTTAAAATTGTTCGTCAAAAAAACTATTTTATTTTTTTCTTAATTGCCCTCACAACTTCTTCAACGGCAGCATCTGCACCGCCGCGAATAGATTTAGCCTGATAGGTTTTTCCCCGAAACGTCGCTTCGGCAATAAGAATATCGGCATTTAAGCCTCCCGCCTGGATGTGGGGGCTTACACTTTTTTTCACAACCACATCAGCGTAGCCCACAATCATTCCATCAATTTCAATCGGGGCTTTTCCACTGTACACGGCATTTTCATCCGCCACGCTGCACTTCCTTTCTTAATTAAACCCATTTTTTAGAATACTGGCCAATAAAAAGATGATCAAAATTCGCATCATTTAACAACTTTCACGTTCTTAAGTTTCACTTTTTCAACCGACTGGTGTCGCTGAATACCCCCCAGCCATTCAATCAGCAGTACTACCAAAATCAGCAAAACAATCAACCAGAGTTGTTTTCCACCCTTTTTCCTTACCGCATAGCGGCGCGGAAAATGGATTTGATGCTTCTCTTTCTCATCTTCTTTTTTGGGGTCATAGATAATTGGATGGTATTCAAATTTGTGCGGTTTAATATTCTGTTTGAACAACATCTTTTATCCCTCCCACTTTATAGATTTTTGGATCGCGAAAAATTTGCCAGTCTTTCACAAATCCAATCCTGAAGATTGTTTGCCATGCTTGTGGGAACCAAATAGTTATTAACCAACAACGAAAATACAAGCGGCTCGCCGTCTTTGGTTGTTACAAATCCTGAGAGCGACCGACTATTGCTAATATAACCGGTTTTCGCCCGTACATTTCCCTGAGCAGCCGTCATTTTCATTCGATTTTTGAGGGAACCATCCACACCCGCAATCGGAAGGGAGTTTAAAAAATCATCTTTCACTGAACTTCGGTAGAGAGCTCGCAGAAGCGTAATCACTTGTTTAGGTGTTACCATATCCAGATGAGAAAGTCCGGATCCATCAAACATGGCAAATCGACTCGTATCAATTCCGATGGAAGCCAGATATTGCTTTACTACCGTAATTCCCCCATGAGCGCTTCCATCCTTCCTATAAACTTTACCGAGAGTTCGCACTAAAAGTTCCGCATACAGGTTCTGACTAACTTTATTCACGACCTTCACAATATCCCGCAAGGGAGGCGACTGATAACTTGCAATTCGAAGGGTATCCGATTGGGAATAAGTGAAATTAGAAAGGCTGTCAATATCGGCCGGTTTCCCGTCAACATTAATTCCCGCCGATTGAAGCGTTTCGGTAAAAACGCTGGCTGCGTAAAGGGTTGGATTTTCCACCGAAAACCAGTCCCGCTTCTCTTTGGTTCCAATCTTAAGCGAACCCGTAATTGTTACAATATTCTTTCCCCGAAGCCTGTGAAAAAACACTCCCTTTTCTTGATGGATGGGTGTTGTAATCACCCTATTAATGACGCGCACATAGTTTGTTGGCGGTTCCAGATGGTAAGAAACGGTGTCACCCGCAGCTTTCCCCGCAGTAAAAATAATATCCACACAATTGTCATTGAATGAAAGCGCACTGATTTGAGCCGCATACCAATCCGACTGGTAATCCCAGGCCCAGCCTTCGCCCATAATTTCATTTGAAAAATAATGGTCATCTCCAATAATGCGACCGGTAATCTTTTTTACACCCGCTTTTTTCAGCGAATCCGCCCAATCCTGAAATACACGGAGCGTATTGTCGTCATGAAACCGCCCTGTAATCGTGGGATCACCGGAGCCCCGAATGACAACATCTCCATTTAAAATTCCATTTTTAATTTTCCCGGTGCGATAGAGTTTTGTCCAATATGTAAAATCAGGTGAAAGCTTTACCAAAGCCGTTCCTGTGGTGAAAAGCTTCATATTGGAAGCCGGTCGGAAGCTCTTGTTTTCATTCCGAAGATAAAAATACTCGCCCGTTTTGAGCGATTGAATGGCCACTCCCCAATATCCGTTATAAAAAGCCGGATCACTCAGCGCCCGATTAAGTTCACGGTGAAGCCTTGCGAGGGGGGATATTTTCCGGTAAGTTGATTCCGGATGCAATGCACAGCCGGAAAAAAGCACGGCCGTGGCTAAAACCGCGATTCCCAGTCTGAATTTCCTGGATTTTAGCATTTTGATTCTTTCATTTTAGCATTCGTTTACTCACTAATTGACTTGCTTCGCAAAAAATCTTTCCGGCTACCGTTTTTCAACCCCGAGTCCGGGATTCTCATTGACCATGATTTTGCCATCTTCCAATGAAAGGCCATTAAAGGGATCGTCGACAATCAGCAAATGCCCGTCCAGGTCTGCGTAATCAAAAAGCGGTGAAATGTGGGCAGCCGCCGAAATGGCTACCGACGTTTCCAGAAAACAGCTAATTTGCGTCTTCATTTCAAAACGTTGTGCCAGACGCGCCATTTCAATGGCATTCTGAATACCACCAGCCTTCATCAACTTAATGACGACCCCGTCAAATGCATCCCGAATTTTGTAAATGTCTTCAGGTACCCTCGCGCTTTCATCTGCAAAAATGGGCAGCGTGACCTCTTCTCTCAACCGGGCGTGGCCTTCAATATCCCCTTTTTTTAAAGGCTGTTCTACAAATTGCACATTTTTATCTTCCAGCCACTGAATTTTTTCCAGCGCCTCTTCCCGTGTCCAGCCCTCATTGGCATCCACCCGAATCGGTTTATCCGAATATTTACGAACCGTCTTAATGATGTCTTTATCAAAATCGGTGCCTAATTTAATTTTTAGGACAGGGAACGATTTGGCCTCTTTGATCTTTTCAATAAGTTTATTTTCAGAAGCGTATCCAATAGTGAAAGAGGTTTGAGGGATGGCAGATTTGTCCAATCCCAGAAATTGATACAGAGGCATGTTCCAATATTTAGCCACCCAATCGAACATTGCAATATCGATTCCAGCCAAAGCCGCATGATCGTTCGGAAATTTTTCCCTTAAATCGTTGCAAATGGTTTCATACAGGAAGGGATCCCGGTGATTCGAAAAGTCAATCCGATCCCAAACGGCTTTAACGGATTCCGGAGTTTCCCCGTAATATTTCGAGGGGTCTGCCTCACCCAGACCCACCAGACCATCATGCTCCAGATAAGCAATTAAAATACGAACACTTTCTTTACTACCGCCATGCAATCGAAAAGTGTGTTTCAGGTGCAGCGTTATTTCCTCGTACCGTAATTTCATCGAATTCCTCGCCCTTTTAGTCGTTTTTTCAAGTTCAGTAGTTTGTGAGTCAACAGCAGCTATTTTTTATAAATATAAAAATTTTAACGACAATAATCAAGCTATTTTTGGTTGTGAATTGGTTTGCATTTGATTTAAAAAATTCATATAATATTTTCTATTTTAAGTGCCGCAAATGCGTGAATGGAAAATTTTGTAACAAAAATAGTCTTCAGACGATGGGAGAAAATATGGCTGGAAAAGAATTCGAAGAATTGGTGTCTATTATGAGCCGCTTGCGTCAGCCAGACGGCTGTCCTTGGGATCGGGAACAAACCCACAAGTCGCTTCGACAGTATTTATTGGAGGAAACCTACGAGGTTCTGGAAGCATTGGACAACGAAGATTTTCCGGCATTAAAGGAAGAATTAGGAGATCTGCTTTTACAGGTGATTTTTCATTCACAACTGGCAAAAGAAGAAGGCCATTTTACAATTGAAGATGTGGTTCAGGGCATCAGCAACAAACTCATTCGGCGCCATCCCAATGTTTTTGGGGACGTGATTATTAACACGGCCGAGGAACAAACCAAAAACTGGGAACTCCTGAAGAAAAAAGAGGGGCGGTCTTCTGCAATTGAAGGCGTTCCTAAAGAATTATCCGCTCTGCTCCGCGCCTGGCGCATTCAGCAAAAAGCAGCCCAGGTGGGTTTCGATTGGGACAACATCTCAGATGTGTGGGCAAAAGTTGACGAAGAATGCGCCGAGCTTAAAGAAGCTGTTGAAACGACAAACATTGACAAAATTGAAGATGAATTCGGTGATGTCCTTTTCGCTTTGGTGAATTTATCCCGTTTTCTCAAAATCAATCCCGAAAATGCCTTGCGTCATACCATCCAAAAATTCAGCACGCGATTTCAGAAAGTCGAAAAAGAGCTCAAGTCACGGGGAAAATCTCCCGAGGAATCAACTCTAAAGGAAATGGACACCATCTGGAATTCCATCAAAAAAGAGGAGGTAAAAATCGATAATAAAACGAAGTAGTTCTTTTATATTCGCGATGCTTCTACATAATTTAGTAGCCTATTTCGTAAAATCTGGTACGTATTTTTTGGAAAGATAGCTTTCGTGCTTTGGATTTTAATTTATTTCTCCCATTTAAATACTAACATTATCAATCTTTTAGAATACGTTACGCTATTTGCAAAAATAAACACTTAGTGTGATTGTTCACCCTCGGGCAAAGTTCTATGCATCTTCAATTCCATATTTTTTTAAATACCGCCAGAGTGTTACGCGGCTGATTCCCATCAATTCGGCAGCTCTCTGACGATTCCAGTGCACATCTTCCAATATTTTAATGATGTTATCTTTCTCAGAACCTGTGTTTTTCTGGTTCGTGATTGCCGACCGGCATTCGCAACTCCGAATACTGAAAGGCAAATGGGCCTCTTCAATGGTCGTGCCTTTTGCCATATTAAAGGCATATTCAATGGCGTTTTCCAGTTCACGCACATTTCCCGGGTACTCGTAAAGCATCAGAATGTCCATTGCCGTCGTAGAAATGTCCCGAATTTCTTTTCCCGTAAGGAGGCGATATTTCTCCATGAAACGCTCAATCAAATAGGGAATATCCTCTTTTCTTTCGCGAAGCGGTGGCAGGTGAATGGGAATTACATTTAATCGATAAAATAGATCCTGGCGGAATTCACCCTTTGTAATCGCCTCCTCCAAATTTTTATTGGTTGCCGCAATCACCCGGACATCTACCTTGATGGTTTTGATCCCTCCCACCCGCTCGAATTCCTGTTCCTGCAGAACACGCAGCAGTTTTAGCTGAATTCGTTGAGACGTGTCACCGATTTCATCCAGGAAAATGGTTCCTCCATTCGCCAGCTCAAACCGACCGGGCTTGTCAAATTTAGCATCCGTAAATGATCCTTTCACATGACCAAACAATTCGCTTTCCAGAACGCCTTCGGAAAACACACTGCAATTAAGCTTAATAAAGGGTTTTCCCCGTCGATTACTCCGTTTCTGGAGAGCATTGGCAATCATTTCCTTCCCTGTACCACTCTCACCGGTAATCAAGACCGTCGAGGGGCTTTCAGCAATATCTTCAATCAGCTTAAAAATCTCCCGCATCTTTTTGCTGTGCCCTACGATTCCCTCAAAAAGTGTGGTGCCTTTCACATGATTCACCAGTTGTTTCAGCGTAGAAACGTCGTGAAAGGAAACAATTCCTCCAATTGGCCTGCCATAGAGATCCTTTAAAACCGAAGTATTGGCACTAATGGTTTTTTTGCGATTATTCTGATCAAGCATTTCCAGTTCGTATCGAAAAATCTGATGATCCTTTTCAAGCGTTAACGCCAATGGACACCCTTCCACACAACGATTCGTTCGGAAGACATCTTTGCAGAGCCTTCCCTTTATTTCCTTTTCTTTAAATCCTGTAATTTCTTCGGCCGCTCTGTTAAATGAAGTAATTCGCCACGAACGATCCACCGTAAATACGCCGTCCGCAATGCTGCTGATGATGGCTGAAAATTCTTCCTTGGCGTTTACGCAATAGCTTTTCGATTTGGAATTGGCAGGCAATTTTGTCACGTACACAACAGCACCGGCAAAACCCGTTGATTCTTCAAAAATTGGAAGCTCATTTAAGATAAGGCCTCTGCCGTTTTGCCCCGGCAGTCGAAAGGAAACGGGGCAGACGTGCAATATATCTGTTTTTTCTTTGGATCGCTCAATAATACAATCCTTGTTGCGCTGACATTTAGTAACGGCGTAGCAAAGTTTTCCAATGGCATTTTCCACAGAAATATTAAACAGATCCACCATTTGCGGCGACCATGTCTGAATGTGGTAATTTTCATCCACTGTAAACATTGGAACGGGAGGATGAACGCTGCCTGCTTTTTTTTGATCGGACATGTCCGTTTCCTTATTGTATTTTCTGATTTTGTTCTCTGTATTTTTGAGAGGACTACAGAATTTCACCGGATACAATTTTGCAATAGCTTTTAATGCGTTTACTCCAAAAAGATATTGCCCACTAATTTGCACTAATTTTCACAAACGCGATCCTCTTACGTGTTTCGCAAAATAACAGTGAGATTCTTCAGTCGCTTCGCTCCTTCAGAATGACACGGGAAAATGCGTTGCTGTCTTTCCGAGGAAGGCCGCCCGCTTCAACAACGCTCAGTGACCGCACTTCGACTGGCTCAGTGACCGC
>CAZIYL010000051.1:9687-12190 GCA_964543425.1 uncultured Deferribacteres bacterium
GCTCAGTGACCGCACTTCGACTGGCTCAGTGACCGCGGGCGGCAAAGAATCTTAGTACCTTTGTGGTAAGGGTTAAGGTTTGACCAAAATTTTTCCGGTTCCGGGTCCAAAAATATTCCCAATATGTGCAGCCGCCAGAGTGCGCCTTTCATTCAGTCTGTTAATCAGGGGTTGTTTCTTCTCAGGGGAAACCGAAATAATCAACCCACCGGAGGTCTGCGCATCGCAAAGAAGCAGTCGATTAACGTAAGGAATTCGATCATCCCATTCTACCACTTCCTTCACGTAATCTAAATTGGAAACAGTACCTCCGGGCACCACATTGGCATTGGCCAGAGTGTAAGCCTCATCAATAATCGGAACCTGCGACACAAAAATTTCCGCATCCACGTGACTTCCAATAGTGAGTTCCTTGAGATGTCCCAGTAGCCCAAATCCGGTCACATCCGTACAGGCATTCGATCCCACTTCAACCATTGCCTCTGCAGCGGCGCGGTTCAGATTGGCCATAATCGAAACAGCCTTTTCTTTTAGCGGGTTTTCCACCATCCCCCTTTTGATGGCAGTTGAAATAATCCCCACGCCAATGGGTTTTGTTAGGATGAGCGCATCCCCCGGCTGAGCGCCCGCGTTCGTGTACACCTTTCCCGATTCGATTACACCCGTAACGGCCAGCCCAAATTTGGGCTCGGAATCTTCAACCGTATGCCCGCCAAGAATGGCAATTCCCGCCTCCGCTGCCTTGTCCTGAGCCCCGCGGAGTATTTTTTCCAAAACCGTCAGCGGCAGACGTTTTTCGGGAAAGCCCACGATGTTCAATCCGAACAGCGGCCGCCCACCCATGGCGTAAATATCGCTCAGGGAATTGGTTGCGGCAATCGCTCCAAATTGGTATGGATCGTCCACAATCGGCGTAAAAAAATCCACTGTTTGCACCAACACCGTTCCATTTTTTAATCGATAAACGGCTGCGTCATCAGCGGTTTCCGTTCCCACGATGACATTGGGATCGACCACTTTCGGCAGCGACTGAAGGACTTTTTCCAGATTTTGTGGGCGCAGCTTGCAGGCACACCCCAAGCCGTGAGTGAAATGGGTGAGTTTGATTTCCTTAATGTCTGTGGCAATGGGAGTTTCAATTTCCTCGGATTCTTCCTCAGCCGGCCTCAACCGCTCCACGGCATCGGAAATTATCTGCACGGCGCGATCGATTTCTTCTTCCGTGTTCCATTTTCCTACAGAAAAACGAATGGTTCCGAGAGCGGCTTCTACCGGAACGTGCATGGCTACCAACACCGCCGAAGGCACGGTAACATCTGTGTGACAAGCTGCCCCAGCCGAGGCTGCCACCTCCTCCAATTCCGAAAGCAAGGTGTTGGAATCAATTCCGGGAAACGTGACATTCAGCGTGTTAGGAAGGCGCTTTTCCGGATGTCCATTAAGCTGCAAATCCGGAACATGTTCCTTAAGTCCCTCCCAGAGGCGATCTCGCAGGCGTTTGTAACGGCTCATATTTTTTTGCAAATCGCGATTTGCTATTTCAGCTGCCTTTCCCATTCCAACAATTTCCAGAACATTTTCGGTTCCGGCACGTCTACCCTGCTCGTGGTCGGCCCCGTGGATGAACCGTTCCAGTCGGGTTCCGCGGCGAATGTACAGCGCTCCAATTCCCTTTGGGGCATAAAATTTATGCCCCGCCACTGTGAGCAAATCCACACCCAATTCGTTGACGTCTACCGAAATTTTCCCCACCGCCTGGGAGGCATCTGTGTGAATCAAAATCCCTTTTTCGTGCGCGAGCTGCGCGATTTCTGCAATGGGCTGAATGGTTCCAACCTCGTTGTTGGCCGTCATAATCGTAATCAGGATGGTGTCGTCTGAAAGCGCCTTTCGAAACGCGTCCAATTTCACCATGCCGTAGTCGTCCACGGGCAAATAGGTAACCCGAAATCCGTGAAGTTCCAGATAGCGGCATGGATTCAGGATCGCATCGTGCTCAATTTGACTGGTAATAATGTGAGTTCCCTTTTCCCGGTGCGCTTCCGCCACGCCTTTGACGGCCCAATTGTTGGATTCACTCCCGCCGCCGGTAAAAACTACCTCATCCGGATAACAGCCCAAAAGATTGGCCAACTGCTGCCGGGCTTCTTCCACGGCCTTTTTCGTTTGAATCCCGTACCAATGCGAACTGGACGGATTTCCAAAATGCTCGCGCAGGTAAGGCAGCATGGCGTCCGCCACTTCTGGATCGATGGGCGTGGTTGCGTTGTAATCCAAATAAATGGGGTTTTTTGGATCTTCAAACATTTTACTCCTAACAAACTTAAACCATTACGTATTAGCTCATATGAACCCTATTCTTATGCTTGAACAACTTTGAGCTTGAAAACCCTTCAAAAATAGTAGAGGGTTTTCAAGCTCAAGCCTTCCAGTAGGGGTCATATGATACTATTAAAGGGTGTTTAAACAAGCGTTTTCTCGAATAGTTAAATTTCATTTTAAA
>CAZIYL010000052.1:0-12146 GCA_964543425.1 uncultured Deferribacteres bacterium
ACACTTCCCATCACAATGGCATCCACACCGATGCCCTTACCGATTTTAACTGCCGTGGCAGCATCCAGAATACCGGACATGCCCAATTTTTGTTCTTCCAAAATTCTGTTGAGCTGGGCACGTTCCATCACCTTAAATCGATTTTTATTCACCAAAACCGTTGTCATTTTGTCCAAAATGATTGCTCCCAAATCCTTACTGGCTCCTTTATTTTCAAATGGAAGCACTGCAATCCCCATTCGCTCCCCAACCAATTTGATCGTTTTATTCCCGACAATTAGTTGCTCGCTTTTCTTTTTCGCCACCGGTGCCTGTTGAGTGGTGCGTTTTTGTGTCTGAACTACCTGTGGCGTAGTTGGTTCCCCTCCAAGAGCTCTATTCACCAAGTCCAAATATTTTGTCGCCCGAAGAGACGGCGACTGCCCAATTGAGGTTCGTAACTGTTGCCTTGCCAATTTGTATTTTTTCAAATAATAATACGCGATGCCCAGTTCTCGGTGGGGATAATATTCTTCAAAATGCATTCCATAGGTTCGCACCCGTTTGGAATCTTTCGCATGTTCTCTTAAAGCAACCAAAAAATGTCCGACCGCTTTTTGGTACTGTCCTGAAGCCAATGCTCGCCGCCCAAACTGATACTGCTTATACCAAAGAGATTGTCCTTGTACTTGCGCAACAATCACTCCAAAAATCAAAAGAATAAAAAGGAAACGCTTCATGCAACTCTTCCTCCTTAAATTAACGAATGGATTTGAATTTTAACGATTTTGTATAGTTTTCATTTTGAGGGGTTAAGAATTTGCAAAAATGAAACAGCTTAAAAATTGAATGAATATCCCAACCATTTGAAGGTAGAAAAATTTCAGCGAAAAAGATTCGTAATTTTAGAGTGCACTCCCAAAACCGCTAATCGTACAAATTATACGGGATTAAATTCTATTAACTTCAATAAAATCAATTTGTGATAATTCGTGAAATTAGTGGGAGATATCCCTTTTAGACTAAACTCAGTTAATAATAGGTCATAAATGGGAAATTGTCAAGAAAATAATATCCATTAAAAAAGAAAGAGGTGGAATAATATCCACCTCTTTTAATAGTTACCCGGAAGAAACAGATAATTATTTGACTGTTTTTTCGGGGGGATAAGGAACATCTTCCCAACGCTTTACATTCACAGGTTGTTTGGCAATGGGAGCAGGTTCGGGTTTTTTGCCAAATTTTCGAGCGGTGACTTCCCGTTTCAACAACTGAATTGCAAAAGCCGGATCCACACCTTTGGGACAGGCATCAGAGCATGCGCCCGCAAAGTGACATCGCCAAACTCCTTGTGGATCATCCAGAGCATCCAAGCGCAGTTTAAATCCATCATCACGCGTATCGATTGAATAGCGGTAGGCCTGGGTAAGTGCTTGGGGACCCAAAAACTCTTCATCGCTGCCCATAACAGGACACGCCGCCAGACAAGCGCCACACTTAATGCAATAGGAAAACTGGAGATATTCTTCTACTTGCTCTGAAGTTTGGTAAAGCTCTCCCCTGGGATTCTTCTGATCTTCTTTGTCTTTGCGGATAATATGTGGTTTGATACTATTATGTTTCTCTAACAAAGGTGTCAGATCGGGCACAATATCTCGCAATACGGGGTAATTTGCCAGAGGTTTTATAACAACCTCATCTGATTGTAATTCAGCAATTACCTGTGTTTGGCAAGCCAGTCGCGGCTTTCCGTTAATGTCCATTGCGCAGGATCCACAGATTCCCATTCGGCAGGAAGCCCTGTATGAAACGGTGCTGTCCAAATTTTCTTTGATGTACATGACCGCATCCAGAACCGTCCAACCCTTTATGACTGGAACGGTGTAGGTATCAAAATGCGGTTTTTTATCGAGATCAGGATCATAGCGTGATATTTTGAAAACAATATCCTTTGTCTCAACAAAATTATTTTTATAGCTTTCTTTTGTTTCATTCATTCGTTCATCCTCCTAAGCATTCGCAATCACGTAACCAGCGATGATTACATAGGTGCCATAAATAGCTAGGCCTAAACCGAACAAGAAAATCACCCAGGTAACCACAATTTCGCCCGCTTTAGACATTGTATCGGACATTTCCAGAATCATGGAACGCAAACCATAAAAACCATGGTACAATGCAAACCATATTAACAATAAATAAATTACCAGATAAGCGACGGTCTTTGCCCGGGCGAGTACTTCTGCATAAGAGAGCACGTCACCAGCCGACATGAGGCCTATGCCTTTAAGGATGACATCCAGGTGCATGACACCCATGTGGATGCTGAGCACCACAAGAATGACAATAGCAGCCATTAAATGCCAAAACCACAATGTTGATTCTCGCATGTTTATCTCCTTAATTAATGTATCAGAAAAAAGTCAAATCCGCCAGCTATCATAATAACGACGGCTAAAATCATCATAATCCACGTAAATGCTCGAATATGCACATTTGCTGTTTTATATGGATAAATTGGTCGGGCAGGCTTTCCCAATATCCAGCCGAATTCGCTCAATATTAGACGAATGCCATTCATTGCATGAAAGGCAACCGCTATAAACAGGAGATATTCACCAATATGAAACCAGGTACCGCCTACACTGCTCATAGTGGTTGTCCAGGCAACTTTGCCACTAATTTTTTGTCCGGTCAAAAAAATGTGCATAATAAAATACAATAAAATGCCCAATCCTGCTAAACGATGGAGGATAAACAGATAGCGCTCAAGACCATAGCGTCCACCGTAAAACCAACCACCAACCCCCTGTCGATTGGGACGTGTTCGTTTTTCATGAACAACAGTTTTCATGCTAATTACCTCCTAATATTTTCGTTCAATAGGCTTCCATGTTGTAATGGCCACGGGTGAATAGTCAAATTTCGGACCCTCTGGCGTATATTTGGCAATTGTGTGTTTGAGCCACTTGTCGTCATCTCTTTTTGGGAAATCCAGCCGAGCGTGTCCACCACGGGACTCTTCACGTCGCAAACCGCCAGCAATTACCACTTCCGCTACATCGATCATGAATCCCAATTCAAGCGCAAAAACCAAATCCGTATTGTAAACTTTGCTCTTATCTCGAACAGTTATATTCTTATAACGCTCTTTCACTTGCCGGATCCGTTCCAGACCCTCTTTCATTTTTTCGCCGGTTCGATACACAGGCATGTGCTTATCGATGATATCGCGAACTTCAGCACGTAACTGGTAGATTGATTCTTTCCCATCGCGCTTTAAAATATCATTAAAAAGTCGATTTTTTTCTTTTTGAATAACTGCTTCATCTAATTTTGGGAACTCTTTTCCCTGAATATATTTTGTTGTTTCATCGCCTGTAATTTTTCCATATACCAAACATTCAGCCGTTGAATTGCAACCCAAACGATTTGCACCATGGAGACTCTCACAACCCGCTTCACCTGCGGCCCAAATATTTTCGGTGCCAGAAGCCTTCCCGTCAATATTGGTATCAATTCCACCCATTAAATAGTGCCAGACCGGTCGAATGGGAATCGGCTGCTTCACAGGATCGACCCCCACAAATTTCATGGTCAATTCACGAATGAAACCCAATCGCTCATTGATTTTGTCTGCACCCAGGTGCGTCAAGTCTAAATGCACATAATCCAATCCCCGCGGCCCCGGGAAGCCTCTGCCTTCATTAATTTCGGTAATTATTGAACGGGACACGATATCTCGCGGAGCCAGTTCCATTTTACTTGGTGCGTAGCGTTCCATGAATCGTTCGCCTTTGCTGTTCCTCAGATAACCGCCTTCGCCCCGGCAGGCTTCCGTCATCAAAATGCCTGTTGGAATCAGACCGGTTGGGTGGTACTGCACAAATTCCATATCCTTTAATGGAATGCCAGCCCGGTAAGCCATGGCGATACCATCTCCGGTAACCGTGTGGGAATAGGTAGTAAATCCGGAAATCCGACCAATCCCGCCGGCGGCAATAATCAATGCCTTTCCTCTAAACACATGGAATTCGCCGGTGGCCATGTCAATAGCTGTCAGTCCTTTGAAAACGCCATCTTCAACAATGAAAGATGTCACAAACCACTCATCATAACGGGTAACATTGTTGTATTGCAGCAATGTGTCGTACAGGGTTTGCATTTCAAAAAACCCTGTCTTGTCCGCTGCAAATACCGCTCTCGGATACCCGTGTCCGCCAAACGGACGTTGATTAATCCTTCCATCGGGCCTACGGCTCCAGGGCATCCCCCAACGATCCAGACGGCGGATTTCATCTGGCATCATTTGAACAAATCGATACACCACATCCTGATCCGCCAAAAAATCGCTACCTTTGATGGTATCCCAAGCATGGAGATCAAAACTATCTCCCTCATCTGTCCTCATTACAGCCGCAGTTCCTCCCTCGGCAGCCACAGAATGGGAACGCATCAATTGAACTTTGGAGATGATTCCCACGTTAGCCCTTCCTTCACTGGCCATAGAAACTTCCAAAGCAGCTCGCAAGCCGGCAATACCAGATCCCAAAATTAAAACATCATGCGAAAATATCTCAGACATGTGATACCTCCATTTTTGGAGTACTTTTTAATAGATTAACTTCAAAACAATATCTTTCCTATTGAAAAACTCCACCCCTTATTTGCATTCTCCCACAAGGGGCATAAGAACAAAATCTTCATTCTTTATTTTATTGTGTGTCATTTTTTTATACAAAGTGAAATGATTGAATGTATCAGATGCAACTCAGACATGTCAGGAAGCCACCCGATACTTTTCGACACCTTCTTTGTAAATATTTCCGCCGTAGCAATCCTGCGCCACGATAACCGGCAGATTTTCCACTTCAAGGCGGCGAATGGCTTCGGCACCCAGATCTTCGTAGGCCACGATTTCCGCATGTTTTACACTTTTCGCCAGCAGCGCGGCCGCTCCACCGGTTGCTGCAAAATAGACAGCACAGTGTTTTTTGATGGCTTCCACCACGCCTTCGCCCATCTCGCCTTTGCCAATCATTCCCTTCAGACCCTGTTTAATCAACTCGGGTGCATAGGGATTCATTCGATAACTGGTGGTAGGCCCGGCGGAACCGATGGGTTTTCCCGGAGGAGCCGGGGCGGGTCCGACATAGTAGATAATTTGCCCCTTTACCTCAATGGGCAATTCCTTGCCTTCGCTTAGCAAATCGACCAGGCGTTTGTGTGCGGCATCGCGAGCTGTGTAAATGATTCCCGAAATGTACACCGTATCGCCCACATGAAGAGTTTTAACGACCTCATCGGTCAAAGGCGTTATTATTTTTTTCTCACTCATATTGATCACCGTCCCTTTCCAATTAAATCACAACGCTTTTATGACGTGCTGCGTGACACTGAATATTCACAGCAATCGGTAAACTGGCAATGTGGCATGGATGGTATTCAATGAAAACACCCAGCGCCGTCACACGGCCTCCCAGACCCATCGGGCCAATTCCCAATTTGTTAATTTCACGCAGTAATTCCTTTTCCATCTCCGCATAGTAGGGATCGGGATTAAATTGTCCCAGGCTTCTTAGAAGAGCTTTTTTTGCAATTAACGCCGCAATTTCAAATGTACCGCCAATCCCCACGCCTACAATAATCGGCGGGCAGGGATTTCCACCGGAACGCCGGACACGATCGATGACAAAATTCTTAACGCCTTCCGGCCCATCAGCGGGCTTCAGCATCTGCACTTCAGACATATTCTCGCTTCCGCCCCCTTTAGGCGCCACCGTGATAGCCACTTTGTCACCCGGAACAATTCTTAAATGAACAACCGCCGGTGTATTATCACCGGTATTCACCCGCCGCAAGGGATCCTTTACAATTGATTTTCTTAAATAGCCTTCTGTGTATCCCTGGCGTACGCCCTCATTAATGGCCTCTGTTAAATCACCGCCCACCAGATGTACTTCCTGCCCCAAATCCATAAAGACAACCGTGAAACCGGTGTCCTGGCAGATTGCCATCTTTTCCGTTCGGGCAATTTCCTGATTCTCAACAATTTGGTTGAGAACGCTCTTTCCCGCGGGAGATTCTTCCTTTTTCAGGGATTCCTTAAGCGCTTTTACCTGATCGTCACCCAAAAAATAATTGGCTTCCATGCTCAGGCGCTTCACAGCTTGTGTAATCTCTCTAACATCTAATTCACGCATAGCATCACCCTACCTTTCAGCACTTGAAAGACACACGTTTCTTATTTGAATATCAATGGAAGTTCCCTGCTTACAACAGGGAATTTCCACGATTTCTATCCTTTTAATCTTTTTTCGAACACATTTTTCGTATTCTTATAATGGCAATTTATCGATATTTTCTTTTACATGGTTTGCAGAAATCTTCAATGCTGCCACTTCTTCTTCCGTTAGCGGCAGCTCAATGATTTCCTCAATGCCATTTTTCCCCAGTTTTACAGGAACGCCAACAAAGGTATCCTTAATGCCAAATTGTCCGGTTAGCCAGGCCGAGCAAGGAAGAATTCGATTGCTGTCTTTTGCAATCGCTTCAACCATTTGCGCGATGGCTGCACCGGGAGCATAATAGGCACTGCCTGTTTTCAAGTAGGAAACAATCTCGCCGCCTCCGCCCCGCGTCCTTTTAATAATGGCATCCAATTTTTCTTTTGGAATGAAATGACTGACGGGAATACCTGAGATAGTAGTGAAATGAGGAAGGGGAACCATATCATCACCGTGTCCACCCAAAACCATTGCCTGAATGTCTTTCACAGAAACATTGGCTTCCAGAGCGATAAACGAACGATAGCGAGCCGTGTCCAGAATGCCGGCCATCCCCACCACGCGATGCGATTCAAAACCGCTGACTTTCATCGCTGTATACGCCATCACATCCAACGGATTTGACACAACAATAATAATCGTATTCGGAGAATTTTTTACAATCTCTTCGGTAACCGCTTTCACAATATTATAGTTAGTCATTAATAAATCATCCCGACTCATTCCGGGTTTTCGGGGGACACCTGCCGTAATGACAACCACGTCAGAATCTTTCGTATCTTTATAGTCGTTTGTTCCAACTAACCGTGAATCAAAACCTCGAATGGGAGCAGATTCCCAAAGATCTAAAGATTTACCCTGTGGAAGGCCATCGATAATATCAACCAAGAAAACTTCTTTGGCAACCTCTAACTCGGCAACATTTCTGGCCACGGTGGCACCAACATGACCTGCGCCAACAACACTTACTTTCATTTTTGCCTCCTGAGATCTTAAATGGGTTCCTTTTATTTCTTCAATTATTGAAACTCTACAAACAAAATACGCCCCTCGGGCACTTCCCTGAAAAAATGGTACAATGGTAAAATTAAGTAAAGGAAAATTTAACAGATTCCTATCTTCCATTCGGAATCTATTCCCCCAAAAAACAGGCATACTTAGAGAGACAAATAATATATTTTAGTAATAGTTGCGAGATAGAATAAGGGTTATAAAAAAAGAGAAGATAAAAATCTTCTCTTTATTTATGGAACAATACTCACGTATTTTCGATTGTTCTTCCGCGTTTCGAATTTCACCACACCATCCGCTGTTGCGAACAGTGTGTCATCTTTCCCCCTTCCCACGTTTCCACCAGGATGGAAATGGGTTCCGCGTTGACGAACAATAATACTTCCGGCTGAAACACGCTGGCCGGAAAAACGTTTCACACCGAGACGCTGCGCGTTGCTGTCACGACCATTTCGGGAACTGCCTACCCCTTTTTTATGAGCCATCTAACAAACACCTCCTTTATAGGGCTATTTTTTCAATTTTGATTTCAGAAAAAAGTTGACGATGTCCGTTTTTTTTATTATAATTTTTTCTCGGAATTTTCTTAAAAACAATTACTTTTTTGTCTCGTCCATTCCGAACAACCGTTGCTTCCACCGAAGCTCCTTCCAAAACAGGTTTTCCCACTTTTGTTTCCTCAGCATCCGACACCAGAAGGACGCGATCAAAGGTAACCTTTTCGCCTTCATCTTTGCCCAGAAAGGGAACTTTTACCGGAACATTTTCCTGTATTTTCACTTGTTTTCCTGCAATATCCACAACTGCGTACATGAATTTAAAACCTCCTTGCTGATCCTTGTCATTTTATTGTAAATCAGTTATTTCAAAATATAAGAAACAGAATAGATTTTGTCAAGCCTTTATTGATAAATTGGCCATTCCACTAAAAAATTGTCTTATTTTAGGAGTAGCCGATCCCATATGATAATTGGAAAAGACTATCCCGCTTTCAAAATTTATTGATTTTGATTCTGATTCTGATTTTTTCCAATCAGTTCATTCGTTATATCTGTTCCGGTCTTTTTTGAAATAATTTGGAATTGTCCGTAGTGCAAACCCTCGCTGCTCTCCACGTCAATGGTAATCATGTATTTCAACATCAGCTTACGAGATCGATTCCATAAGCCATTTACCAGGTATTTCCTCATTTCAGGATTGACAATCAGTGAAATCCGCCGTTCTTTACGCTGTGCGCGAAGTCTGCGAATGGCCTGCTCGATTTTTGCCGCCACCGTAGGGCTGGATGGGATGTACCCGACACCGTCGCACACGGGACAGGTCTCCAAAAAATCATACAGTAAACTGGGGCGCACGCGTTCACGCGTCATCTCAATCAAACCGAATTCACTAAGCGGCGACACACTTGTTTTTGAACGATGCTTTCGGAGCTCTTTTTTCAGCTCTGTGTAAACCTTCATTTTATTGCGCCCGTCATGCATGTCAATAAAATCGATAACGATAATTCCACCCAGATCGCGCAGACGCAATTGGTGAGCAATTTCCTTTACCGCTTCAAGGTTAATTTTCAAAGAGCTGTCCTCGTGCTCGCCCCTGCTCACATATTTCCCGCTGTTAACGTCGATTGCCACCAGCGCTTCCGTTTGGTCAGTTACAATGTAACCTCCGCTCTTGAGCCAAACTTTCCGCGAGAGACTTTTGTCGATTTCCCTCTCAATACTGAATTCATCGAAAATCGGTTTCATCCCCTTGTAAAGTTCCACACGGGGAACCAAATAAGGCGCCACATCTTTTAGATAGCGGGTAATCTCCCGAAAAAGCTTTCGGGAATCCACTGTAACCCGATTCACATCCTGTGTAAATAAATCACGCATCACGGATGAAACCATGCCGATTTCTTTGTAGATAAGGGTGGGTGCCTTTTCCTTTTTAGCTTTTTTCTCGATTTTTTCCCACGTTCTCAAGAGATTGTTCAGATCCGCTCTCAGAACAGTCTCTTCTTTCTCGGAGGCGGCCGTTCGAATAATCAATCCAAAACCCTTCGGACGAATTTTATGAGCAATCTTTTTGAGGCGTTTTCTTTCCCGAAAATTTTCGATTCTTCGGGAAACCCCTACGTGGTCGTATCCCGGAACCAACACCATAAACCGCCCGGGAATGGACACTTCGGACGTAACCCGCGCCCCTTTTGTACTGATCGGCTCCTTGGCAATTTGGACAAGGATTTCCTGCCCCGTAACCAGCGGAACCCCCTTTCGGGACTTTTCCTTTTCCATCGCTTTCCAGTAGGCTTCATCCTCATCGTCTTCCGAAATAATGGGCCCGTAGCTGTCAAAAAACTCCCCAATGTCCGAAAAGCGCAAAAAAGCATTCTGATCGTGACCAATGTCCACAAATGCTGCCCCCATTCCCCGAATCACATTCTCCACAACCCCCTTGTAAATATCCCCCACCATTCGTTCCTGTTCAGGACGTTCGACAAAAAGCTCCACAAGCTGGCCGTCTTCCAAAATGGCCACCCGCGTTCCCGTAATTGTCGTATTAATAATAATTTCTTTTTGCATATTACACTCGTTTTCCCTCTAAAAAATAAAAAAACATTCAAACCAAAACTCAAAATAATATCTCCAAAAAAGTGCTTCATTCACCATAATGAATGATGGTAATCGGCGCCCCCCGCCTCAAGATAAAACAACAACCGCCCACAATTTCACACATCCATCGGGGTCAAATACCTTTCATCCTGCGCTACCCAAACACCCGTTCGCAAAACACCGGATTGCAAAAACAGTTCCGGCCGATCCGGAAACAAAACGGAAAAAATCTCTTGCACCTTCACAGTTTGCCCGCTAATAAACTTTGTTTCGATTCGGAGATTTCGCGCTTCCGCATCATATTCCAAATCCACAACAAACGGCCGAATATTCAGGGTTTTCTTCTTTCCCTTTCGGATCCGAACAATCGGGATATTTGACCGATTCAAAAACTCCGTCACATTTGGGGCTTCTTCTGCAAAATTCTCCGGCAACTGAACACGATAACGAGCATTTGTCAAAATGGATGAAATCGCTGCCACCTTTCCCGAACATTTTCGGATTGCCGTAAATACAAGTCCCTTTGGCAAAATAGCGTTTAACCGATCCGGCAAATCCTCAAAATCTTCGCCGTACAATTGAACATCAAGATATTCCGCCAAACTTTCGAACCCCAGCGAAAGCGGCGGTCCCGGCGAAATTTTGGGATGAGGCGAAAATCCCTCTGAAAATACCAGCGGCAACTTCAGCCGGCGAAAGGCCCGCAAAATCACATTCAGCAAATCCAGGTGGCCCAAAAAGCGAATCAGACCCGTTTTCTGATAAGACAGGCGATACCAATGCGGCTCACCACCCAACTTCTCCGATGTTTCCTCACTGTTTAATGGTTTTTCCGCCGGAATCTTATCTTTCCAATGATAGATCGGATGAAGCGCGCGGTCGATGAGAATTTCCTCCGGAGTGGATGCCTGCGCCTTCGTACCCCGCTTCAAGACTTCCTGACAACCGGGCAATTGCATCAGCCCGCAAAGATTACAAAGGGTGTATTTGCAATCGGCTGTAATGGCACCGGGAAAAGACCGTTCATATTCCTGCCGCAAATATTTTTTGGTGATGCCTCGGGTAATGTGCTCCCACGGAAGCGCCTCGTCAGGACGACGTTCCCGCGTGTAATCTTGCGGATTGATGCCGGTTTGTTGAAACGCCTCCTGCCAGGCATCCCATTTAAAATGATCCGTCCAGGCATCGAACGCGGCACCATTTTCCCATGCATGGTAAATGACTTTTCCCAGTCTGCGATCGCCTCTGGACAACACCTCTTCCAGAAAAGAAATCTGAGGATTTCGATAGCTGACACGCACATTCCGTCTGGGAAGATTTTGCTTCAGGTACCGGATTTTTTCTTCAAATTCTTCAATCGAGTTCTGTGCCATCCATTGGAAGGGCGTGTGGGCTTTCGGGGAAAAGGGCGAAATTGAAATCCGAATACCCACAGAGCCGTAGTCCCTTCCGATTTTCAGAATCTTGTTCGCCAAATCCACAATTCCATCCAGATCGTCCTTTGTTTCCGTCGGAAGTCCGATCATAAAATAAAGCTTAACCATCCTCCAGCCTTGCTGAAAAGCCGTTTCAACCGCTCGGAGAATATCATCTTCCAACATGAATTTGTTGATAACGCGGCGCAGCCGATCCGTTCCTGCCTCGGGAGCAATGGTGAGCCCACTCTTTTTTTCCGCCTTTAGGGATTGCAAGAGCTCGGGGGTAATGGTTTCCGGGCGCAGAGAAGGAAGCGACAGGGAAACATGTCTCCTGGCCAGTTCCTTTTTCAACGCAAACCACAGCTCACCCAAATCCGAGTAATCAGAAGTAGAAAGAGAAACCAGAGACACTTCTTCGTAACCGGTAGCATCCAAAGCCTTTTGAATATAGCTTACGATTTCTTGATAAGGCCGCTCGCGTGTGGGACGGTAAATGTACCCCGCGTTGCAAAACCGACATCCTCTGGTGCACCCGCGCATAACTTCCACAGAAAGCCTGTCGTGCGTGGTGCGGATAAGAGGAACCACCGGTTTTTCAGGATATTGGCTGCGGAAAAGCTGAGGAAGAATTCGGGCATGAATTTTTTTGGGGATTTCTTTTAAATCCGGCACAAGTGCCTGAAATGCCCCCTTTCCATTGTAAATATCTTTATAAAATTGTGGTACGTAAATCCCTTGAATGCCCGCCCATCGTTTTAAAATGTCTTCCCGTGTCTCGTGAGATTGTTTCCCTTCCCTGTAGGCCTCCACAATCTCGACTGCCACCTCTTCTCCATCCCCAATAACAAAAGCGTCCA
>CAZIYL010000053.1:0-12135 GCA_964543425.1 uncultured Deferribacteres bacterium
ATATGGAAGAAAGCTCAACAGAGTTTATCGACGCTCTTATGGAACGTGAAGATAAGCTTGATTTGAAATAATTATTAGCGAGAGGGATTTAAATTATGTTTTTAGATAAGGAAAGAGAACGAGCAGCTGAGATCCCGACATCCTCTCTTGCGGATATTGCATTTCTGTTATTGGCGTTTTTTCTGGTCACAACTACGATTGATGTGGATAAGGGAATTGGCTTGACGCTTCCTCCAATTGGCCAGCAGGTAAAAGTCCGTGAAAAAAATATCGCGAATGTACTGATTAATGAGCAAGGCGAAGTTCTGATTGATAATCAAGTCGTGCAGATTCCGGCGATTACGGGTATTATCAAACAGAAAATTTTACAAAACCCAAAATTGATTGTATCTATCAAAACCCAACGTGGTACCAAATATGGTACTTACATAAAGGTGCTGGATAAAATCAAGGGAGGCGGGGCTACTAGAATTTCAATAGCTGAACCGGAAATATAATGATTTTTTCGGTAGCGTGGAATTTTCAGCCTTCCCCGAATTGGGAACAAATATGATAAAAATATGTTTACTTTATGAGGAGAATAAATAAATGTCAGATAACTCTGATAAATTAAGTGAGAAGCCTCGTGGAGAAACCGGTAATCTTTCAGAAGAATCTTCCAAGGGCGGTGAATATACCCCCCCCGAACAAATAAGGTTCAAGAAAACACAGAAGGCATCCGCTCAGATTCCAACAGCTTCAATGCCGGATATTGTATTTATGTTGTTGTTGTTTTTTATGGTTTCTGCCGTTATGAAACAATACACGGGATTACCAGTAAATCTTCCGACAGCCCATAAAATTGAAAAACTACCCGGAAAACACAATGTGCTTCATATTTGGATTGACAAGGAAGGGCACATTTCAATTGACGACAAGCTGGTTGGTTTGGGAGCTGTAAAAAATATTGTTTATAACCAACTTGTTAAAAATCCACGCATTATTGTTTCCATGAAAATCGATAAAGATTCCGATATGGGAGCTGTGATGGATATTCAACAGGAATTGCGAAAAGCAAATGCTTTGCGCATTAATTATTCGGCCAAATATGGACAATCGTGAGGTGATTAATTATGGAAATTAGCGAACGCCTTAAATTCAAGCTCGACTATAAAAAAAGGCTTGAGCTTGGTTTGGTCATTTCGCTTTTACTACTTATTGTTGCTTTTCAAGGATTTAAGCGATTTCAGTCGAAGCGAGAATTACCAAAGGCGGAAAAAGTAATTATTAAGGCGGAAGAGATTCCACCCACAGAACAGATTAATCGTCCGCCTCCACCTGAACGTCCGGCAGTTCCTGTCCCAACAGAGGACGAGGATGTTCCGGAGGATGTAACAATTGAAAGTACGAATATTAATTATAATGAGCAACCACCCCCTCCCCCACCGCCTAAAGAAGAGGAATCGGAAACGCCTATTTTTGTAGCGTATGATAGAGCCCCGGAGCCGATCGGCGGGTTTTCGGCAATTCAGAAAAACTTAAAGTATCCTGAAATTGCCCGAAAAGCCGGTGTTGAAGGAACGGTTATTATTCAGGTTCTGATTGATGAAAAAGGGCGAGTGATCAAAACAAAAGTTTTGAAATCGCTTGGAAATAACGGATGTGATCAGGCATCTATTTCGGCTATTCAGAAAACCCGCTGGAAACCAGCTATGCAGCGAGATAAACCTGTAAAAGTATGGGTCAGCATTCCGGTGATCTTCAAGTTGAAAAATGCTGGTTGATCAACCCATTTGAACGTGATTGTTACAGGCAGTATTCTGAAAAGAATACTGCCTTTTTGTTTTTGCGGAATATCCTGCCGGCTGGAACTGCTTGTGAAAACCCTCACTTTAGAATAGCATTTTGGTTCAAGAAGTTGTATATTTTAGTTAAGAATAAGAGATGAAAGCCACGTGGGAAAATTGCTAATTTGCATTGAAAAGTCCAAGAGAAAAACTATCGGAAATAGGCTGTATTGAAAAAACAAAGATTCTCGATTTGAAATGACGGAAAAAATTAAAAAATATTATTTTGGTGGGATTTTTATTCTTGTCTTAATGCTTTTTATTCAATGCGCAGGGATTATTCCTCAGCCAGTTAATCAGAGCGGGATTCCGAAAATAAAAGTCCTGCTGATTTCGGATATGCCAAAAGCCAGGCTTTCTTTCAAAGGGAACATTCAGGTGCGCGGTTCGGGAAAACTCCTGTTTAAATTGCGATCTAAGGAAAGCCCGCTGCTCATTTTTTCATCTAAAGGAACGGGTATTGTCCTGAAAAGCGGCCGGGCTGTTTTTGAAACAAGGTCTGATTCCATTAAATTGGGGACGGAGGGCGCGCACCCACTGAGTCTTCAGGGGAAGCATTATCGGGGGGAATTGCTCATTTCGGTCACGAAAACAGGTAACATTTGTGTCCTCAATGCACTTGATCTGGAATCTTACTTGAAGGGCGTGGTACCTGCGGAAATTGGACGGGGAAACCGTCAAATATTCGAGGCGCTAAAAGCACAGGCCGTTGCTGCCCGGACGTATGCCTTTGAAAGATTGCAGAATGCAAAAAATGGAAAGTCATTTGCTTTGCAGCCGACTATTTCGGATCAGGTGTACGGCGGCGCCGATGCCGAATCCCGTTGGACCAATCGCGCGGTAGAGGCCACGACGGGCGAAATTATGGTTTTCCGCGGGAAACCAATTCACGCTTTTTACTCATCCACCTGCGGTGGCCGAACTGAGCCCGGCAGGGATGTGTGGCCCAAACTTTACGCTCCATACCTCAAAGGTGTTGCAGATGATTTTGGAGAAGGCGTCTTTTGTCGGGAATCACCGCATTATCGCTGGTTGGAATTCTGGTCGATCACCGATTTGGATTCGATTCTTGTAAAAAATCTTTCCACCCGAAAAATGTACCAACTAAGCTGGGGGCGTGTAAAAGACTTAAAAATACTCAGTCGTTTTCCTTCCGGCAGGGTAAAAGATTTGCTGATTGTTTTTCAGTATGGGAAACAGGTCATTCATGGAAATCGGATTCGCTGGATTTTGACCCCAACAGACCTGCCTGCCCTTAGAAGTACTCTGTTTCGCCTGGTTTTGTATCACAATAAAATGGGTCTCCAAAGTGTTTTAGCCATTGGAGCTGGGAATGGCCACGGTGTGGGGATGTGCCAGTGGGGTGCCATGGGAATGGCAAAGGCCGGTTTTCGATACGATCAAATATTAAGGCAGTATTACCGCGGGGCGGAACTACGCAAGATTTATTAGAGAGTGGCGCGATGAAACAAAAAAGAAAATGTTTGTCAGTGCTTGCCCTAATTGTTTTTGCAAGTATTTTGGGTGGGGGGTGTGCGGGCCTTCAGCCGCCGGTGCGCCACGCATCGGAAGCACAATTTGAAAAGGGGCTTACTTATTCCGAAAAGGAATTCCAAAAGCCTATTGACATTCTTCAAGGGGAATGGGCTCCGGTCGATTCGTTGAAGGCTTCCTCAAAAGTGGAATCACAACCGACTCAGGGAAACTTTTTTATTCAAATTATCTCTCTTTCAACCCAAAACCAGGCGCAGCAATTTATTCGGAAAATAAAAAAAATATATCCTCGGAAGCATTTTTTTATGCGAAAGCGCGGAAAATATTGGGCGGTTTGGGTAGGACGCTTTCAAAATCGGGAGGCTGCACAAAAAGCTCTTGCATCCATCTGGATGAAGAGATTCCCGGATGCCTGGATTATTCATGAAAAATAAAACGGAGCAGTTGTCTAAAATGGATCGCGAAATAGAACGCGTGTATTCAATTAAATGATTGAACCCAATGAACCGATTTCAAATAAAAATTGTAGGTTTAAGTGCCGCTCTTAGCCTTTTTGTGTGGGGATGTTTAAACCCTTTCGCCCCAAAAATTCAAGCGCTTGGGGATTCTCAGCTCATTATCACTCAGCAAAAAACGCCGGAAGAGGTGTTGCAAAATTTTCGCTACGCGTACGTTTTTAAAGATTCACTTCTTTACAGCGATTTGTTGGACAGTAATTTTATCTTTGTTTATTTTGATCCGAGTCTTGGAACCTCAGGGCAGTTTGTGTCGTGGGGACGGGATTTGGATTTGAAGACAACGGGAAGGCTTTTTCGCCAGTTCGATGTGATCGATCTGGTCTGGAACTCTACGGTTTACACAAACGTTCAAGAATCTACGGCCGATTTGTCAAAGAGTTTTGATCTTACACTGATGACCGGCGACGAAGACTTTCGAATCACGGGAAATGCCGTTTTTAGTTTCCGCAAGAGTCCTTATGATTATAAATGGAGGATTGTCCGCTGGAAGGACGAATCCAATCTTTAAGCCAAACATAGGAAGATATTATGAAACGGTTGTCATTTCTTTTTTTGTTTTTGCTATTTCCGTTGCTTGTCTTTGGACAATTTGGGAAAAACAAAGTTCAATATAAAAAATTTCAATGGGAATATCTGCAATCGGAGCATTTTGACGTTTACTACTACCCGGGTGCTGAAAAGCTGGCCGAATTTGTGGCGGACGTTGCCGAATCCAGCTACGTGTCGCTGCGAAGTGATTTCCGGTACGATTTGGTCGATCGGGTGAAAATTATTGTTTACAAAAGCCACAACGATTTTGAGCAGACCAATGTTTCTTCCGGTTTGCCGGAAGAATCGGTGGGAGGCTTTACGGAATTCTTCAAGAATCGGGTGGTCATACCTTTTGAAGGCGATTACGAGCAATTCCGCCATGTGATTCACCATGAGTTGACACACGCGGTTTCGATGCAGATGATTTACGGCGCCGGTGTTCAATCCATTGTTATGGGAATGATGCGCTTCCAAATTCCTTTGTGGCTGGCGGAGGGCCTGGCCGAGTACGAAAGCCTCCGCTGGGATACCGAAAGCGACATGTTTATTCGGGATGCGGCAATCAATGGCTATCTGCCGCCCATCCGGGCCATGTATGGATTCATGAATTACAAAGGCGGACAAAATGTTCTGTATTACATCGCGCAAAAATACGGCAATGAAAAAATTGGTGAAATTCTTGGGAAAATTAAGATCAACAAAAATATCGAACGGGGATTGAAACAATCCATCGGGATCGGAGAAAAAGACCTCACCAAACGTTGGCACAAATATGTCAAAAAGCAATATTGGCCGGATATTGCCGACCGACTGGAGCCGCAGGATTTTGCAAAAAAAATGACAGACCATGTCAAGTACCAGAACTTTATCAACAACAGCCCGTCACTCTCACCGAAAGGTGACAAAATTGCCTTCCTCTCGAATAAATCCGATTATTTTGACATTTACGTAATGAGTGCCATTGATGGGAAAATGCTTGGGCGCGTGGTAAAAGGCCAAAAAACCATGAATTTGGAGGAACTGCACTGGTTGAAACCCGGAATTACCTGGTCACCGGACGGAGAAAGAATTGCCTTTTCCGCCAAAGGAGGCCCCCGGGATGTTATTCACATTGCAAGTGTGAAAAAGCGAAAGATCATTAAAACATACAAGGTTGATCTGGATGGAATTTTTGCGCCGTCGTGGTCGCCGGATGGAAAATTCATTGCGTTTTCCGGAATCAAAAGCGGAAAAAGCGATTTGTACGAATTGAATCTTCAATCAGGAAAGCTTACTCATCTCACAAATGATATTTTTTCGGATCTGGAACCTCGCTGGTCTCCTGACGGGAAAGCACTTGTTTTTACAAGCGATCGTGGAGCCTACACCAACCCCGACAGTTTGCCGAAGGGATTCAAAATTCAGAATCACAATTATTCCAACCACGACATCTACGTTTTACACCTTCCCTCTAAGCGGATTGAACGCATCACGAAAACGAAATTTACCGAGAAAAACCCCACCTGGTCGCCGGACGGCAAGAAGATTGTCTATGTGTCGGACGCTAATGGTATCTTTAACTTTTTTGTGTACAACACCGAATCGGATTCAACTTACCCGATTACAAATGTTTTGACGGGTGTTTTCCAGCCGTCGTGGGTGGAAGATGAACTGGCTTTCACCACATTTTACAATGGCGGTTACGATATTTACCTGATGAAAAATCCGGGTGATATTAAACCGGTTGATATTCATTTAAGGGATACGGAATTTATCAAAAAAGTGAAAGCCGGAAAAGTTCTTTTGGCAACCACCTATCGCAAATTAATGGAACAACCGAAGCGGGAATTGGGGATGCGCTCCCCCAACGATTTTCGGCATTTTGTTTTTGGGGGTAATCTAAAAGCCACTGTACCGCGACCCGGTCTTAAAAATGCCCGGGATGTTTTTCTGGATTCGACGCAGTACAAACTGGCCTCGGGCGACTACAAACAACATCGCTACCGCCTTAAATTTACCCCCGATCTGGTATATGGAAACGCCGGTTACAGCCAATTTTTCGGCGTTCAGGGCTCGACGGTACTTTCCCTGTCGGATATTCTCGGAAACCACCGAATGGATATTTATTCCAATCTCTTTTACGATCTGCGGAATTCGGATTATCAGTTTGCCTATTATTATTTGCCGCACAGAGTCGATGTTGGCGTAGGGGCATTTCATTATGCATACTTTTTCTTGACAGGTTGGAATACCGTTATTCGGGATCGGAATTACGGAGGCAGTTTCTACATGTCCTATCCCTTTAATCGCTACCAGCGGCTGGATTTTAGCACGACATATTTGGGGATTGATCGCCGGGATTTGTATTTCGATCTAAAACTCTACCAGCGGCGCGTATTGGTGTCTGGTTTAAGCTATGTGAAGGATACGGCTCTCTGGGGATGGACCGGCCCAAATAACGGCATGCGGATGAATCTTTCGCTCACATTCAGCCCCCGCGCCTGGGCACACAGTATGGACTTTAAAACCGTTCGCCTGGACTACCGAAAGTATTTCCGATTGAAAAAGGATTACACGCTGGCCTGCCGCCTGGCGGGGGGCGCCTCATTTGGGAGAAATCCGCAAAAATTTTTCCTTGGCGGTATGGACAATTGGATTAATCTTCGCTTTAGAGGTGGGCTTCGTATTGATAATGCCGATGATGTGTATTTCTCATCGTTTGAAACGCCTCTCAGAGGCTATGATTATTACGAGCAAATCGGCACTCGTTTTTTTCTGACGAATTTTGAGGTGCGATTCCCGTTTATCCGTTATTTTATCATGGGAATGCCTCCTATATTTCTGCAAAATATTCGGGGAACTATTTTCTGGGATATGGGAAGCGCCTGGGAAAATGACCGTAGTTTTCGGTTTTTTAATAAAAGTCCTGCCGGCAACTTGAGAATGGACGATGTATTGGCCGGATATGGATTTGGCGTGCGCGTTTTTCTGGGTTATTTTTTGTTGCGGTTCGACACCGCCTGGAAAACCGATATCGCCACTCGAAGCCGATCGCCCCGATATTATATTTCCCTTGGTGCAGAGTATTAGTAAAAATAGTATTATTCGCTGAAAAGCAGGCACGCAGATTTTTTGTGTGCCTTTTTATTTACGATGTTTTTGGCTAGCGGAGTGAGAATATTCCAAAATATTGAGAATCTTTTGCGGAGGGTTTCGGATAGCAAACTTCTTTTGCAAATGGGATGAAATTGAATTATATTTAAATTTATTTTATTGGTGCCAATTGTGCGTATAAGCAAGATTTAAGAAAGAGGAAATTTCGCGTATGGAAAATCTGAATCTACTGACCGCTTTTCTGGGTGGGGTTATTTCATTTTTGTCACCTTGTGTGCTTCCATTAGTACCCGCTTACATGTCGTTTATTTCCGGAATTTCATTTCAGGACATGACATCCGAAGATCGGGGCGCCGACGAAATAAAACTGGTCATGCTTAAATCTATTGTTTTTATACTCGGATTTTCCCTGGTATTTGTGCTTCTCGGTGCAACAGCCACCTATCTGGGAAAATTCCTTTTAACGCACATGCAGACAATCATGAAAATAGCCGGTGTTATTATTATTATTTTCGGTTTGCACACGGCGCGGGTTTTCCAGATTCCGTTTTTGAATTATGAAAAGCGTTTTCACACATCCGGTTCGGAGTTGAGTTATCTGGGAGTATTTACTCTGGGTCTGGCATTTGCATTCGGATGGTCACCCTGTATCGGACCAATTCTGGCAGCCATTCTGGCAATGGCGAGTGTTCAGGATACAGTTATGAAAGGCGTATTTTTGCTCCTAGCTTATTCACTCGGTTTAGGGGTACCGTTTTTTCTGACTGGAATTGCCACAAACTGGTTCTTGCGTGTATTTTCCGGTATCAAGAGGCATTTTAAAACCGTGGAAATTATCAGTGGAATTTTCTTGATTGTAATTGGCGTGATGTTTTTCTTCAATTGGTTTACGCAGCTTTCATCGCTCTTTGTGCGCTGGTTTCCGTGGCTGATAAAAGTGGGTTAAATAACTGGCATAAAAAAGGTTCATCCGAATCACGTGCACGTTCGTTATTTACCAAATAAAAAAGAAATTTTAAAAGGGTCAGCTAAAAACTGACCCTTTTTAGTCGCCTACGCTTAATAATTACAGTTTCTTAATATTTTTGTTTGCATTTCTACAGCAACTTTTTTATATTAAAAACGCATTTTTTAAAAGGTTTATTTATGAAAACCCATCTATCTAAACATACATTGGACTATCTTGACGGAATTATTCCCATTGACGTTCCCAAAGAAGAAGAAAAAAAGATCAGCATTATTAAATGGGCAATTTTTATCGGATTAGCTCTCGGGAGTTTTCTAATTTATTATTTCAAACTATTGCCCGGGCTCTATAACGAGTTGCTCTTTTTCTTCCTTGTTTTCAGTGTGTCCTGTAATTTTATTCCGTTTCCAACTTATCTCTTAGTCATTTACATCAGTCACGATTTTAGTCCCTATTTAATTACCATGCTTGGCAGCGTGGGGGCAACCATTGCGGGCTTGATGGAATACAATTTTTTCAGTATTCTGCTACGTTTCGACAAAATCTCTCGCATTCGAAATAATGGCCATTATAAAAAATATACCCGTTATTTTGAAAAATTTCCATTTTTAAGTATTCTGATAGCCTCCTTTCTACCCTTGCCATTTGATTTTATCCGGATTATGGCAATTACACAAAAATATTCAAAATGGCGTTTTGCTTCGGCTACATTTCTCGGACGAATTCCAAGAATTTTTATTGTCGTCTATCTTGGAAAACAAATTCCTTTTGCCAAGCCCCTTGTATGGATTGCATTTGGCGTAATTGTTTTGTTTGAAGTGATTCGCAGGGCTATTCTTTATTTCAAAAGGCAACCCGTCTCGGATCATGCCTAAGATTTTTGTGAAAGCACGTTGTGACCATTTTGAAATGATTTCCATTTCTTCAAATTCGAATTCCAAAAAGACCGTATGTGAGAAACAATGAAAAAAATTTGTATGCTGAGCACGGTTCATAGGAGCAATGATGTCCGTATTTTTTATAAAGAAGCAGTTTCTCTCTCTAAAGCAGGATTTCAAGTCGTTTTCTTAACACACGATGATGCCGGTGATCGAAGGGAACGGGGGGTTCAAATAAAAGCCGTCGGGCCATCTCCTAAACGTAAATCAGATCGACTGCCAAGCCTGTTTAAAATTTACAAAATGGCTTTGGCAGAAAAAGCGGATGCGTACCATTTCCACGATCCTGAGCTTTTGCCAATTGGTTTTTTACTTCGAATCCGTACACGCAAGCCGGTTATTTATGACTCCCACGAAAATTATGCGGCAACGACTTTTGCGAGAGAATGGATTCCGGACGGCCTAAAGTCTTGGGTTTCTTTTGCCGTAAATAAAGCGGAGGTTTTTATTTCCAAACGATTAACCATGGTAATCACAGTGGTGAAAGATCAAGATCAACGGTTCAGACGGGCTCATTGCAAGACGCTGCCCATTTATAACTATCCCATTTTAGAATTCTTCCCGGATCCGGTAGAACCCTGGGAAAATCGTCCCATTCATACGGCTTACGTTGGGGGATTATCGGTTGCAAGAGGTGTTCAAACACTCCTGAATATTGCAAAAAGAATCCGGGCAATCATCCCCGATTTTCGGATGCTCCTGGTCGGCCCGTTTAGTGATGTGTTTGTTGAAAAGGAGGCGTTCGAGCAAATCCGGCGGGATCATTTGGAAAAAACGATCATTTACGATGGTGTGCTGCCGAGTGAATCCATTGGCCAACGGCTCCAACAGGTGAAACTCGGATTGATTCCCTTTGAGAAAAATCCAAAGTTTGAAAAGATGTTTATTCCCACCAAGCTTTTGGAATACATGGCCAGCGGAATGCCGATCATCGCCAGCGATTTTCCCTCGAATCGCCGGTTTGTTGAGAGATATTCCCTGGGCAAATTGGTTCCTCCCGGCGATGTGGACGCATTTGTAGATGCCATTCTCAATCAGCTAAACGATCGGGAAGGGTCCATTCAAATAAGCCAACGCGGTGTGAAAATCGCCCGAAAAGACTATCAATGGGAAAATGAAGCGAAAAAGCTCATTCGTTTCTATCAGGAATTACTAAACTAAAATGCTTGTTCACGACACCTCGAAAATTGCAGAGAGTTTTCTGTACCACATCTGGGACGGTGGACATCTCAAGCAGGAGATGCTTCGCACAACCGATGGCAAACGGGTGGAAATCATTTCCAAAGGTAAATGGAATGTGGATGCCGGCCCCGATTTTCGGGAAGTTATTCTAAAAATAGATGGACACTTGCAGCGGGGGGATGTTGAAATTCACACACAGGAAGGTGACTGGTTTGCTCACAAACACCAAAAAGACCCTAATTACGAAAATGTTATTCTCCACGCGGTTTTGTGGGAAAGCAAAGAACCAAAGCCTACCGTAACAAAATCGGGTCGAGTGATCCCGACGCTGATTTTGGGGGATTTTCTGGATGAATCCCTGGAACGTTTGCAGGTTACAATTGCAGATGAATCTTTTGGCAGCGAGCGAACACCGAACATTTGTCTGTTGGGAAAGCGAAAAGTGCCGGAAATTGCCTTCGCCCTGGACAGATGGGGATTGGAGCGACTCCGAATCAAGAAGGATCGATTCAAGGAAGAACTTAATTATTTCAATTACGATCAGCTAATTTATCAGGGGATCATGGAAGCGCTGGGGTATTCCAAAAATCAGCGACAATTCCTAAAGCTTTCCCTGAAAATGCCCGTGGAAACCATTTGGGAAATCATTCGTACCTACGCGGCGGAAAAGCAAGAACTGATTGCCCAATCTCTATTATTTGGAGCGGCAGGATTCCTAAGAGAGGAAGGCAGGACAACATCTTCCGAGTATGTGCGGAAATTGCGAAAAATGTGGCAGCGCTTATTGCAGATGTTTGATTTCGAGCCGCTGCCGGTACACGAATGGCAGTTTTTCCGTCTGCGTCCCTCCAACTTTCCCACCATCCGAATTGCGGGAATGGCTCATCTGGTCGTTGTTTTTCACGAGCGAGGCTTCCATGCGCAGTTGCTGGATATTTTCCTGAACAAAAAGGTATCGCCCGGGAAATTGGCCAGGCAAGTCCGGGATCTGTTTGTGGTTGAAGCCAGGGGGTATTGGCAGAATCATTATCAGTTTGAAAATGAGCTGACCACTCATGCACAATTTCATTTAAAACACATTATTGGAAACAGTCGGGCCAACGAAATTGTGATGAACGTAATTTTCCCATTGCTGCTTGCATTTGCAGAAGAAACCGAAGATGAAGAATTGGCTATTCAGATTAGGGAAGCCTATCTTCAGTCGCCGAAGCTCCAGGAAAACACGATTCTTCGCCAGATGAAGGAACAGATTCTTTCACCGGATCAAGAAAAATTGGCTATTGTAACGTCAGCCGCCCGCCAGCAGGGTCTCATTCACATTTATAAGCATTTCTGTAGAAGCTGGCGCTGTTCCGAATGCATAAAGGCAGTAGCTCAGAACATGGATTGAAAATCGCTTAGCCCGCAGGAGATAAAAATGTTAACCTATGGAATTTTTCACTTGGAGGGGCTTGGAGATGTGGGCATTGTTTCTTCGGAAGAGGGTGTGTATCGGATTTATTTGCGAATGGCAAACAAAAATCAAATTTTAAAGAAACTTGAAACGAAGACCGGCCTGGAAATCAGAGAGGATTCTCAAAAAAATG
>CAZIYL010000054.1:0-12077 GCA_964543425.1 uncultured Deferribacteres bacterium
TGGGCAATAAAAATTTTGGAAGAGCGGTGGCAATGTAAACACCCAAAATGGCCAAAAAAAGCGATTTTAATTTATATACAATATCCTTTTCCTGAATGTAGCGCTGGCGATAGATCAACCAGCCAAAAAACGAAAGTGCAAAAACAATCATAAATTCGCGCAGACCATAAATATTGGATGGATAATTGCGCATATAATAGAAACCGAGATCAATTAGAAAAATTAGAACCAGAAAAAAGATACTCAGAAGGAATAACAAGAAGTTTGTTCTTTTTAAAGTAATGATTTTCATGGGATTAATGTGCGATCATTGAAATTCGTTTCATTGCCACGAGCCTTTAAAGAACGTGCCAAAAATCCTTTTCCGTGGTTCTTAGAATTCCCACCCGAGGATAAACCCTCGGGCTAAGAGCAGGAAGCATCCTGAAAAATGTTCCCAATCTACACTACAAGCCGAATTGGAAAGGACTTTTCCGAAAAACTCACTTTTCAATGGTAATCCATAAGGGTGCCGCTTCCAATTTCATTTCATGAGTGATTTTCCCTTTGGTCGAAATTTTGACAACCCGATAGTTGTAGGTATCGGCCATAACACAGGAACCATCAAAAGGATCAACCACTATTTTTTTGGGAAAACCAAATCCTCGCAGCGAAAATCCCCCGGTGCCATCCGTGCCCATTTTTTTCAATTCCGTTCCCAGCCATCCATAGGACTGATCCAGAACAAAAAGAGTATTCCGCACCGGATCAACGGCCACCTGGTAGGCATCGTTAAATCCGCTAATCTCGGATTCAATTGTTCCCTCTTCCGAAATGTGAACAATGCTTGAGCTGTCGGCCGCCCAAATACTGCCATCAATTTGCGTCCGGGAAACCCATTTTGGCGACGTTAAATTCCGAATTTTCCGAAGAATGGTCCCGCTGCGATCTGATTGTACTAAAACATTCTGCCCGGAATCCACAATCCAACAATCCCCATTTTTTTGATTCACTCTCACTTGGCGCGGATACTCCAATCCGGTGATGGCAAACTTTCCATACCCAAACGTGTCCACCGCTACAACTCGCTTATTTCTTGAATCCGCTATCCAGAGAACCTGCCTCGAGGTATCGCAATCAATGGACGTAATTCGTCCAAATCCACTGACGGAAAATAATAGCTGCCCGGAATTTGTGATTCTGTAAATCTCACCAAGGTAGTCATCCGCCACCCAAAAACCTTTCCCATGGCCCGCAAACGCCATTACGGCCGGGAAGCCGCTGCCTGTCACTCTTTTATACGTATGTTCAACATCAAAAGTTAGCTTTATTATTTGTCCAATTGAAGCGAGGCTTACCCAGAAAAATGAGGGGCCGGGTGTAATAGACTGCGGTTCCGAAGGAGGGCTCTCGTAGCCATCAGCCACAAGCGAATAGCTGTAATCATAAGTTGTATTGTAAACAGTGTGGCTATCTACAAAAGTCTTTTTCAAAGGGGGAAGACTGGCGATTTTTGCTACTGCGCTTGAATCGGTGCTCCTGTAGATACGGATTCCCGTGATTGAATTGAGAGCCAAAACCGGCCAATCCAAAAAAACTTTGTGGTGATCCGACACAACGTGCAACCGGGGAGGCTTTCCGTTTGTTTCCGGGTTCAGCGGATCCAGCGGATTCGAGTGCTTCCTTTCTGCACATCCCCACAGGCTGCTGATGAGAAAAACTGCAAGCCATCCTTGCGAGAGAAATTGTTTCAGACGAATTTTATTTCCTAAAAACATAGGCACTATCTCAAATCCGATCGGACAATTTTAATTGCAAAAATGTAAATTTATTTCAAAATAATCAATTTAAGGTTTCAAATCAAGTTAAAATAAGAAGAAGCAAGAATTTGAATTTAGGGAAGCCCCGCATTTTAAAACACTTTCCACTTGACACTTTGCTATTTTTTTGATAGTTTTTGCTAAGAAATCAGATCATCAATAGACGATTTTCGGCTCTTTTGCCGAAAAGCTAAATCGATGATTTAGCATTTAAAGCTCCGGCGTACGGATGGGAAAACTCGATGGAAGCACTCCGGCCAAAAAAATATTATTTTCCCCCGGTCGCGCTTATTGGATTTTCGGCGACCATCTCGCAGATCATTTTTCTGCGGGAACTCATGGTTGTTTTTGCCGGGAATGAGCTTTCAATTGCGATTGTTCTCGGAAGCTGGTTGTTCTGGACGTCCATTGGCAGCGGCGTGGTCGATCGTCTGTTTCCTCTTCGGAAACATCCCCAAACCTTCCTGGGCGGGATCCAACTCCTTCTGTTTGCGGTATTGCCTGCCTCCCTGTTTTTCATGCGGTCCAGTTTTGTGATCTTTCACCGGGTGCCCGGCGAAATTCTCGGTCTTCTTCCCATTATCTGGATTTCTCTTCTCGTGACCCTCCCCTTTTGCCTGCTTTCAGGATGGGCATTCTCCCTGGCCGCCAGAATGCTTTCGTCGGCTCAATCCAGCGATTCTGACGCTATTAATCTTGTTTATCAAAATGAAGCTCTCGGCGCCACGGCAGGTGGATTTTTGGTCAGCCTTATTCTTTTAAAATTTTGGAGCGGCACGTTCATTCTTTTCTCCGTGTCGCTGCTCAATTTTTATTCCGGTCTTTTCCTGATCTCCGGCCGTGAAAAATCAACTGTAAAAACAATTCTGTTTTTTGCCCTTTCTCTTTTTGTTACCGGATTTATGATTCGCACAGCAGAGCCATTTCAGAAAAATAGCCTCCAATATTTCTGGAGAGATCAAAAAATCCTTGCTTCAAAAGATACCTTCTACGGAAATGTTACGGCAACTCAATCAGAAGATCAAACCAATTTTTTTGAAAACGGACTGCTCTCGTTCTCCGTCCCCGATCCCCTTGGCGCTGAAGAGGCCACACAATTTGCGCTATTGGAACATCCCAATCCAGAGAAAGTTCTCCTAATTGGTGGCGGCATGGGCGGCCGCCTGATGGAAATTCTGGAGCACCCATCCGTCCAATCTATTGATTATGTGGAATTAAATCCGGCTGTCATTTCTTTGGGTGAAGCATTTCTTCCTTCGGAAAAACCCTCGTATTCAAATCCCCGGGTTCACATCTTCAATCAGGATGCAAGACTCTTTCTGGCGAAAACAACCCACCACTATGACGTCATTCTGTCAGATATGCCGCCGCCTTACACCGCGCAGCTAAACCGATTGTACACGATTGAATTTTTCCGGGAGGCAGCCCGCCATCTCAAAAAGGGTGGCATTTTTTCCTTTGGCCTTCCCGGCTCAGAAAATTTCATCGGTAACGATCTGGCGCGTTATCTGGCAACCTTCAGGAATACGTTACGAGCGGTTTTTACACATGTGCTTGTTTTGCCGGGAAATAAGATTCATTTTGTGGCAACGAACAAATCCCATCTTCTCACTTCTGACTCGAACGTTCTGATCCGGCGCATACGGGAGAGACATCTCAAAACCCTTTTCATTAGTCCGTACTATTTGCCGTACCGCCTTTCGCCCGAGCGCAAAGAATCGCTTACAAAACGACTGGAAACAGCCACGCTGCCTGAAAAGTTCCAAATCAATCAGGATTTCAGGCCGGTTGCGTATTTTTATGACATTCTCTTGTGGAGCACTTATTTTTACCATGGAACGCGGAATCTTTTTCGCCAATTGGTGTACGTACCTGTGTGGATTTACTTTGTTTTTCCGCTCCTAATTTATCTAAGCCTTGCGGGCGTTTTGATAAAAAGCAGACAAAGAAGGTTGAGAATCAGTGTGTCAATCGTGACCATTGGATTTACAGAAATTGCCCTTGAGATTCTTCTTATTCTGGGATTTCAGATTATTTACGGCTACGCGTATTATTTGCTGTCGATTATTATTACGCTTTTCATGGGTGGTTTGGCGGGTGGAAGCTGGCTTGCCAGACAAAAAGCCCCACACTTCAAAAAACCCTACCACCTCTTTACGTGGGTTCAATTGGGAATGGCTGTACTTCCTTTGCTCTACGGATTTTTTCTGAGCAGTACCCACACTGTTTCCCATTCGGGATTCACAGACGCTGTAATTATTCTGTTTTTTGGAATTTTTACCGTTCTGTCCGGATTCCTGGCCGGTTTTCAGTTTCCCGTTGGAAATTTTCTGTATCTTTCCGGGACGTCTTCGGCCTCGCCCGAAAATTGGGGAACGCTTTACGCACTTGATTTGTCCGGTTCCATTCTGGGAGCACTTTTAGTGGCAGCCATTCTCACGCCCCTCCTGGGATTGTTGGTAACGCTGCTTTTTCTTTCCGTTCTGAATGGCCTTGCGTGGATTACACTGAAGGTTTGAGGCAGATTCTCATTTCCCTAAACTGTACTCAGTGTTCGCTGCAAACTCTGCGGCTTCTTCTCTTAACCACAGAGAACAACGTGAACGCAGAGAAAAAATTCCAAAAAATTCTTACTCACTCTTTGCCAAAAACTTCAGCCGAGTAATAGAGAATTTCGGTACCCGGATCCTTCCAGGCATCTTTGGGAAGGCCTGCCTTTCGGCAGGTTTCTTCCACAAATTCCTTCCGATTCCAGTGGTAGTCCGTTGCAACCTGCGGAAGCAGGATACCCTGGTAGCCCCCCTTCCGAATAATCAATCCATCTCTTCCGATTTTAATCCTGGAGAGGTCCTTATTTTTCAATAGCTTTGGAACGGTCAAAACCGAAATTTCAATTTGCAGGTGCGACAACTCGTTCGGACGAATAGCCATAAAACGAGGATCGTGGAGAGCGGCTTCTTCGGCAACCTCCCGCACGGCTTGGTACAGCGGTTTGACAGGCAAAATGTAACCAATGCACCCCCGTAATCGGTGATTCTTGTTGATTGTGACAAACGCCCCTCGTTTTTCCTTAAGGCGATCCGATTTTATATCGAATTTCGGAACAGGTTTCCCTTGAACCACATTCTCAATCGTCACTTTGGCAATGTGCAGGAGCTCCCTTTTCTCAGCCGGTGTCAGTCCCAAATCGACACCCACCAACACTTTTTTTTTCTTCAAACTTGGTTTGTAAAATACAGCGGACATGTAGCCCACCACCCGGGATTTATTTCCCGCCGTGTCGCCGGAATTTCTGTAATCCAGAATTTTCACTTTTTTTGCCCCCAATTTTTGGGCCGCAATCATGGTGGCCACAATCGGGCCGCCGCCGCAGGCTTCCACTTCGTGCCGATCCAGCGCGCGTGCCAATCCTTTGTAATCGTACCGCTTCACGTAATCAATGAGTTTGTGATCCAATTCCTCTGCCTGGTCATAGGGATAATAATGGGACAAATCGGAACTGGCCACAATGAGCACATTCTTCCCTTCGGCCGCTTTGGCTATAGCCTCCCCCAAAACCTTGCAATTGTGATAATTTTGATCACCCACAATAATCGGGACAATCTTGAAGGGTCCCTTCAGAACTTTGATCAAAAAAGGAAGTTCCACTTCCAGACAATGTTCTTTGTGGGGTAAATTCGGCTGCAGATGTCCCCTCGTTGAAAGCTGAATGCTCTTGTCATAGTCTGCGATCTTGCGCGCCATTTTTTCATTCACCATTAGAACACCCAATGGAACGCGGTAGCCGCCCCGTGGATAAACGGAAGTAAAAGGAAAATATTCCATATGCGTGGGGCCAACCAAAATGACGGTATCGTAGTGCTTGCCAATAAGCTGTTTGTAAGAATAAGCGGCAACCCACCCGGAATACACGTAACCGGCATGGGGAGCAACAAGCGCCACAATTTTGCCCTGAATATGTGCATCTTTAGCCTCTTGCAAATACATGTCGATTTGGTCGCTCAATGCCTGCGGATCGGCGGGGTAAAATTGTCCCGCCACCCCCGGTGGCCGAATCCCCTGAGCAAAAGTTGAAACAAATGAAGCAAAAATAAAAGCGAGAAAAAATCCCCCTATCCGAATAAAATGCTTCCTTGTTTTCCGAAACATCTTAGCTCACCTTCTTCCGAATGATTTGAATTTGTTTGGGATCGGCGGTTCCGAGATTGTGCTCGGAATCAGCCGCCGTAAAGATATATTTGGGCTCCCGATGCACCGCTTTCAGCGACGGCAATCCCTTCTCGTGCCGCTTTTTTTCGATTATCTGCCATCCCACGTAATCAACTGCCACCGGATCGGTGGAAACCATGAGTCCGTTAAAGTGCCACATAAATTGCGGAATGAATGGAGGCCCTCCTTCGTACTGTGCATTAATGGCATCGAATATTATCAACCGCAATTTATCCTTAATTAGAGGATAGGAACACAAATCGGGTACGTACGGATCCCCCACATTTAGATGGTATTTATTGGGATTGTGAATCACTCCGAAGAAATTTTTGAGTCCTCCACTGAATCCCACAATTCCGTGATCTTTCAGAACCGGAACATTCACAATCGCCGTGGCGTAATCGGTAATCACCCGGCTCATCAGGCTTCCAATCGATCGGTAAACAATCAAATCCGGGAAATAGCCTGCCGAATCATTGCCGATGCAAATGGCGCCGGGAGAACGTTTGTTAATCCCAAATCCGGCCCGCTTTAAGTCCTGATCCAGGCGATCGAACAAAATAATGTGCTTCTCGGGAATGCCAACCGATTTTAGTCCCTCAACAATGCCCTCCACCAATTCCGGATGAGGAGACAATCCCTTACCGGCCAAGCAGTTCAATTTCACCGCCACAACGTCATTGGGGCGAAAGAGTCTTTTCCAGACTGCCGGTTCCTGCAGCCCCGGAAACAATTGTTCCAAAGCCGTTCCAAGCATTTTTTTTGCAATTGCCTTGTTAATTTTCCAACCGGATGCACGAACGGAACTGCTTTGAACAATAACAACCCGTGCTTTTTTTGAGGGATTTAGTGGGGCAAAAGAGTGAACTGGCTTCAATAAAAAGCCGCCGCCCAACGCAAGACTTCCCTTAAGAAATTGGCGTCGCTTAAGGGGAGAAAGTGAAAATAGCCGTCCTTCCATGGTTTCCAGTCTTTTTGCTATTTAACCAAAAGAAGCGCGCAAAGGTTTCAAAATAGATACAGGCAAATTTTTCGTTCAATCCAAACCGACATAACAAAAATTCAAAGCGCAGACACTAAATCTGCCGCTACAGATTAATTCTCTTAAAGAATTCCCTCAGTTTTTTGCCATTTCCATTGCCTGCTGTTTGAGATTTCAGTTTTAAACGCAATAAATTGTTCTCTTTGCGAAGCTGTGTGTATCTCGTTTTATTTTCAATAGCCACGGCAATTGTAGAGGCAATTTTTTCAAGGATTTGAACCGCCTCCATATTAGGCTTTTTATGGTTTTCAGGATCGTCCAGGATAAATACTCCCATAATCCTGCCTTTCCTGGAACGAATGGGAACCAACAGGACATCCGGATAATACCACACCTCCGGATCCCGGTAGGTACTGATCGGCAGGCCATAAATTCGCTTGATCAAATAAAATGGGTTGTCTTTTTGTGTAATAAAGTAAGATTGATTTACCCGGTAACGACTAATCAAATAATTCGAAATTTGGTTTATTGTGAAGCGAAGCCGCGAAAGAATCCGGCCCTTCTCACGATTGTCGACAGCGACCGCTTTTAGTTCCAGGCGATGCGTGGAATGGCTGAGAACACCAATCATGACCAGGTTAAATCCCATTGAAAACTTTACCGACCAGGCCACTTCCTGCAGCACATCCGTTAGCGGAGTGTCTACGTAAAAAGTTCCAAAAATCCTGAAGAGCTGTTTGAGGCGCTTATGTTGATCATGCGCTTCTCTAAAGCGATTGTTCCCCTCAAAAAGCGTTGAAGCAAAGATTGAAAATATTTCAAGCTGACGAAGCACCCATTTTGGAGGGATGTTTTGGTTTTCGGGCGATTCCAGAACCAAGAAGCCAAGTAGCGTGCTGTTGGAATCCCGAATTTCCAGGAAAAGTCGATCTCCCCTTTTCCACGGCTGTCCGCTGCTCCATTCGGCTTCCTGAAAAAGTCCGGCACCGTTTTCTCCGTAGACCTTTTTGCGACTTTCGTCAGAAAGCAAGCTCTGATGCACAAACTTTACAAAAGACGGAGAATCATTCAGAAATTGAATCTCTTCAGGAGAAAAATATTCCGAACGCAAATCCTCCCGCTTTGCCATTTTCTCATTTTGAAGAGAAATTTCTTTCTGAAACCGATGATTCACTGCATCCCAAAGAAATAAATATACCTGTTCAAACTTGAAATACTTCATGGGAATTTCAGCCACCTTCATCAAAAAAAGCTGGTGCAATCCCTTTGAGAGATATTTGTTTAAATTGTAAATTTCATAATAAAAATTTTGAGTATCGTACGATTCTTCGACGCTCTCCTTTTCTTCAACCGGCTCTTCGGAACCCAATTTCAGGTAACCCCGAAAGCCCGAAAAATGCTTTTCCAATTCGTACGGATACAGGTGAAGTTCAATGGGAAGAATTCCCTTTTCGGGGTGAATCATTTGCGTGTGTAAATGGAATCCTTCTTTTTTATCCAAAACGGCTGCCCGCCACCGGTAAAACTTTTCCTGATCATCTTCCGGCAACAGGTCGGTCAGGTAGGTTTTGTACAGGTCTTTTTCATCCAGCCCAATGAGCTGAAGCAATTTTTCATCAAACGTAATGAAACGCCCGCTTTCATTGATCTCAAAAAATCCTGTGGGAATTTGTTTTTTGGGTTCGTGAGTCTCTTGTTTTTCTTCCAACTTAAAATCAACCGGGCGTTTTTCCATCGCCTGATCAATGGCAAATGGCAAGGCAGATAAGGCACCATCCACTTTAACTAAATAATCAAATGCACCCTTGTTTAGCACTTCTTCTCCCAAGACACGATTCTCCTCATCCAAAAGAAATATGAACGGCAATTCAGAGGTTAATTGGTAAATCTTCTCTATTGTTGAAGGATTGGAATTTTTAATCAGACTGGAATCCAAAAGGCACACCTGAATCGTTTGCCGGCTGGCCTGCTTGTTGAAATCTTCCAAAGAGGTAATGGGTAGAACATTTGAATTTGGAAGGCTCTTTTTTAAAATTGACTGTACATTGGACGCCAATTTAGAATCTTTGACAAAAAAAAGGATATTTTTTGTTTGAACAGGCATTGTGTATTCGTCAATTCGATTGTTTTAAGATGGGACAGCAATTCTTAACTAATGTAATAAAATATTGAAAAAAGAGTCAATACTTTTTTACTATTTTGGGATTAATTTCAAATTTGTAGTTTGCTTTCCCCTTTAATCCCAATAACGATTCCCAAAATAATGAAAAAAGCCCCGAAAATTTTCATTGGACTCACGGATTCACCCAAAATAAAATAGGCCAGAATTGTGGAACCGATGGGTTCCCCCAAAATGGCGATGGCCACAAAAGAGGCCGACAAAAAACGAAGGGACCAATTAATGCTTGTGTGGCCGATCATTTGGGGAACAATTGCCAGCAGCAACAAATACACGTAGTCGATTCGGCGAAAACCGACAAACGGGGAGGATGCGACAAGCGCAATCAGGATCAAAAAGGCGGCGGAAATTGAGTACACAAGAGTGGCATATCTGAAAGCGTCCATGCTTCGGCGCAAAATTCGACCGAACAATAAATAACCCGATCCACCGATGGCTGCAAGCAGGGCAAGTACATCGCCAAAAAGCTGGGAGTTTTTTACGTCAAAATCGTGAATCCCGATAATGATCGACCCCAAAATGGTTAAAAAGATCGCGAGAAGAAGCCATTTATTTACATGTTCTTTGAGAAATAAAACACTTCCCAGAGCCACAAACAGCGGATTTGTCGTCACAAGCACGACCGAACTGGCAACTGAGGTGTATTCGAGAGAAGAAATCCAGAGTGAAAAATGAAGAGCCAAAAAGAAACCGGAAATAATAATCAGGCGGATTTGGTAAGGAGACAATTTGTTGAAAAGCGGCTGTCTTCGAAACAGTGAAATGATCAGAAAAAAAACGGCGGCAATCAGCATTCGATAGGCCGCAATACTCAAGGCAGGAACATGGCACAATTTGATAAAAATAGCAGCGAAAGAAATGGCTGTGACACCCGTCGAGAGAACACCGATACCCAGCAGTTTGCCAATATTCTCAATGTGCGTTTCCGTTGAAGGATTCATGTTTCGTCAGATCTTAAAACGAAAATAGCTGTTCATTTTGATTCATTTCAATACGTCCAAAAAAGATTTCCAGTCGCTGAAATCCTCAAAAAGGAAATCCGGTTTTTCTGCGCGAAGCTGATGTGGAGAATACGTTCCGGTTGCCACGCCAACTGTCCGTACCCCGTGGGGTTTGGCACTTTGAATATCTCTGGGCGTGTCGCCAATCACAAAAATATTTTTTGCCGGCACCGGATCGTTGTAAAAACGTTCAAATCGTTCCCGGGCAAAGGGAAGAAGTTTTTCCCTGTCGATGGAATCATCGCCAAAGGCACCCAATTTAAAATAACGATACAGGGAAAAATGATCCAATTTCAGGGCTGCCCCGTGCTTCCAGTTACCCGTCAGAAGACCCAGGATAACATCATCCCTTTCACTTAAATACAGAATTAGTTCCCCAATGCCAGGCATGAGCCGTTTCTTTGGATTCGGTTTTTCAATTTCTACCTCTATCAGCTCGAAATATCTCTGTTTGAATAACTCCAACAGGTCCTCGTCAAGTGGAAGGCCGACCTGAGAAAGTGCTTCTCTCAGAATCATGGGATCGGTTTTTCCGCTCATGTGAATATTATGAAATCCGTTGGGCACGCCGTAGACCTCCTCGAATGCTTTAATCATCGAGCGTTTGCCGGCTCCCCCGGTGTTCAAAATTGTCCCGTCAATATCAAAAAGCAGTAATTTGTTCATCAGATTTTATTTCCCGTTTCCGAATAGTAAAATTCCCCTAATCCTTACAGACATTTGAATGGATGTTTCGCTCATTTTTTTCTCTGAAAATTTTATAAAATCCTGGCACTTTAGGCCATAATTAAAAACCATTAATGCCACAAATTCACGAATTTTAATCGACTCAATCTTGTAATACTAAAAATTGTGCAAATGCAAACCGATTGAATTACAATTTAGAAAGGAAATCGGAAAGAATCAAATAATTATTTTTTCGGAAAGCAATTTATTTGATGGAGTTTAATCCGGCAAAAGCTCAAAGGCCTTTATTTTTCAGTTTAATTTTCTGAAGATAGGCCTCTAATTGCGCAATCATCTCTTCATGTAACTCGCGGTTCAATCCTGATGTTTGCGATCGCAAATTTCTGATTGCAAATTCGAGATATTGCTCCAAATAGAGTGTTGCCTCGGGAGCAAATTCACTGTTGGGAAATCGTGTCACAAAATCGTCAAATAAAACAAATGGTGCGGAATAGGTACTTTTAAATGAGAGCCACCTTTTCATAATCGGAGGCTCCACAACATCCAAAATGTATCTGTTGTAATTTCGCTTTGGATGATCAATTAAAAACTCCGCGAAATCCTTGTACCGGTAAAACAATTCCTGCACCAACTGATCATGTTTCAATCCTTTGGAACGATGAATTTCTCTTTCCAGATTCTCCACCTGCGCCTTCCATTTAGGAGGATCGACCTGTTGTTTCTTGATTTGAAAAATCAGTGTCCAACCCACCCAGACCTCTTTGGGCTTACCGTTAACTTTAGCCGGCCTGAAATGCGCCAACCGCGCTATTTGAAGCGCTGCGTCATCCAAGATCGGGTAGCCGGATGTCTTTGCCAATTGAGCATCTTTCACTTTTCCGTCCCTTCCAATGAGAATCGACAAGCCCACTTTCCCCTCGATTCGTTTGGCACGAGCCTCCGGTGGATAGATTACAACCAGACTTTTTTTGTCCAGCCTGGGAGGAATATTTTTCCCCCAATAGCATCCGGAGAAGAGAACGACAAAGCCTAAAACCAGCAGAATAATTCTTTTCATGAATGTTCTCTCTTAATTGTCTATTTTTATAAAAGGCAAGTCTTTCAAGAAGAAATTTATTTTCGCTCCAATTCAATTGTACGGAATTAGAATAGTTGTGTTCCAACCATTAATCAGATTCAATACTATTCCTAATTTAAATTATTCAATGAATATTTTGAAT
>CAZIYL010000055.1:0-11882 GCA_964543425.1 uncultured Deferribacteres bacterium
GCAATTTCTTCATTCCCTGCCGCGTCATTTCAATAGCCCTTTTCCCAGTCCGGTTCGATATTCATGGCAATGGTTTCGGTCACATAGGCGTCGGTGCGCAAAAGCTGGTTCACGGATTCCGGAACCAGCGGCGTGGGCTCGCCGTGCATGACCAACCGGGCAATGAACCGCTGCCAGGAGGTAGTCGTGCCGTGAACGGTAATGCCAAACAATTGCATCCGATTTTTTGCTCTGACCACCTGCGCCGGGCCAATGGTGGCCGCTTTTGGCGGCACCATCGCCAGGTCGCCGCTGGCGCCAAAGCTGCCGTGCAATGAATTTTGCGCCAGGGTAAAGGGACTGAGCGTGCATACCCGCGGCCCCATTTGCATCCATTTTTCCATGGAGCCGGCCTGAAACTCAGGTGCATCCGGCTCGATGAACGCCAGATGTCCGGTCCAGCCCGGGCCGCTGTAAACGATATCCGCCTCGCCCAAGTCGGAAATCATTTTCCCATAGTCTTTGATATTTTCATTGGTGAATGTATGAATCTGTTTTTCCGGTGGACGAATATCCTTATCGAGGTTGTGGTAAAAATATTTCTTGAACGCGTGGCCAAACCCGTATTCCCAGGTTTCCGGCGCAATGTTTCCGTCCTGATCGGCGTATTCATCCATATTAAAAGTGTGGAGCCTGTGACAATCCACATGAAATTTGTTGAGCATGTATGCCAGCATCCGAAACATCGGCCAGGGATTAGGCATGATCATCACAATCGGCTCGGCCTTGTCCCCCGCCGTTTTAATGCGATGGAAGGCATCAAACAGCATGATAATGGATAAATCCACATCCGGAACAACGCGGATTTTATAGTTCGCATTGGGATGCTTTTCAATTTCATCCCGTTTTATCTTTCGCACCCGTTCAATAATTTTCCTGTCGCGAAACGGGACATGCTTGGATGGTTCATACCTGAAATCGGTCATGTACTTTTCTCCTGATTTGAGAATGAAGATTTACGATTTTAGAAGTTTTTCTCACTTCTTAAATCTTAAATCGCTAATCCAAAATCGCCAATCAAAATGATTTTCCCCTTGTCCGGCTCAGCTCTTCCATATTAAAATTGGGGTACAGCACGTCGTGGACTTTTTCCACAATGATTTCTTTGGGCACATTGAAGGTTGCCTCCAGCCGGATGTCCTTTGACAATGCGCCGACGCCCACTTTGTACTCACCCTTTTCGGCCACCCAGGCACTCATCCCGCTCCAGAAGGAAGATAAATCGTGTCCGTCCAGTTCAAAAGAAAGCTGCTGGCTCTCGCCCGGTTTCAGGAGCTTCGTTTTGGCAAAGCCCTTCAATTCCTGCACCGGCGTTTCAATCTCGATACCCGGAGCGGAAAGATACAATTGCACAACCTCTTTGCCTGGGACTTTTCCGGTATTTTTCACGGTTACCGTCACATCCAACTTTGAGAAAAACGTGTGACTACCCAACTTCAGGTTGGAATAACCAAAAGTCGTGTACGAAAGGCCGTAACCGAACGGGTAGGCCGTTGGAACCTGAAACGAGTCATAGTAGCGATAACCCACGTAAATTCCTTCCTTGTAAAAAGAATTGATAGGATTTTCCGGCGGCTCCCCCGGAAAATATTTAGCAGAGGGCACATCCTCGTATTTCAGGGGAAATGAATCGGGTAATTCGCCGGAAGGATTCACAATTCCCTTCAAGATGTCGGCAACGGCGTGTCCCCCTTCCTGACCCGGAAGCCACGCCAAAAGGATGGCATCCGCGTAATCCCGCCAGCTCGCGACATCCCAGACGCCCGCAACATTCAACACGACCACCACTTTTTTCCCAGCCGCATGAAAAATCTCGCTCACATTACGCACCAGCTCCCGCTCCACCGGCGTCATTGGCAGATAACCATTTTCGTAATTTTCGCCGGCACTCCGACCCAGGGTAATGACCGCCGCATCTGCTTGCGGCTCATATTTTTTGATTTCCTCTCCGGAGAGCGGTAGTTCTTCGCTGAAAGCCACCAATCTGTTCTTGAAATGAGGCGGCGCCTGATCGCCCACAATCCCATTGTCTTTGCGCATTTTGGGGTTGTCAAAATAGGGCGGCACATGATTATCCCGGATGATCTTCTGAATGTAGTCCGAGTATTTCTCTTCCAACCCCTTGAATACCCCCAAAGCCGGCATCTTTGAGTCCCTCATTAACGGACACCCTGTTGCCGTGACTTCTGACCGACCCACTGCCGGTGCCAAAAGCGATCAGATAATAGGACATCTTACCGAAAACGGCAATTTTCCGAACATTTTTCAGGGGCAGTGTATGATCGTTGTTTTTCAGCAATACCATGCCTTCAGCGGCTGCTCTTCTGGCGATCTCAGCATGCGCCTTCAAATCCGGTTTTCCGGTAGCCACATGTCCATTTGCTCGGGGTGAATTCAATTTGAATTTGACGAATTCGGTTAAATCTTCGTCAAGCGTCCTTTCATCCAGCGTCCGCCTTTTGAGGGCGGCTTTAATTTCGGCATATTCCTCCTCGTGACCGCTCATTAATAGATTGGTCCCAGCCCGAAGTTTAGCCACGGCACTTCCCTTCCCGTCAAAATCCGTAATAAAAAATCCGTCAAAGCCCCATTCCTGGCGCACAATAGTTTTGAGCAGCTCCGGATTTTCGGCTGTGTAAAATCCATTGAGCCGGTTGTAGGAGGTCATAATGCATCTGGGACGCCCCTCTTTGACGGCAATTTCAAACCCCTTGAGATAGATTTCCCGCAGAGCCCTCTGGCCTACAACCGCATTGTAATATTGCCGGTTGGTCTCCTGATTGTTGGCCACAAAATGCTTCAGCGTAGCACCAATTCCCCAAGACTGCATGCCCTTGACCATGGCAGCCGCAATCTTCCCCGTTAGCAGGGGATCCTCGGAATAATACTCAAAATTTCTGCCGTTCCTGGGATTGCGGTGGATGTTTAGCCCCGGACCCAAAACAAGGTCAAAGTCGTATTCCAGCGCTTCATTTCCGAAAGCCTCTCCCACTTTTTCCACAAGATTCGTGTTCCATGTTGAAGCTAGACACGTGGCCGTTGGAAAGGCCGTGGTGTTAATGGTAATTTTTTTGCCCCTCCTTTCGGGCCTCCCGATTCAATCCAGCGGGGCCGTCTGACATGGCCGTTGATCGAATACCCAGCCGGGGAATGAGCAATTTTGAGCGTTGATCTTTGATAATCATGCCCTGACCTTTTTCAGCCTTTGAATCGGAAGCAGGCAAGAACCTTCCGTCTCCTACGATCAGGCCGATTTTTTCCTCCTGCGTCATGTGTGAAACCATCTCTTTCGCCCTTTCTTCAATCGATTGTTTCTTTTTTGGGGAAGAAACCCCCTGTGCCATTCCAAAAACACCACTGCTCACAAAAATGAGCAATATTCCAATCATCCCTACAGCCGATTTCAGATGCAAGTTTTTCATCGCGTTTACTCCCATTTGGACCATTCTCTTTTGTAAATTTTGACATAATCAACGACAAAAGTATCCGGTAAAGTCGCCAATTAGAGGAGACGAACCCACTGCCCGGCCGGGCCGCAACCCCAAAAGCGCGATGCCAAGCAGAAGCAAGCAGGACGCCTGCTCTGAAAAACCCTTCCCCCCGTTTGTCTTGGGTCGAAATAAGCAGTTTCATGAGACCTCCCCAAAATAGAACGGTAGTGTCAAAAGATTCTGGTGAAAACACCAAGTAACCTCTTAATTATTTTTATTTACGTTCATCTTCCCTTGAGTGACTTTTGAGTGCATTTTATAGTTACGTGATGGCTCAAAACCATTGAAATGGGTCTTGTATTTTTTTGCCCCAGAAGCCCACGACTTAAGTCGTGGACTAGCCGAAAAGCAAATAATAAATCCAACCGCTTCAGCGGTTTCGAGAACGTCTTGAAAAAATGCAGTACTTTCTCGTTACGGTTTCTAAGCAAAAGAAAATCAGCAAGTTTTTTAGTTTTGATTGCTCACTGGAAAATTGATATTGGAATTTACAAAGAACAAAAATGTATTGCACTCAAATCTCGAAGTTTTTTAGAATGATTGTATTTCTTGCGTCCTGAATTCATTGAATCACGTAACTTTGAAATATCGTTAAAACGTTTAACACTCCCCCATTTTATTCTGCCGATAAATTTTTACGGCGCCAAGCAATCCAGCATGGGCGCGATTTTCAATGGTGAGGGGTCGTTGCAAAACATCCTGCACAATTTTCAGGAGCACCTTTGATTGCAGCATGCCCCCCGAGACGAAAATATTTTTCACTGGCACCGTTTGTTGGATCTGGGAGAAATGCGCCTTGAGTTGCTTCACATAAAATTTAATCACCCCCGCACACGCCTGATGCGCCCGGACACCGGACAGCGCCTGCCACCTCATTTTCTCAAAAAGCGACCTGTTGGCGGGTGCTTCCGGAAACTGAAAATACGTCTGAAAAAGGTCGTCGTACGTGCCCTCGCCAAAAAACGCTTCCTTGAGACGACGCATTTGCAGGCCGAAATCCGGTTCGAAATTTAAAAGGAAATAGGCATCGCCCACCGGGTGTTTTCCCGCAATCTGGTCTTCCGTCAGCTTTGTCGTGAGCGATTCAGTAATGGTGTAGAAAACAAGAGCGGTACCCAGATTAATATTGACATCGCCTATTTCCTGCACGCCGGCTCCACAGGCGGAAGCCCCCTGATCATTCCCGCACAAAAACACAGGAAAGCGCTCGGGCCAATTCCATTCCTTCTGAATCTGTTTGGAAATCCATTCGCCTCTGCCTGTCGCTTGCTTCACGTCGGGAAAGGACGCCTCCGAAAGGCCCAAAATCTCCAGCGCCCGCCGGTTTAAGCCGCTCCGACGAAAGTCGTAAACGCCGCCCATTCCAAAGTTAGTCGTGTCGGAATAGAAATGTCCGGTCAATTTCCAGACCAAATATTCATGAATCAACGGAAAAGCGGAGGCGGCCTCGAAAATATCCGGTTCCTGCCGTTTGAGCCACAGCAGCTTTGACAAATACAGGCTGGGCAGAGGTTTGACAAAACCAGCCATTGCGGCAAAATCGGGCAGGTGCTGCTGCCAAAAGACGGCTTCTTCTCCGGCCCGCTCATCCAGCCAGACAATGCCGGGACGAAGCAGGCGAAACCCGGCATCCACCGGGACAAACGTCTGCGCCTGACTGGTTATGAGCAACGCCCCCACACCGTTTCGCCTCACTGCGGTTTCAGACAGACATTCTCCGAGCAAGTCGCGAGTCATTTCGAAAAATCGACTAAAATCACTTTCAAAAAGTCTTCCGCTTTGTCTCAGGGGAAATCGTCGCTCACGGTGTGCCACGAGTGTGCCTTCCGAATCCACACAGCCACATTTCACTGCGCTGGTACCGATGTCCAATACCAAAAGCATTTTTTGCTCGCGTTGATTCATTAACATGGCAAAACTCAGGTTGCTCTCCGTCCCAAGTTCAACTTGGGACGAAGATAATTTACCCTCAGTGATTCCTGCGAACTCTCTGCGTTCTTACATCAGAAGCAAACAACAACCTCTTCCCCTTCGTAGGAAATAACCTTGTTCGGTGCAACCGTCGGCTGAACCCTAATGCCATGGCCGGGGCGTACCCTGACAATCTCGAAAGTCCTCTTTCTCAGCATTTCCGGGAATTTTCCTTTGCGGCGGCCAATCCTCAGCGTTTGCGTTTTCTCATTCCACGTGATGGGAATGACGACACACAGGTCTTTTTCGTAGCCGTACCCATCATTTTCATCTTCATAAAGCGTGAATTCTGCCTCTGCCCCATCGTAGACCCTCAGTTCAATGGGGTCTTCAGGTTTTTCGTCCGCATACTGAAGATACGGCCCCATGGGAACAATCAATCCCGCCTTGATAAAAAGCGGCATTTTGTCGATGGGTTCCGGGACTTCAGTGGTCCGCCCGTGCCAATAAACGGGTCGACCCATTTAGAATAATCCGCTGTGCAGGCAGTCCCAGGCAAGACCTCAATCAGGAAAATTAGAAGGAAAGGAAAAAACAAAGCCCCCGCTAAATTCTTCACCGACAATTTCCTTTCTTTTGGTCTCATTGAATTTTTGTCAAACCAAAACCCCAATTGGGATTCCCTTTCCTGTGGATTTTGACAAGCCATTTCCTCGATGCGTGGGCTTCACTCTTCCAAATAGGCAAAAGCTTGTTCCACGCTTAAATTATCATGAACAATGCCCATCAGGGCTCGCGTAATGGCCTTCGGATTATCGTGCTGGATAATATTCCGCCCGTAAACAATTCCCGCCGCGCCCTGGTCAATGACGGCCTTTGTGCGCCGCAGGATTTCTGCGTCGGAAACCTTGCCGCCGCCCCGAACCAGAACCGGAACGTCGCCCGCTATTTCGATTACCCGGTGGTACTCGCTCACGTCGTCCGTGGGATCGGCCTTAATAATGTCCGCACCTAATTCCACAGCCTGGCGCACCAGCGGAAGAATTTTCTCCGGATCGCCGTCCACCATGTATCCCCCTGCCTTTTCATTGGGTTGAAAAACCAGCGGCTCGACCATCAAAGGCATGGAAAATCGGTCGCAAACCGGTTTAATTTTCAGGATGTTTTGAATACAATGATCGGCGACCACCGGTTGATTCGGGATGCGAAAAAGGTTCACCACCACGCAGGCAGCATCCAGAGCCAAGGCCTGTTCCACAGGATTTTCCAGCATGCGGCTAAAAAGGTAATCCGGCAGATTTTGTCCGTACACATTGGCCACGTCCATGCGCAGCACCAGGGCCGGTTTGGCTTTGCCCGGAATGGATTGCAGGTAGTGCGCCTGCCCCACAGTAAGCTGAATGGCATCCGGCCCGGCCTCGGCCACCGTGGCCACCGCTTTTTGCATGTTTTCGATGCTCTTCAAAAAACCCATTTCGCCAAAAAAACCGTGGTCAATTGCCACATTCAGACATCGGTTGGATGCGCCGTTAAAAAGTCTATTCAAACGGTATTGTTTCATGTTCTGTTTCCTCTTTCTTTTTGATAGGATGAACAAGATTGACAAGATGATTTTTACCGGTTTTTTCTTCCGGATTCTACGGCAGTTCTCTGACTTTCCGCTTTATCTCAACCCCATTTTCTCCAAAATTAATAAGAAGCCCTACATCTTTGTGGGTAGCCGTTAGATAATTAACCAATTGTACCTCATGAGCTGTTGCGATATGGCGTACGGATTTTAGCTCCGGAATGATTTCATCCTCCACAATTATATCTGCAATAAATTCACCGACAATCCTGTTATGGTAGAAAACCTTAATCGGCCGTTGGGCTTGTGCTTTTAAACCAACCTTTTCCAATTCAATAAGCAAGCATTTTTCATAAACCGATTCCAAAAATCCATATCCCATTGCATTATAAACGCGATAAGCACAGCCAATTATTTTGTGTGTTAATTCTTTGGATTTCATCGTATTTGTTGAAATATTGATTCTCCGTCTCAAGTTCAACTTGGGACGGAGAATATCCTGTTCATCCTGTCAAAAATACCCAAACTCCTTTTCCACTTCGGCAATGGATTCTTCAATCATATCGAGACCGAGATCGGCGTATTTTTCGTCCATAATCAGCGGAGGAGACATGCGCAAAATATGGCCGGCCGGAATCCAAGCCAAGCCCTTGCGAAAGGCCTTCTGGTAAACAAGCTTGCCGGCTTCCTCAAAGGGCTCTTTCGTCGACTTATCTTTCACCAATTCAACCCCCAGCAAAAAGCCCTTGCCTTTCACATCTCCAACAATTGGATGCTCCTCCTTCATCTTTTTCAGGCGGTTCGTAAAAAATCGGCCCACCCGACGTACATTCTCCAAAATATTCTCCTCTTCGATCACTTCAATCGACGCCAGGGCGGCGGCACAAGCCATGGGATTACCGCCGTAGCTCGACGAAGCGGAAATTTTATCCAGCGCCTCAGCGTACTCTTCGCGTACCACCATGGCCGTCACCGGAAAACCATTACCAAGAGATTTGCCCAGCGTCACGATGTCAGGCAAAACATCCCAGTGGTTCATGCAAAGCCACTCCCCGGTACGCCCCATTCCCGTGAGCACCTCATCAGCCAAAAGCAAAATGCCCCTCTCATTGCAAAATTTACGAAGTTTTGGAAAAAAATCGTCCGGCGGGAAAATCGAGCCTCCCCAGCCTTGGGCGGGTTCCAGAACAAACGCCGCTACGTTTCCGGCCGTTCCTTCGTGGATGAACTGATCGTAAAAATCAATGTAAGCGTCCGTGTCAATGCTGCCGTCCTCTTTTTTGAAGAGGGGCCGGTACGGATCGGGACGCGGTACCATATAGAACCCCGGGGCACGGGTTGGCCCGTAACTGAGCACATCGCCCCGTACCATTTGTGCGCAACTCACGGCGGCCATGCTTTTGCCGTGAAAATCCCGGAAAGCCGAAATGAATTCGTGGCGCCCCGAAATGGCGCGGGCCGCACGAATACCTGCCTCCACCGCGGAAGTGCCGTCACTGTAAAATTGAACGGCATTCAGATTTCCGGGAAGAACATCCACTAATTTTTCCAGCACCTTTTCCTTGACCGGCGTGGTAAAATCATGGCAGTTCATGAGTTTGTGTGCCCACTTAGCCACGGCCTCCGAAATTTTCGGGTGACTGTGTCCCAATGACGCCACGTAAATACCCGATGAAAAATCAAGATAGCGATTGCCGTCCACGTCGGTCAATGTGATTCCGTAACCTTCTTCAAAAGCCACCGGAAACAATTTGACCTGGGAGGAAAGTCCTCGAATGTATTTACTGGCTTTGGCATGCATTTCTCTCGATTTCGGGCCAGGCGGTTCCGTAATGATGTGCGGAATCCCTCGGGCACTTTCTTTCCACCAATCAGCAGACATTGTGACCTCCTGTTTATTTGGACGATTCAAATGGCGAATCTTTGAATTCTAATTTAAAAACTGATTTAACCTACACTATTCATACATTTTCGACACAAAGGCGCTAAGCCACCAAGAATATTAAAAATAAAGAAAGAAACTAAGAAAAAATAAATTTTTTGTTCGTGTGTTTTTATTTGCCTATTTATTACCTAACATTTTATTTATTAAAGTTTTGTGTCTTTTTGCCTTCGTGGCAGATGAATTTTTCAGGCCAACAAAACATTACTTTGCCTGTTCTGCGGCTTCTTCGCCACCTTTGCGGTTGCCTTTTTTCTCTATTACCCGGAGCCGGCAGCGCGCCCGGTCGGTTTCGGAGCGGTCCAGCTCGTACTCGAATCCCAGTGGCTCCAGCACCCTTCGGTACAGCACGTCGCAGTGCTCACAATAATCACGATAGGGCTCGATGTGGCCATATTCCAGAAGCCGCCCCTTGGACGGGCACCGATGCATGGTAATTGAAAATTCCCCCGCCTCTTCGTCCAATTCCATCGTGAAATCAGCCGCCTCTTCGCGAAGCACCTTTTCCCAATACAGCCAGCACCCACGGATGCCCTGTTCCTTTACGAAGGTGCGCAAATTCTGCAAGAAACGATCCGACAAATAATTCCAGAAATCGACTACCGCTGTTTTTCCGTGCTTTTCGTCCAAATATTTGAAAAGCTCATTGTAAGCCGGAATAAATTCCGTACAGGAAATCATTCGGCTCTCCTGAAAAATCGCAGCACGTAACCGCCATTTTCTTCCGAATAATCCTGCACGTCGCAGTCAAAATCTGTCCCCTTGCAAATGGTGCGATTTACCACGCCCACGGTGTCTCGAAACCATCGAGAAACCAAGTTCCCGCCGGCTTGAATGTATTCCACAGCAGGCGAAAATTTAAGGCGAATAACCAATTCGTTTCCCGAAAACCGCATGTCGTAATCGGCCCCTTCCGTCCGGTAAATGGATTCGTAATGTTCCTTCACGGCCACCAGACCACGCTTCTGCAGAGCCTCCTTCAAAGGGGAATACCAGGCTTCCGCGAATTGCTCCAAATACTCTCGCACCGACTCCTGGCCAAAATTCCGGCCCAAATAGTCCAAAGCCATATTCAGCAGGATGTGGAAATCCCTGTGAAAATAGCGGGAATCCGTGGCTTTGTGTGTCAGGATTTTTCTAGGCATCGTTTTTTACACGTCTTCGTCGATAAATCAGTATTTTAATTTCCGGTTGAACTCACTAATCAAACGATTGCAATATTGACCGGCTGCCACAACATCCGCACCCATAGCCAGAAATCGGTACCCCATGTCAATCAATTCGTTCATACTTTCGGGACTGCCTGGGGTGCCGGCAAATTTGCCGTGCCGCAGGGCCGCTTCGGCCACCCGTTTGCGGGCTTTAATCAATTCGGGATGATCCCACTGACCTGGCGCGCCAATTCCCTGGCTGAAATCCGCCGGGCCAAAAAACAACATGTCGATGCCATCCAATGCGGCAATGGCATCCAGTTCGGCCAGTGGTTCGGGGTCTTCGATCTGCACGACCACGAAGCGCTGCTCATTCGCCTGACGAATGTAATCGGCGTAAGTAATCTGCGTGTAGGCGCCGTCCGATTGACCACCATCCAGGGGACGCCGGCCAATCGGGTGAAAACGCGTCATGTGCACTACATTTCGAGCATCTTCCTCTCCCATAATGTGCGGCACCATAATCCCGGTGGCATCCATTTCCAGAGGTTTAATGTAATCGCTGTACGAGCCCCTGGGCACTCGAACCATGACATCCACGTCGTATGATTTCGCCGCCCAGATGTGACTCTGCACCTCCGACCAATCCTTAGCGAGGTGTTCCTGGTCAATCCAGAGACAATCATATCCGGCCATGGCCGCAATTTCGGAAGATTGAGGGTCAAAATGAACATTAAAACAACTAACCACCTCATCTGCCCGTAATTTGCGCAGAACGCGGCTTTCTCTCATTTTCATAAAATCGTTCCTTTTTTCAAACCACCACCACTTCTACACCCGCCTGTTCTATTTTTCGGATTAGCGCTTCGTCGAGACCACTGTCCGTAATAATTTTGTCGAGCGCGCTAATTTTTTCCACCACAGCCAGGCTTTTTCTCCCAAATTTCGAAGAGTCTGCCAGCAAAATCCGGTTACCGGCGGCTTTCATCATGGCATGGATCGTGCGAGCCTCGGAAAACTGGGGCGTCGTCAATCCGCTTTCAAAATCAATACTATCAATTCCCATAAAAAGCTTGTCCACGGCCACGCTGTGCAGGGTTTGGTCGGCCAGCGGCCCCAGCAACGCCAGTGAGTCCGGTTCCATTTCGCCTCCTGTCAAAATAATTTTGTTTCGGCTTCTGGAAAGCTCGGAGGCTACGTGCAGCGAATTGGTCACCACCATTAGCTCCTGCTGATTTTTCAAATGCCGAGCCAAGCGAAGCGTGGTAGACCCGGAATCGATCAAAACGACATCGCCCCGTTGGACCAATCCCGCTGCATAGCGGGCAATGCGCTCTTTTTCCTCTGTACGAATTTTTTCCTTTTCCGACAAAGCCAGGCCCGTAAACAAAGAAGGCTTGGAAATAGCACCTCCGTGTACGCGCTGGAGAAACCCCTGCTTTTCCAGCTCCTGCAAATCCCGACGAATTGTAACCGCAGAGGTCTGAAACAAAGCACACAATTCCTGAACAAAAACACGCCTTTGTTCATTGACGAGTTTTAAAATCGCCTGATGTCGTTCTTCAATAAAAATGACAGGCCTTTCAATTGAATGGAAAAAAGCCCAGCGCAGGTTTCAATGATATCAGATTTCGAAAGAAATTACTTCGTTTACTTTCGATTGTGAGCAATTTACGAATGTTTTATGAAATATGCAAGCGATTAATCATTTTTTTAAAAATCAAATGGAAAATCCAGGCATATCACCTGAATCGGAACGAATAGAGATCGGCATCCCTCAA
>CAZIYL010000056.1:0-11540 GCA_964543425.1 uncultured Deferribacteres bacterium
GCGGGTTAACGTATTTTCACTAAATATTTTTCAATCACTTTTGCAAAACTCGCAAGGGTAGAGAATAAAATAATAAATACGAATTCCGAAACAAATCCAAAAGAGGAGAATCCAATGCCTGAATCTACCAAACAAATCCTGAGCATTCTGCGAAGCGGCAGTCACTTTCAATAGTATGTTATTCCGCTGCTGGCGTTTGTCTTTTATGTTTATGCTGTTGAAGTCGAAAAGCGTAACTGGAATCTGGTTTTGGCCGGACTGGCCTTTTGGGGCATGGACTGGTTCAACGAAATCTGGAATGGTCTCGTTCTTCACATTACCAATTATGCGCCCGTCTGGGGCACGCCGGGCAGAAGCGCTTTCGTAATTCTGGCGGGATTGAACATCGAGATCATGTTCATGTTCGCCGTGGCAGGCATTATCTGGGCGAAGCTTCTGCTGCCAGACAAAAAAGCCAGAATACTCGGCATTCCCAACCGTTGGTTCGTTGCCATTGCCGGTTCTGCCTTCAGCGTTTTTGTCGAATATCTTCTCAATGCAGCCAACGCTCTCACCTGGGAATATTCCTGGTGGAACCGCGGTGCACCCTGGCTGATCTTTCTGTTCGGTTACCTGACCTTCTTTATTGTTTCCTTTTGGGTTTACGACATGGAGAGTTTCAAAAAGAAATTGCGGACGGTGAGCGGGTTGTGGAGTTTCGACATCCTGTGCCTGATTTTCTTTGTCGGTGTTTTGAAATGGATTTAGCATCCTGTCACGTCCGTAAAATTGGATAGGCCCTATATCCGGCTTGATCGGTTAATTTTCAACAGAGATAATGGGAGAAATTCCGCATTTTTTCAGAACAAAATCGAAGGATTGACATTCAAAACAAAAGAGGCTCCGCAAAACGGAGCCTCTTTTTTTATTCAAGGAATTTGAATCTATTAATACATACCACCGCCGTAGCCGCCGCCCGGAGGCATTGCAGGCATAGCTGCTTTCTCTTCCTCAGGCTTGTCAACGATGGTCGCTTCCGTCATCAGCAGCATGGAAGCAACGCTGGCTGCATTTTCAAGAGCCGTGCGCGTCACCTTTGTGGGGTCAATCACACCGGCCTGCACCAAGTTCTCGAATTTGTCTGTTTCGGCATTGAAACCAAAATCATCTTTGCCTTCGCGAACCTTAAAAACCACCACGGAGCCTTCCCCGCCCGCATTTTCTGCTATCTTGCGAATGGGCTCTTCCAGGGCACGTTTCACAATCTCGATTCCGACGGTTTCATCTTCCGAGTCACCCTTCAGGTTTTCCAGAGCATCGGACGCGCGCAAAAGAGCCACGCCACCGCCAGGGATGATTCCTTCTTCAACGGCCGCACGGGTTGCGTGTAAGGCATCTTCCACGCGGGCCTTTTTCTCTTTCATCTCAATTTCTGTTGCAGCACCGATATTCAACACAGCCACACCACCGGACAATTTAGCCAATCGTTCCTGCAATTTCTCACGATCGTAATCGGATGTCGTCGTGTCAATCTGGCGTCGAATCTGGTTAATTCGGCCCTTAATGTCCTCAGATTTTCCGGCGCCTTCGACGATGGTGGTATTGTCTTTGTCGATAGTTACACGTTTGGCCCGACCCAGATCGCTTAACTGAGCATTTTCCAACTTGAAGCCGGTTTCTTCCGAAATAACACGGCCACCGGTCAGAATCGCGACGTCTTCAAGCATGGCTTTCCGCCGATCACCAAAACCGGGAGCTTTTACCGCGGCGCCTTTCAGCGTGCCACGCAGTTTATTCACCACCAGGGTTGCCAGAGCTTCGCCCTCGACGTCCTCGGAAATGATCAATAGGGGCTTACCCATCTGAGCCACTTTTTCCAAAATAGGAAGCAGGTCTTTCATTGCGCTGATCTTCTTATCGTGGATTAAGATGAGGGGGTCTTCCAAAACGGTTGCCATCGTATCGGGATTGGTCACAAAATACGGGGAAAGATAGCCACGATCGAATTGCATTCCCTCGACCACTTCCAACGTGGTCTCCGTGCCTTTGGCTTCTTCAACTGTGATCACACCGTCTTTTCCAACTTTGTCCATGGCCTCGGCAATGAGTTCACCAACGGAATGATCATTATTGGCAGAAATAGCACCCACCTGAGCGATTTCAGACTTGTCTTTTACTTCACGGCTCATCTTTTTGATTTCATCAACGATGACCTTCACCGCTTTGTCAACTCCGCGTTTCAGGTGCATGGGATTGGCACCGGCGGTCACGTTTTTTAAACCCTCGTCGTAAATGGAACGAGCCAAAACGGTTGCGGTTGTGGTACCGTCACCGGCAACATCGCTGGTTTTGGAAGCCACCTCTTTCACCATTTGGGCACCCATGTTTTCCACAGGATCTTCTAAATCGATTTCTTTGGCAACGGTAACACCATCTTTTGTAACCGTGGGGGCACCGAACTTCTTGTCAATTAAAACATTGCGGCCTTTGGGACCCAATGTAACAACAACGGCATCAGCTAATTGATCAACTCCGGACTTCAGGGCACTTCTTGACTCCATATCATAATTAATGATTTTGGGCATTTAATATCCCCTCCTTTCTTTTTTTGTACGTGTGGAATTTTTATTAAAGAACTCGATTTTTATGGTGAAACCGTTCCCCCTAATCTCGAATTCAGTGTTTTATTAGCACTCTATTGTATTGAGTGCTAAACCGAATAAAATATATAAAATATTTTTGCGAATGCAAATAAATATATAGGAAATAATAATTAGTAATTTTTATTTAGGAAGAGAATAGTGAGTTTATGACTGACTAACAATTAATTTGGTCATTTTATGACTGATTTCTTTAATATTTGGAAAAAACAAAAAAAGAAGAAACGAATCACTGTGGGAACTACGTCTGTGGGAATTTATTTTCACCCCAATTTAATTTTGTACGCAGCACCTCGTAAAAACTTTTCCCGGAGAATTTCAACAACCTTACCGGATACGGTGATTTCCGCACCTCAATGGTGTCTTTTTCCGACACATTTAGCGCATCCTGCCCGTCGGCAGTAAACAGCATTTTGCGCCCTTCGGACCGGGCACGAATTTTAATGGTGCGTTCCGGATGAATAATGAGCGGACGTTGGGAAAGAGAATGCGAACAAATGGGTGTTACTATCAGTGCTTCCAACTCCGGAGCCAGCAGCGGGCCACCGGCAGACAAATTGTAGGCTGTAGAGCCTGTGGGGCTGGAGATTATGATTCCATCGGCATTGTACGTGTTTAAATAGTCATTGTCGATGTAGGTGTCAATCAGAATCGTGCGGGATGAGCTGTAGCGGTCCATCACCACATCGTTAAAAGCGTAAAAGCGGCGTTCTCTCTTTCCCTGAAAGACTCGCGCTTCCAAAGCCATTCGAGATTCCACGGTAAAATCACTTGCAGTAATTCGATCAATTTGACTGAAAAGCTCGTCAACGGAAACTTCAGCCAAAAAACCAAAGCGTCCCAGATTCACCCCCAAGATGGGCGCCTGAGTGTGACTCACATCGCGGGCGGTAGAGAGCATGGTTCCATCGCCGCCAAAAGCAATAATCACGTCGCAGTGGAAACCAATCTCGGAGCGGGGATAATCGACTACGTCAAATCCGTGCACATTCAACTCACGCCGGATGCCGGAGGTAATTACCGCAGGTACGGCTTTCCCCTTCAACAATTCCAAAAACCGGGGAATGGCATCCCGGGCTTTTTGCTTATTCAAATTTGCGACAATTCCAATGGTCATTCGTTTACTCATCGTGATTTTTTGGGATTCCCTTACGAGACCTGCGAGGTTACCTTTTTTATGATTTTTAATTCGGCTTGCTGAGTCGCTACATATTGTTTAATTTGTCCGGCAATTCCTTCCGGATCTAATTTGAGTTTTTCGAACAGAACGGAAACAGCTCCGTGTTCAACAAAGGAATCCGGCAGTCCCAGGCGAAAAACCTGAATGTCCTTTTTCCCCGTTTCCGAAAAATATTCCAGCACGCCGGAACCAAATCCGCCAGTGATCACATTGTCTTCCACCGTAAAAATGAGTTTGAATTTCCGGGCGATTTCATCCAGCTTTTTGGCGTCCAGAGGCCTCACAAAGCGCATGTTTTCCACGCGAACAGAAATGCCGCTTTCGTCCAGAATTTGGGCAGCCTTCAGGCTGTAATCCACCATTCGGCCAACTGCCAAAATGGCAACATCGGAGCCTTTTCGCAGGGTTTCGCTTTTTCCGATTTCCAATTTTCGATATTTTTTTCGAAGAGGCACACCTAATCCCGCCCCCCGCGGGTACCGAAGCGCAATGGGGCCCTTTTCGTACTGAACGGCTGTCCAGAGCATGTCCTGAAGTTCGGCTTCATTCCGGGGTGCCATCACAACAAAATTCGGGATCATCCGCAAATAGCTCAGGTCGAACACACCGTGATGCGTGGGGCCATCTTCGCCAACCAGGCCGCCCCGATCCAAAGCAAAAACCACGGGCAGATTTTGGATCGCCACGTCGTGAATCACTTCATCAAAGGCGCGCTGCAAAAATGTGGAGTAGATTGCTACCACCGGTTTTTGTCCCGTGATGGCCAGTCCGGCAGCAAAGGTTACGGCATGCTGCTCGGCGATTCCCACATCAATAAAGCGGTCCGGGTGAGCTTCCTTCATCAGCGCCATTCCGGTTCCGTCAGGCATGGCGGCTGTAATTCCGACAATCCTTTCGTCTTTATCGGCAATGTTCACAAGCGTTTTTCCAAAAACTTTCGTGTACGAGGGAATCGAACTCTTGGAAAGCGTGAGTCCTGTAAATTTATCAAAAGCACCCAACCCGTGAAATTTGGACGCGTTTTCTTCCGCAGGTTTGTAGCCTTTGCCTTTCACGGTAACCACGTGGAGCAAGATTGGCCCGTGCAAATCCTTGACATCCTGAAGGGTTCGAATAAGCTGGGAAAGATTGTGACCTTCGACAGGGCCAATATAGCGGAATCCGAATTGCTCGAACAGCAATCCGGGGGTGATGATGGCCGCTTTCACAGCTTTCTCGATCTGCTGCACCATTTTACGGATATTGGTACCCACGGAGGACATTTTCCCGGTCAATTTCCACACATCGTTTTTAATTCGGTTGTAAAGGGGATTTGTTTTCATATTTACCAGATAGCGGGAGATAGCCCCCACATTTGGCGAAATCGACATCCTGTTATCATTCAAAATAATAATGATGTCTTTGCCCGATGCCCCGGCGTTATTCAATCCCTCAAAAGAAATGCCCCCGGTTAGAGCCCCGTCACCGATGACGGCCACAACCTTAAAATTTTTGCCCTGGTAGTCGCGGGCAAAGGCCATCCCAAGGGCTGCCGAAATGGACGTACTGGCGTGCCCCACGCCGAAGGTGTCGTACTCACTTTCGTCCACTTTTGTGAATCCGCTGAGTCCGCCGTACTGGCGAATGGTAGAGAGTTTCTCCTTTCGGCCCGTAATAATTTTGTGGATGTACGCCTGATGTCCCACATCCCACACAATTTTATCCGCCGGCGTATCCAAAACGTAGTGCAGTGCCAGGGTAAGCTCCACAACCCCCAGACTTGGCGCCAGATGCCCGCCGGTTTTACTGACCACATTTATTAGGTACTCCCGCAATTCCTTTGCCAATTGAGAAAGCTGGGGAACGGTTAATTGTTTAATATCTTCAGGATAGTTAACCCTGTCCAACAATTTTTCAGACATGCAAACCTCTTTTTATTCATTCTGTTTTGCAAAATCCGCAACGATGGAGCATTTAGGCTTAATCAGCCACTACGGCATCAGTTCCAACTGGAAACTGCCATCCTCTTTTTTGGCCAATTTCATCAGCTTTTTCTCGGCCTGATTGAGACGCTCCGAACAAAACCGCGCCAGCTCCATCCCTTCCTCAAACATTTTAATGGAGTCTTCCAGGGACACATCGCCATTTTCAAGCGTTGAAACAATCTCCTCCAATCGCTTGAGTGCTTTTTCAAAACTTTGCTTAACCATAAAAGATAATCAACTCCTTTTTTAAAAAGATAAAAAATGGGGGCTTTCTATTTCAAAGAAAATACGTACGCATTTGTTTTTTTGTAAAACAATCAGCCGCGAATGCACGAATTACAATTTTTATTCGAGTAAATTTCGTGAATTCATTGCGTTAACGGGTTTAATCACAGGTTGAAGCACCGGGCGTTTCACAATTTCCCGTCTTCTTCCGGGAAAATCTGTTTCACCACACTATCGGCTTGTCCCTTGTAGAATTGAATATGCAGACCATCTTCTTCGCTTAATTGAAGCGCTTCCCGGACAATTTCTCCCGTTTCTTCCCGATAGCAGATGCTGTACCCCCGCTTCAGAATGGATTTCGGATTCAGAGATTCCAATTGTTTTTGCAGCGATTCCACCTGCCCCCTGCGCATTTCAGTGCGATGGAGATAATTTGTCTCAAGCGTTTTACTGAGCTCATCCACGCGCTGAAAGTACTGCTTAATCACGTCCGAAGGCCGCCGCAGGGCATAACTGGTTGCCAGATAATTCACCTTTTCCTTGTAGGCATTTACCTGAGTGTAAATGCGGCGGAACATCTTTTGCGCCAGGTGTTGAATTGCTTGCAGCAATTCCTCTCGGTTGCGAACCACTAATTCGGCCGCAGCCGATGGCGTAGGCGCCCGCAAATCGGCTACGAAATCCGAAATGCCAAAATCGATTTCGTGACCCACGGCCGAAATCACGGGAATCTCCGAGCGAAAAATCGCCCGGGCCACAACTTCCTCATTAAACGGCCACAGGTCTTCCAAAGAGCCGCCGCCCCTGCCAACAATCAGGACATCCACATCGCCGTATTCATTAAACTCGCCGATCGCCCGGGCAATTTCTCCGGCGGCTTCCTCCCCCTGCACCCGAACGGGATTGAGAATCAGTTGAACGGACGGGAAGCGTCTTCGAATAACACTCACCAGATCGCGAATCGCAGCACCCGTGGGCGAGGTTACAATTCCAATTTTTTCGGGGTACAACGGGATTTTCTTTTTGCGCTTTTCGTCAAACAGTCCTTCGCCTTTGAGCTTTTGTTTCAACTGCTCAAACGCCATTTGAAGCTCGCCAATTCCTGCCGGCTGCATTCGCAGCACCTCAAACTGGTAATTCCCACGCCTTTCGTAAACCGTGACATTTCCCCGCGCCTGCACCTTCATTCCATCCTGTGGCGTAAAATACAGACCGCTGTTCCTGCCCCGCCACATCACGCAGGGAATCTGGCTGTTTTCATCCTTCAACACAAAATACATGTGACCGGAGGAATGCCTCTTGAAATTGGAGATTTCCCCCTCTACCCAAATCGTTGGAATAGCATTTTCCAAAAGCAGTTTGATCTTCCGGGTAATCTCGGAGATTGAGTAGATTTTTTTCTCTGGAGCCGCCTCCGGTTCCAATAAAAATTCAGCCATATTTAGTTATTCTTCGTGAGGCACCGGCATGCTGGTCAGTGCTGTTTTTTTAATTTTCAGCGGCAAAATGATTCGAAAAAGCGTGCCTTCCCCCACGTTGCTTTCCACTTCAATTTTCCCTTCGTGTTCCTGAATAATTTTTTGAGTAACAGCCATTCCCAATCCCGTGCCCCCCTGGCGGTTCGTGTAAAATGGATTGAACATATTTTCCAGAACCTCCTCGGGCATTCCGATGCCAGTATCCTGAACTTCGATGATTGCCGACTCCTCATCGGAAGAAGTGGAAATGGTTATTTTTCCGCCTTCAGGCATGGAATAAATTGAATTGGTAAAAATATTATTGAACACCTGCCGCATCTGATCTTCATCCACATAAACTTTCGGTAAATCCGAAAAATAATTCCGCTCTACCACAATATTGTGATCATTAAATAGAGGATCATGTAACTGAATGACAGCCTCGAGTAACTTGTGAATGTCCTGTAGCTTTCGAAATGGTTTGGAAACTTTTGTGAAATTCAAAACATTCGCTAATATCTTTTCCAACCGTTTAACTTCATTAAAAATAATTTCAGCCCCCTGCTTGACTGCTTTTGGATCCTCCGAATGTTCGATGATTCGACGGGAAAAACCCCCAATAGCCGTCAGTGGATTGCGAATTTCGTGAGCCACGTGGGCGGCCATTTTTCCAATAACGGCCAATTTTTCCGAGCGCAGGAGTTTATCCTGAGCTTCCTGCAACTGTTTGAAGGCTTCATTCAACTGAGCCACTTTGTCTTCCAGGGCTTTGTACGCTTCCGCATTTTCAATGGCCAGCGCCGCCTGATTAGCGAACAGTATCAACAGCTCAATGCGATCCTCTTCAATGGGAAGTTCGCTGTACTTATTGTCTGCCACAACCACTCCGATTGCGCGCCCCTTGGCAATAAGCGGTATCGCAACAAAGGATTCAACCTGGAAGGTCTCCTTAAACTCTTCCGGGACAAGGGGGTTTTCCCATGCCCGATCCACTTTAAAAGCCTTCTTCTCCCGAACTGTTTTTACGAGAATATTATTTTCTTCCAAGAGCGGTATTTGAACCTTTTGAACCAACTTTCCGAACGGGGGTTCTTCCTGAGGAATATCTGTTCCGTACTTCTCCAAAAACGCCTCCAGATTTGCGTGGTCTTTCGACAATTCATTCCACACAATCCGGGCTTCATCCGCATTCATCGGCCCCACACCAACCCTTCCTTCAAGCACATTTTTTTCAGGGTTGATTAGAAAAATCATGGCCCGGCTAAAGCCAAGTGCGCACCCTGCTGTAATGCCGGTTAAAATCAAGTGCATAAGCTCGCGCAAATCCAGTGTTCCCTGGAGAGCCTGCCCTACCTGGCGCAGAATTGTCAGTTCGTAGGTTTGTTTCTCAAGCTGCGTAACATCTTCCCAGATGGAAAGAAGCCCGTTGATTTCGTTATTATCATCACGGAGGGCAACACAATTCACATTAACCCGAATCACCCACCCCTGTGCATTCTGTAGGTTAAGCGTGGGAATTTTAATAGGATTTCCGGTTTTGAGAACCTGTTCGAATTTTTCACAGATTTCTTTTTGGCGGAGAAGATTACAGTCCAGTACATTTTTACCAATGAACATAGAGGCGTCGGGGGCTGCCATCATCTGTACAAAAAAGGAATTAACCCGAATAATGGCGCCTTCTTTGTCGGTCGAGAGAATTCCCACAGGCGCATAATCAATCAAGCGCTCCAGGTAGCTGTTGGTGTTTGTAATTTCTTCCTGGAGCTTCACATTCCGTATTTTAATTTCGTGGGTTACAAACACGCTCTGGATCACGTTTACCAACTCATTTAATCCAAAGGGCTTGTTCAGGTAGGCGCTAATTCCCATCTCCAGAAGGCGGCTTTTCCGTTCGTCATCGTGGGTAAGGGCCGTCAGCATAATGACCGGGATGCTTCGGAATTCCTCGTACTCCGGATTGGTAATCAGTTCTCTATAGAGCATCTCGCCATCGATGTCCGGCATCATTAAATCCAATAAAATCATATGAGGATGATGCTCTTTAATGCGCCTGAGACCCTCCGTACCGCTAAAGGCGGACACATACCGGAATCCGATTCGGGTTAACACGACCCGACTCAAATCATGAAGACTCGCATCGTCATCAATGACCAATATTGTTTTTTGTGGAATTGTGTTTGGTTGCACAACTGACATCTTTTCGGCTCCCGAAAGGGGCTCGCACTCCTTTGTCAATAAAACTACGGATTTTCTCTACAAGAGCCAATTCTTGCATTTCAGAGGGGACTGGAATAAAAAACACAAAAACCCAACATTCCTTATTGGAATGGGATGTTTGTGTTTTCTATTAACTTTGATAGCATGTTGAAGCTCCACCACGGATTTCGTGGCGAAGCCTCAAAAAAAGTTCCTCAAAAACGCAAAAATTAACGAATTTTTTTCTTATGCCGGTTTTTTCTCAGACGTTTTTTTCGCTTGTGAGTAGCAATTTTATGACGTTTTCTTTTCCGACCGCAGGGCAATGCCAGTCCTCCTTTCTAAATTATTCTTACTTTGGAATCATCCTTGTGTCAAACTCAGCAGAGAACAAAACAAGGGAATCATTCCGTTCACGTATTCTATTGTATTTCTTTCGAGTTGAGCTGTTCGTTTACATATTTTTGGAAATCCGGCGATGGCTTGAAATGAGGCACTTTCCGGGGCGGAATCATCACCTCTTCGCCTGTCCGGGGATTCCGAGCTTTTTTGGCTTTTCGATCTTTTACTTGAAACGTTCCGAACCGCCGCAATTCCACGCGATTGCCATTTCCAAGGGCATACGTCACCGTTGCCAGAAAGGCATCTACAACAGCAGCAGTCTCCAGTTTCGTCAAACCGGTGCCTTCAGCAATAATATCGACCAAATCCTGCTTATTCACAGAGCATCCCTCCGCTTTTTCTCAGAAGCCGGCTACAAATTCAATTCTAATTGGTAGCGAAGCATTGGCGCCGATTGAATTTTCCCCAGTAAGCCCCGAGCATCTGAGAACAACAAATCGAATACGGATCGTTTTTTCTTCTGTATTTTCACCAAACTCGGTTTCCCCTTTATGCCTGCCATTTTAGCTGCCAAGTGAATGGCATCTTCGTAGCCGCCGAGTTTGTCAACAAGCCCCAGTTTTAGAGCCTGTTCGCCCGTAAAAATACGGCCGTCTGCAATTTTAAGAACATCACTTTCAGGAAGATGTCTCTCCCTGGCGACAACTTTTACAAATTGATGATACGCATTGTCGATGTAGCCCTGCAAATAGGTTCTCTCCTCATCGGTCATTTCCCGAAAAGGGGAACCGGTGTCTTTAAACTTGCCGCTTTTCACCACATCGACCCGAACACCCAATTTTTTTAACAATTCGGCCACATTGGTGGTTTCCAAAATAACACCAATACTCCCCGTTGTTGTACCGGGGTTCGCTACAATCGAATCGGCCCCACAAGAAACGTAGTACCCGCCCGAAGCGGCAGCACTACCCATCGACACAATAACCGGCTTTCCGGATTCACGAACTTTTCGAACCTGTTCGTAAATTTCCTGAGAAGCCGCCACTCCTCCGCCAGGGCTATCTACCCGAAAAACAATGGCCTTAATTGAACGATCCTCCCCGTAGCGTTTAAATTGACTGACCAGTGAGGCAGAATCGTAAATAACACCTCTTAATTCAACCAGACCAATTTTGTCACCACCACTGGAAATGGTTGTGACACTGCTTCTCTGAACGTTTCCAAATGAAAATAAGAAAAAAAGCAAAATTACGATAAAGGCTGCCAGGAAAATTCCTCCGAGCACCCAGTCCTGTTTTCTGGCCATTTGTCTTTTCTAAGTTTAGTAACCCAATTATTTTTATTGCCCTAAAGTATAATAAAAAAATACCCAAAAGTCAATAAAAAAACAAAATTAACGGGTTTGTTAGTTCCCGGCTTTTTTGCGAAAGAAAAATATTTTTCTAATCTTAAGGTTTGCTCTAAAAAAGGGGTTAGATTCTTCGTCGGCCGCGGTTACTGAGCTTAGTCGAAGTGCGGTTACTGAGCTTAGTCGAAG
>CAZIYL010000057.1:0-11400 GCA_964543425.1 uncultured Deferribacteres bacterium
ACAAAGTAATCTTGATCGGAAATCTTGGAAAAGACCCGGAATTGCGGTACACTCCTAATGGAACGGCTGTGGCAAACTTTAGCATTGCTACAAATGAACGTTGGAAGGACAAAGAGGGGAATTTCCAGGATCACACGGAGTGGCATCGGATTGTTGCCTGGCGCAAACTTGCGGAAACCGTTGGCGAGTACCTGAAAAAGGGGAGTCAAGTTTACATTGAAGGGCGGCTTCGTTCCAGAACCTGGGAGGATCAGAATGGAAACAAGCGAACCACAACAGAAATTTTTGCTGATTCGCTGCAAATGCTTGGCAGGCGCGAAGGGGTTTCTTCTTCTGATGCGGCGGCACCCCCGGCTTCATCAGAGGATGAAATGACCGCAAATGATGATTTGCCTTTTTAGGCAGGATGCAATTGCATGTTTGTAAAGAATCCGAGGCTTGTTAGACCTCGGATTTTTTTTGGATTCAAAAGGAAAGAGGCTTAAATGACACGCGGAGAATTGATTCAAGAGGCAATAGAGGCGCAAAAAGGAGCCATCGCCACATATTCACATTTCAACGTTGGGGCGGCCCTTTTGACCAAATCCGGCAAAGTTTACAAAGGCATTAATATTGAGTCAAGTTCTTACAGCTTAACCATTTGTGCGGAACGCGTGGCCCTTTTTAAAGCGCTTTCCGAAGGGGAAAGGGATTTTGACTCCATTGCAATTGTTGCGGACGCAGACGAATTATGTCCGCCCTGTGGGGCGTGCCGCCAGGTTTTGTGGGATTTTGCCCCGGATCTGAAAGTAATTCTGGCAAACAAAAAAGGAGATCTGAAAGAATACGGGCTGCGGGAATTGCTTCCCGCGGCGTTTGACCAAAATTTCTTAAAATAAAGACGCTTCAGAGGAGATTGTGAAAAAACGAATTTTAATTGGAATTGCCGGAGGTACGGGTTCCGGGAAAACATTGGTTGCCAAGAATTTGTTTCGCGATTTGGGCTCCGATCGCGTGGTTATTTTACAGCAAGATGCCTACTACAAAAACGTGTCCTACCTTCCGTTTGAAGAACGGGCAAAGCAGAATTTCGATCATCCGGACGCAATTGACTCCGAATTGTTGCTTAAACACATCAAAGATCTGCTGGCCGGAAGAGCGATTCAACAACCCATTTACGATTTTACGGTTCACTTGAGAAAAAATGAAACCCGGGAAATCGGCGGACATGATATTATTATTTTGGAGGGCATTCTCATCCTCTACAATCCGGAACTTCGCCATTTAATGGATATTAAAGTCTATGTGGACACGGATGCCGACATTCGATTTATCCGGCGATTAATGCGCGACACCAGGGAACGCGGCCGCAGCATGGAATCGGTGGTTAAGCAGTACAAGGAGAGCGTTCGTCCCATGCACCTGCAATTTGTGGAACCCACAAAGCGGTATGCTGACATTATTGTCCCGGAAGGAGGAATGAATTTTGTGGCAATCGACATTTTGCGGGCAAAGATCAAATCCCTTTTAAATGAGTTGGATAAAAGTTAGCTGCAGTTGGTTCGTTGCCGCGGAAACACAACACGCAAAAAATAATACGCAATGACACAATCTATTTTAATCCGGGGGGCACGGGTACACAATCTTAAAAACATTACACTGAACCTTCCGCGTAATGCTTTTATCGTTGTAACAGGTGTGTCCGGTTCAGGGAAATCCAGTCTCGCCTTTGACACCCTTTACGCCGAGGGGCAGCGCCGGTACGTGGAATCTCTTTCCGCGTACGCCCGTCAATTTCTGGAGCGAATGGACAAGCCGGATGTGGATGAAATCAACGGAATCTCGCCCGCAATCGCCGTTGAACAAAAAAACACGGTACGAACTTCCCGATCCACCGTCGGAACGGTGACGGAAATTTACGATTATCTTCGCCTGCTGTTTGCCCGCATTGGGAAAACCATTTGCCCTGCCTGCCGGATTGAAGTTAAGCGCTACACGCGCCAGGATATTTTTCAGTTTTTAACCGCCCGCCATCTTGGCAAAATTGCTTTTATCGGATTTAGGTTTTCGCCCCCCGAAGAGATGTCAGTTTTAGCCTACCGGAATTGGCTGGTTCAAAATGGCTTTCACAGGATTCTGGTTGAAGGAAAACCGATTCGCCTGCGGGATGTGAAAGATTTTCCACCCGAAAATTCGCATTGGGATGTTCTGGTCGATCGCCTGCTGATTCAAACCAATGTGGAATCCCGCTGGATGGAATCGCTGGAACTGGCGCTGGGATTTGGAAATCGGGCAGTCGGCATTTGGGTGGAAGGTGGGTTTGGTTACCTGTTTACGGACGAACGAAAATGTCCGCGCTGCGGCCGTCTTTTCCCGGAACCCCAGCCCCGCCTGTTCTCTTTTAACAATCCATACGGGGCATGCCCTACGTGCCACGGTTTCGGAGATGTGATCGGAATTGATGCTGACCGTGTTATTCCAAATCCTCAAAAAACAATCCGTCAGGGTGCCATTGAACCGTGGAACACGAAATCCAATGTGTACATGCTGGAGTGGCTGGAAGAGATTGCCCCGAAATTTGGAATTCCGCTGGATGTTCCGTTTGAAAAACTGACGTCCGATCAACGCGATTTTGTTTTTGATGGCGGAGGAGCTTTCCCCGGAATCCACGGTTTTTTTAAGGAATTGGAAAGCAAAAAATATAAGATTGGCGTTCGGGTGTTTTTAAGTCGATACCGGGGCTACACCCGATGTCCCGATTGCAGGGGCAGTGGGCTTCGTCCGGAGGCTCTTGCCGTTTTTGTGGCGGGAAAACGCATCAACGAAATTGCCGGGATGGGCATTGGAGAGAGCCTTCGGTTTTTGAAGGAGGTAAAACTTTCGGAACAGGATGCAGCGGTTGCGGGCCAGATCAAGAAGGAAATTCTAACTCGGCTGAACTATTTGGCGGAAGTCGGCCTGGAGTATCTGACACTCAATCGGCGTTCATTCACACTTTCCGGCGGCGAAATGGAACGCATTCACCTGGCTGCGGCGCTGGGATCAAAACTTTCCGGCAGCCTCTACATCCTGGATGAACCCACTGTGGGACTTCACCCCCGCGATACGCGGCGGCTGATCTCTGTTTTAAAAGAAATTCGCAATCTCGGCAATACTGTGATTGTTGTGGAACACGACCCTGATGTGATGCGCGAAGCGGATTTCATTGTGGATCTTGGCCCCGGTGCGGGAGAGAATGGCGGGGAAATCCTTTACGCAGGGGAGCTTTCCGGGCTCTTGCATCATCCCAAATCTCTGACAGGCCGGTACCTGAGCGGAAATTTAGAAATTCCCGTGCCTCAAAAGCGGCGAAAGGGCTCGGGAGAATTTCTGGTGGTAAGAAAGGCGCGCGAGCACAATCTCAAATGGATCGATGTCCGGTTTCCGCTGGGAGTGTTTTGTGTGGTAACAGGGGTGTCCGGTTCGGGAAAAAGTACTCTCGTTCACGATGTCCTTTTTGCGGGAATTCGGAAATTGCGCGGCTTGTGGAGCGGACGGGTGGGTACACACGAATCTATCGAGGGATGGGGAAAACTGGATGCCGAAATTCTGGTGGATCAGTCGCCAATTGGCCGAACGCCGCGTTCCAATCCCGCTACCTATTTGAAGGCATTCGACGGGATTCGCCGGATTTTCGCCGAAACGCGTCTCAGCAAAATCCGGGGTTACAAGCCGGGGCGATTTTCTTTCAATGTGAAACGCGGGCGCTGCGAGGTGTGCGAAGGCGCCGGGGTTGTCAAGGTGGACATGCAATTCCTTTCGGATGTTTACTTGACCTGTGAAGCCTGCGGCGGAAAACGCTATAAGCGGGAAATTCTGGAAGTCACCTTCCGGGGGAAAACAATTGCCGATGTGCTGGAAATGACCGTAGACGACGCGTTGACGTTTTTTGAAGCCTATCCCCGGGTTACGCGTCCGCTTCAGTTACTGGCGGATGTGGGGCTGGGGTACCTCAAGCTGGGGCAACCGGCCACAACACTTTCAGGCGGTGAAGCCCAGCGCATCAAATTGGCCGCACATCTTTCAATGAAAGCGAATAAGCACATTCTTTATATTTTTGATGAACCCACCACGGGTCTGCATCCGGCAGACATTTCCAAATTACTAAAAAGTTTTGACCGCCTCATCGAAGCCGGAAATTCTGTGCTGGTGATTGAACACAATCTGGATGTCATTAAGTCCGCCGATTATGTGATCGATCTTGGCCCGGAAGGCGGGAAAGCGGGCGGCGAAATTGTAGCAGAAGGAACCCCGGAAGAAATTGCTGCAAACCGGCATTCCCACACCGGATATTTTTTAAAAAGCTATTTGACTTCTTCTAAAATCATTCCCAAAATCCGCGCGTAGAGAAATTTCAAAAAAGTCTTGACAAATTTAATTTTGTATCGTATATATTAAAGCTAAAAATTTGTTCTTTACCGGCGGTAAAGAAGTCTGAAAAAATGCCGACAAAAAATAGACGTGAGTAAGAATTGGAATTTCAACGAAATAAAAACAGTTCTCAATTTTCTACGGAACCAGGATTTTATTTGAATCGTACAAATGCTGCATTTTATAAAATATGCAAGTCTCTGAGTGGCACGGAAGAGGTCTGGAATGATTGGTAGCAAATTTTTAATTTTGAACCGAAACAGAATGAGGTGACGTTTATGAATAAAAAGCAGCTTGAAAAATTTCGAGAACTTCTGTTGAATCGCCAACGTGAATTGTTGAGTGATGCCGGTGCAAGTTCGGAAGCCATCGACGAATTGCAGAGTTTTCCTACTGCTGACTGGGTTGATCGGGCTTCGGTTGACAACGCTGTTTCTTCAATGATTGCGCGGGAAAGTGGGCTGGCAAAGGAGTTGGAAGACATCAAAGATGCCCTGATTAAGATCGAAAAGGGCACGTACGGTATCTGCAAACAGTGTGGAAAAGAAATTAATTTGGAACGGCTGGAGGCCATTCCAACCGCCCGCCTGTGCCGCGAGTGCAAGCAACAGGAGGAACGGAATATGCAAAGGGGAGAAGATTTCAGGGGATCGGGCAATATTCCCAAAGAAGTGTTTGAGTGGTACGAGTAATTCGGTATTATTTGTAAGAATCCCGCAAGACTTCCTTTACTCTCTTTTGAATCATTCATTTTGAAAGGGGTGGCGAAAAACACATTTTTGCGCGGAGCCCCAAATTTCAGGATTAAATCAAAATGAAACCATTAAAAATCAAAATTACAATTTAATGTGTAAAAATACCTACTTTAGCCGTCAATTGAGAGAAATCCTCCGTCCTGCTGCAATATCTTGAGTTTTAAAAATTTCTGGTAATCGTTTTAATTTTTTTGTATATTTTTAAAGAAATTGTAATTCCGGTTGTTGAGCGTGGTAATTTTTTTTGCGAATTTGGTTTTAAAACCCTTCGAGCTTTTGGTGAAAAAAATTCAGACAGGAGGTTTCACCATGCCTTTCAAAGAAGCAGCTTCCAGAAATTTTCAGAATGAAACTAATAAAATGGACAAAGAGGTCGAAAGATTGTTGAAGGATTTTTTCGTCTCAAAAAATCCATTACTGATGGTATCCGAATCCGGCTGGATGCCCCACATTGATGTTTATGAAACCCAAAATGCCTACATCATTAAGGTTGAAATAGCCGGTGTTTCACCCGAAGATGTGCGGCTCCAATTGGAAAATCGAACGCTAACCATTCACGGGTACCGAATGGATGAAGTTCCGGAGGAAAGAGAACATTTTCATCTAATGGAAATCAGCTACGGAAAATTTTCGCGTAGTATAGAATTGCCCCATGAATTAGATGGTAAGCACGTTAAAGCAGTTTATAACAAAGGGATTCTGAAAATTACCGTTCAGAAATCGGATTCGAAAATGCAAGGACCTGTGCACGTTCCCATTGAAGACTAATTACGAATAAGCCAATTTGGAGGGAATCACTATGCGAAGAATTCAGGAGATGGCTATCGATCAATTTCGAGACGAGAATACTCCTGTTGAAGAACAATTAGCAAAAGACGCTATTTCCGAAATAAAGGATGAGAATGAAATTGAGCAAATAAAAATCCCCGGCGAAATCCCCATTTTGCCTCTGCGCGACACAGTTATTTATCCCTTCATGGTATCGCCTCTTTTTGTTGCCCGGCCCAAATCCGTTCAATTAATTGAAGATGTCCTTAACAGCGATCGTTTTTTGGGAATGGTCGCACAAAAGAACGCCGAAATCGAAGATCCAAAACCTTCGGATCTATTTGACTACGGGACAGCCGTAACTATTCTGAAAATGTTGAAGTTGCCTGATGGGTCAATGCGCCTTTTGGTGCAGGGAATGAGCCGGATTCAGATTGCCGATTATCTGCAGATGAATCCCTATTTTAAGGCCCGTGTTCGGCCGTTGCAGGATATTTTTGAAGAAAGTCTTGAATTGGAAGCCCTTGCGAAAAATGTGACCATTCAATTTCAAAAGATTATTTCCTTGGTTCCTCATCTGCCCGATGAGCTCCAAATTGCCGTCATGAATATTCACCACCCGGGAAAATTGGCCGATTTGGTTGCATCTAATCTTAATTTGAGTCTCGAAGAAAAACAAGAAATCCTGGAACTGATTGATGTAAAAAAGCGCCTGGAAAAGCTTACTGTGTTTATTAATCGAGAGTTGGAAGTTCTGGAGATCGGGAGCAAAATTCAAAACAAGGTGCAGTCGGAGCTCAGCAAAAATCAGCGGGAGTATTTCTTGCGCCAGCAATTGGAAGCCATTAAAAAGGAGCTGGGTGAAGAAGATGAACGCACCATGGAAATTAAAGAGCTGCGGGAAAAAATAAAAAAGGCAAAAATGCCCAAAGAGGCAGAAAAAGAGGCTCTGCGCGAATTAGACCGCCTGGCAAAAATGCCTCCGGGAGCGGCTGAATACACCGTTGCCCGTACCTACATTGATTGGCTAATTGCGGTTCCGTGGTCGAAATCGACGCGAGATAATCTGGATATTGCAAAGGCGCGGAAGGTGTTGGATGAAGATCACTACGATTTGGAAAAAATAAAAGAACGTACTCTGGAATATCTCGCCGTACGAAGGCTGAAATCGGATATGAAAGGCCCCATTCTTTGTTTTGTCGGACCTCCGGGAGTGGGGAAAACCTCACTGGGGCGTTCCATTTCGCGGGCACTGGGGCGGAAATTTGTGCGAATTTCCCTGGGCGGCGTACGTGATGAAGCCGAAATTCGAGGGCACCGGCGAACCTATATTGGAGCGCTGCCCGGACGAATCATTCAGGGAATTCGAAATGCGGGTTCAAACAATCCTGTTTTCATGCTGGATGAAGTGGACAAGTTGGGAATGGATTTCAGGGGAGATCCCTCCTCTGCTCTTCTTGAGGTGTTGGATCCGGAACAGAACAACACCTTTGTGGATCACTATCTGGACGTCCCGTTCGATTTGAGCAAAGTGATGTTTATTACAACCGCCAATCTTCTGGACACTGTTCCTTCGGCTTTGCGCGATCGAATGGAAGTTCTGGAACTGTCTGGTTACATTGAAGAAGAGAAACTTCTCATCGCCAAAAAATATTTGATTCCGCGCCAAATAAAAGCACACGGACTGCGGAAGAATCAGATAAAAATTGAAGATGATGCGGTTTTAAGAATTGTACGGGAATATACAAGAGAAGCGGGCCTCCGTAATCTGGAACGCGAAATCGCCAATATTTGCCGCCGCGTAGCCATGTGGATTGTTGAGGAAAAGACAAAGAAGGAGATTATTACGGCAAAGCGTATTCCGGAATTTTTGGGCGCGCCGCGATTTTTCTTTGATGTGGCCGAGCGCATTCAGGAACCGGGTGTGGCAACCGGACTCGCTTGGACGCCGGTGGGCGGGGATATTCTCTTCATCGAGGCATCAAAGATGAAGGGTAGCAAAGGGCTTCTTCTCACCGGACAGCTTGGGGATGTGATGAAGGAATCGGCTCAGGCGGCGCTTTCCTACATCCGGGCACATGCCCGGGAATACGGTCTTAAAGAGGATTTTTATGAAAAGATCGACATTCACATTCACGTGCCGGCCGGAGCCATTCCAAAAGACGGACCATCAGCGGGTGTAACGCTTGCCACCGCGCTTTTGTCGCTGCTAACAGATACGCCGGTGCGGAATGATCTGGCCATGACCGGAGAAATTACATTGCGCGGAAAGGTGCTCCCTGTGGGCGGCATTAAGGAGAAGGTTCTGGCGGCTAAACGGGCGGGTATTACCACCATTATTATGCCTGAAAAGAACAAAAAGGATCTCGAAGAGATTCCCGAACGAGCCAGAAAACAGATGCAGTTTCATTTTGTCAAGAATCTGAATGAAGTATTCGAATTGGGTCTTCGGGAAGAGAAATGGAAGAAAAAGGCGGCGTCCGCCAGTGGTCAGTAGAAGGAAAACGGGAACATTAGATAAAAGCCAATGCCCTGCAACGGGTGGCTTTTGCAGAGTGTTGGAATGGTTAACCAATTTGATTGGCCGCATGTGAATGTGACTAAATCTTTTGGGCGAAAAGGCCGATTTGAAAAATAAAACAAATCGGCTTTTTTGAGTAAAAACGAACATTTTTTCATTTCACACGATTCCTGTTACATTTGATGTGGGAAATATTCGGGAAGGAGGCTGGTTACTATGCAGGATTGGAAAACGCTAAAAGAATCCTTTGAAAAAGCCGGGCAGGAACATGTTTTTCGATTTTGGGGCGAATTGACGGAGGAAGACCGGAAAAGATTTCTGGAACAGCTTGAAAAAATCGATTTGGATCTACTGAATCACTTAACGGAAACCTTCATCCGCAATTCCCATGTCAACAAATTTAACGGCCAATTGGAAACCGCCGAGGTAATTCCAATTCCTCAAACGGAAGAAGACCGGTCGCGCGCCCGGACGGCGAAAGCAATCGGAGAAGAGGCCCTTCGGAAGGGGAAAGTCGGGCTCATTCTGGTAGCCGGCGGCCAGGGGACGCGGTTAGGTTACCCCGGCCCAAAGGGGATGTTTCCGATTACCCCGGTGAAAAATAAATCGCTTTTTCAGTGGCACGCGGAAAAAATCCGAGCCATTGAAAAGCCCTACCACGTGGAACTGCCGTGGTACATTATGACAAGCGAATCCAATGACCGGCAAACACGAGAATTTTTCAAGGCAAACAACTATTTTGGACTCAATTCTTCCCGGATTTTCTTTTTTATTCAGGATATGCTGCCCGCAGTAGATCAAGAGGGACGGATTATTCTGGATGAAAAAGGACATGTGTTTACAAGCCCAAACGGTCACGGCGGCACCCTGCTGGCGCTTTACGAAAGCGGTGCGCTTCAGGATATGAGAAGAAGAGGCGTGGAGCAGCTTTTCTATTTTCAGGTCGATAATGTTTTGGTGAAAATTGCCGACCCAATATTTTTAGGATACCACATTCAACAAAACGCGGAAATGTCCAGTAAGGTGATTCCCAAGCGTGATCCGTATGAAAAGTTGGGGATCATCGGAATCCACAACGGCAAACTTTCGGTTATTGAATACAGTGACCTCTCGGAAGAAGACATGTTGGCGCGAAATCCGGACGGTTCGCTGAAATACAATGCGGGAAGTATTGCCATTCATATTTTTCGGAGAGATTTTTTGGAAGCCGAAACTGAAAAAGGCTTTAAACTTCCGTACCACATGGCTCATAAAAAGATTCCTTTTGTGAACGAAAACGGCGAACGGGTTGAACCGAAAGAACCCAATGGCTACAAGTTTGAAACATTTATTTTCGATGCCCTGCGGGACACGACATCATCTGTGGTGATGGAAACGGTGAGAGAGGAGGACTTCAGCCCGGTCAAGAATAAGGAGGGAGAGGATTCTCCCGCAACCGCGCGAAGGGATCTAAGGGATTTATTCGGCTGTTGGTTGGAAAAGGCCGGCGTAAAGATTCCCAGAGATGAATCCAATCACGTTGTTGGTGCCATTGAAATCAGTCCCCTTTTTGCCCTTGATGAGGACGAATTAATTCGGAAAATTGATCCCCGGGAAATAACATTTAATGGAAAACTTTACTTGGGAGATAATTAATGCTTCTATTTTTAGGCCTTAAACCCTCTAACGTGTCAACGGAACCCATCATTGATCAATTAAAACAGGCGCTGGGATTTCTTGACATCATGCAATTATTCACGAAGCTTTTGCTGTATTTGCCCAATTTAATTGCTGCGGCCGTTATTATTTTAATGGGCTATTTTTTTTATCTCGTTGCTCGCTATTTTATTTTGCGGGCGTTCAAACGCTCCGGAGTTGGGGAAAGTGTTTCCAATGTGGTCATTAAAACCATCCGGCTGCTTTTTTTGGGAACGGCTATTGTAATGGCGCTCAATCAAATGCAAATTAAGGTGATTACACTCATCTCAACTCTCGGTGTGGTCGGAATTGCACTGGGTTTGGCAGCACAGCAGACCATATCGAATATGATCGCCGGAGTTATTATTCTGATTGATCACCCGTTTAAAGAAGGTGATTTTGTTGAATTAGACGGTACCTACGGTCGGGTTGAAAAAATTACGATGCGCTCCACGCTTCTCCGCACGCTGGACAACACAAAGGTGGATTTGCCGAATCACAAGATAATTGAATCCCGGATCATAAACCACAGCAATTATCCTTTCCTGCGGGTGCGCATTCCGTTTGGAATTGCCTACAAGGAATTCATTCCAAAGGCACAGGAGGTGGTGTTGAAAAACGTTGAGGAAATGCCGCAAATCCTGAAAAATCCGGAACCGGAGGTAAACGTTACAAATATTGGCGAATCCAGCATCGACATGGAATTAATGATCTGGATTGACAATCCCTCCATTGAAATTCCCCTTGGATATGAGCTTCGGAAGCGGATCAAAATGGTGCTGGATAAAGCCGGAATCGAAATTCCGTTTCCACACAGACAAATTTTTGTGGAGAAATTCGATCTGGGTACTACAAAACCTTTGCCCTCAGAAAGCTAAAATAATATTTGATGAAGGGTGATCCGTCGAATAGCCCTTTCTGCTTTTCATTCTTCCGGTTTTTTTGCTTCCTCTTCTGCTTCAGCCTCTGCAACCGGTGGCGTTCCGACAATCAAGGGGATGGTTTTGTCAACGTCTTCTTTTTTGCCGAGAAGCGTTACCTTGTCTCCGATTTGAAATGTGTAGTTCCCATCGGGAATCACCACGGTTTCCTCCCGAAGGATGGTACCCACAAGAGCCTCTTTTGGAAGCTCCACATTCTTTAATTTTTTTCCAATTATCGGCGAATAATCGTAAATAATAACCTGTTCAATGGCGCCGCCTCCCGATTCCAGGTCTTTTCTCAGTTCTTTGATACGGCTTGAATCGATGGTGGTTTTTTCCGTTTCCTGCCTGCTCAATTCAATTTCCA
>CAZIYL010000058.1:0-11390 GCA_964543425.1 uncultured Deferribacteres bacterium
CTAATTTCACGAATTATCACGAATTGATTTTATTGAAGTTAATGGAATTTAGCCCTATAATTTGTATGATTACTGGTTTTTAGAGTGCACTCATCAATAAAAAACAGCGAAGCTGTTTCACATTTGTAGGGATGTTGTTCAGCCAAATTAATTGAACCCCGGATGGGTTTAACAAAGAACTGTTTGAACTTAAAGGAATTTAGTGTTTAAGACAAATAAAAAATTGAAATCCAAAAAACTTATTTGCTAACAAACAAAAATAAAGGAGAAAGAAATGAAACGGCTTCATCTAATTGTTATTATGGTACTTGGGTTTGCTCTGTTTGGCCTGTTTTGTGCCAAAACGCCCAAAATTCAATGGCCTGGGAAGCTCAGCGACGGCTCCACATTGCTTCCCAACCGCTACAAACTTACGCCTGCGGGAGAGGAAATCCCGGTGGGTGATTTGCCCTTGAACATGGTTTTGAGTCCCGATGGAAACTATCTGGCCGTAACCAACAACGGATTCAGTAAGCAATTTGTGTCCATTATTGATGTGTCTGCGAAAAAGCAGATTCAAACGCTGCCCGTAAGGGCTTCATTTTTTGGAATTGATTTCAATGCCGATGGAAGCAAACTGTTCGTTTCCGGGGGAGGATTCAATCGAATCTACATCTTCGCCCGCCGGGACAGCCAGTTTGTTCGAGCGGATTCCATTAACCTGACACCGGACCGGAAAACGGAGTGGTTTGTCATGGGCATTGCCTCTGCCGATAGCGGAAGGGTTTTGTACGCCGCCACAAAAACGCTGAAGAAGCTGCTAAAGATTTCCGCTCCGGACAAAAAGATTTTAAAAACCCTGGATTTCGATCATTTCCTGTACGATGTCGTTCTTGTTCCTGATCACAGCAAATTATACGTCAGTGTTTGGGGCGGAAAAGCGGTTGCCGTGGTGAATCCTCAAAATCTAAAATTGCTAAAAATGATTCCCGTGGGAGATCATCCCAATAAAATGGTGCTTTCAAGCGACGGACGGTTGTTTGTCGCCAATGCGAACACGGACAATGTTTCCGTTATCGATACGAAGACAGATTCCGTCATTGAAACCATTTCCGTAAAACCCTACGAAAATGCGCTCAACGGAACCACGCCCAACGGACTGGCCATTACTTCCGATGCCAAAACTCTTTTCGTAGCCAATGCCGACAACAACGATGTGACTGTGGCGGATGTTTCAAATCCCGGACATTCGAGGGTTTTGGGTCTCATTCCGGCGGGTTGGTATCCAACAGCTGTTTCGCTCTCCAAAGATAATCACACCCTGTTTATTGCCAACGGAAAGGGAATTTCTGCAAAGGCGAATCCAAAAGGGCCGCAGCCCACAATGGGTAAATATCACAGAAATGTTCAATACATTGGAGGATTGCTTTGGGGAACGGTATCCGTGGTAGGCATTCCGGATTCCACTCAACTGGCGGTCTTTACCCAACAGGTCAAAAAAAATAACGGCTGGAACTTGCTTAAAAAATCGACCGCCAAAAAACAAAAAATGGAGACTCACGCCATTCCCAGAAGGGTAGGAGAGCCTTCGCCTATTAAACATGTCGTGTACATTATTAAGGAAAACCGAACCTACGATCAGGTTTTCGGGGATCTAGCGCAGGGAAACGGCGATTCTTCCCTGGTTTTGTTTGGCCGGAAGATTTCCCCTAACCATCATAAAATTGTTGAAAATTTTACGCTTTTCGACAATTTTTACGTGGATGCAGAAGTCAGCGCGGATGGCCACGAGTGGTCGACAGCCGCAATTGCCACGGATTTTGTGGAAAAAACCTGGCCAACCACGTATTCCGGAAAAGGCCGAGGCTATCCTGCCGAAGGAAATTACGAAATTGCTTTTCCGACAATTGGCTACATCTGGGACATGGCCGCCCGGACGGGAATTTCCTACCGAAGTTACGCAGAATTCATTAAGGCGCCGCCGGATACGGCTGAAGATGCCTTCACCAATATGAAAAATCTGGAAGGCCATTTTGATCCGAGATTTCGTCCCTGGGATCTGGATTATCTGGATATCTGGCGGGCGAAAGAATTCATTCATGAATTACATGAGTACGAAAAGACCGGTGATTGGCCTAATTTGATGATCATGCGTCTGCCAAACGATCACACCCACGGCACGCGTCCCGGGAAACACACGCCTCGTTCCATGATGGCCGATAACGATCTGGCCCTCGGAATGGTTGTGGATGCGATTTCGCACAGTAAATTCTGGAAGGAAACGGCCATTTTTGTGCTGGAAGATGATGCCCAGAATGGTCCCGATCACGTCGATGCCCACCGCTCGGTGCTATTGGTGGCATCGCCCTACACGCGCCGAGGCTTTGTGGATCACAACATGTACGACACCGCCAGCGTGCTGAAGACAATCGAGTTGATTCTCGGAATGCCGTCCATGAGTCAGTATGACGCAGCGGCTTTTCCGCTGATTCCGGCCTTTCAGGATAAACCGGATTTCACCCCGTACACGCATCTGAAAAATACGTGGCCGCTGGATAAAGTCAATCTGAAAACGGCCTATGGGGCAGGGATGTCTCTGGCGATGAACTTTTCGGAAGAGGATGAAGCGCCCGAACAGGAATTGAATGAAATTCTGTGGAAATCCATTAAGGGCATTCATTCCAGAATGCCGGAAATCCGACATGCACGTTACAGCCAGCTATTTAATTAGATTCTTTCGGAAACTCGCAGCGATAGAGCATTTTAGCAACCGTTGCAGTCAGCATTAATGCGTATATTTTAGCTTTTTTCAAGGAGTATCCGATTAAAATAGTGAGTAAAGGAGCACAGTTCAATGAATTATTCCAGTAGAGTTTTTTATCGAATAGTTTTAGCGGCCTTGGTCCTTTTTTTCGCCGGGAGTTACCAATCCAAACTCTTTTCTCAGGAAAAGCTCACGGTCGAAAAAATTTACAAGAGCCATGATTTCAGCGAGAAGTCCATTAGTCAGATTCGCTGGACGCCGGAAAAAAAGGCTTTTACGTATTTGACGACCAATGCCAAAACCCGCGATCTTGAAATCTGGCGATACACCCTCAAATCCGGTAAGCAGAAATTGCTTCTTTCGTCGAAAGATGTTCCGCAACTTCATGCGCCGGTTCGTGCAAAACGATTCTTATTGCCCAGTTACTATCTTTCCCCCAATGGCAAAGAAATTTTGTTGCCAAGCCACAATGATTTGTTCGTGTACAATTTGAAAAACAAGCATATTTCTCAATTAACAAACGATGCGGAAAATGAACGGGACCCGCGTTTTTCCCCCGACGGGAAAATGATTGCCTTCCTGAAACATCACAATTTGTGGGTACTGAATCTTGCTGACGGGAGTTCCAAACAACTGACCGTTAGCGGACAGGAACACGTGTATATCGGCCGATTCGATTGGGTTTACGAAGAAGAATTCGGAATCCGAACGGGATTTTTCTGGTCTCCGGACAGCAAGAAACTTGCCTTTTTCAAAGTGGATGAGCGTCCCGAACCCAAATTCCCCATTGTGAATTTTATTCGGCTGCACAATACAGTCGAATGGGAACGCTATCCGAATCCGGGGGATGAGAACGCCATCGTTAACATTGGGGTTGTAAATGTTGCTTCTAAAAGGATTGTCTGGATGGATACAGGGAAAGATAGCGATCACTACATCCCCCGGATTAAATGGCTTCCGAACAGCCAACAAGTAGCCATCCAGCGATTGAATCGTTTGCAAAATAGGCTGGAGGTTTTACTGGCGGATGTGAAGGATGGCCATTCGTTGGTCATTTTAACGGAAACCCGATCCAATGGCTGGATAAATGTTAACCATAACTGGACATTTTTGGAGCATGGACACTATATGCTGTGGTCGTCGAATCGGTCGGGCTACACGCATCTTTACCTTTACAATTGGAAGGGGAAAGAGATTCGCCAGATCACTCGTGGCAATTGGGATGTGACGGGACTGGTGGGAATCAATCAAAAGAAAAAATGGATTTATTTCATGGCGGACAAGGAAAGTCCGTTGGGGCGTCAATTCTACAGAATTAAATGGGATGGAAGTGATCTTTTGAGCCTGTCCAGGCGGGCCGGGATGCACTCCGTAACCGCTTCGCCGAACGCAAAATACTTTTTGGATTCCTTTTCAAATGTGACAACGCCCCCGCAACTGATTTTGCGGAATGCATCCGGAAAACGGATTCGAATGATTAAAAGCGGGAAAATCCCGGCTCTTCGAAAATATATCTTTGCCACCCCGAAATTTTTTCAGATCACGCTTTACGATACGCTAAAACTAAATGCGTACATGATGAAACCCATTCATTTTGATTCCACCAAAAAATATCCGGTGCTGATTTACACCTACGGCGGGCCGGGTTCTCAAACCGTTACCAATTCCTGGCGAAACGGCTGGGGAAATCTCTGGCACCAATTGATGGTGCAGAAGGGTTACATTGTTTTTAGCGTGGACAACCGGGGAACCGGGGCTCGAGGAGCCGTTTTTCAATTTCTGGTGTACAAAAATATTGGCGGTTACAGTGTAAACGATCAGATTGCCGCGGCAAAATATTTGAGTAAATTGCCCTACGTTGATCCGAAACGCATCGGTATCTGGGGATGGAGCGGCGGCGGATACATGACGATTATGTGCATGCTCAAGGGGGCAGATGTTTTTCACACAGGCGTGGCAGTCGCGCCTGTAACCGATTTTCGCAATTACGATTCCATCTGGACGGAGCGCTACATGCAGACACCGCAATTGAATCCCGAAGGCTACGAGAAAAGTTCTGCACTGAAATATGCCGGAAATCTAGAGGGCAAACTGCTGATTTTGCACGGTCTGTCGGATGATAACGTGCATTTTGCCAATACCGTGCAACTGATCAAGAAATTCCAGGAATTGCAAAAGCCTTTTGATTTGATGGTCTTTCCGCGCAAGCAGCACTCTATTCGCGGAGCCAAAGCCCGCATTTTTCTTTTCCGGAAAATGACGGATTATTTCTTAAAGAATCTGTAAAAAATGTTTTGAATCGCCGGGGAATGTAAAAAACCTTTGCATTGTTTTTTCTAAAGATAAAATTGTTTGCGTAAATTTCAAAAATCAAAAAACACGGGAAAATGGAATGGAAAAGTCAACCTACCACTGGATTGTTTGGGAAGATTTAAATGCCTTTTTCGGATTGATGCTGGACAACGTAACCAATCTGGTTATGCTGACAGGAATTTTGGTGGGCGTGTTTCACTATCCTGTAAAAATTGTTTTTGAGCGGATGATTCCGGGAACCGCTCTGGGTGTTTTGTTTGGCGATTTGGTGTACACCTGGATGGCCATTAAACTTGCTCGCAAAACCGGCAAAACAGACGTTACCGCTATGCCGCTGGGATTGGACACGCCATCAACCATTGGAATTGCATTCGCCGTTCTTGGGCCGGTTTACGTAATGACCAAAAATGCCATGCTCACCTGGTACGTCGGAATGGCCACGATGATGGTTATCGGACTGATTAAGGTTTTCTTTTCATTCTTTGGTAGTTGGATTCAAAAAATTGTCCCTCAGGCCGGTCTGTTGGGTTCTCTCGCTGGAATCGGACTGGCACTATTGGCTTTTTTGCCGCTCATTGATGTTTTTAAAATGCCGATTGTAGGGCTGGTTTCTCTTGGAATCATCATTTATACGATTGTGGCGAATAATAAATTTCCCGGAAACATCCCTGCCGTACTGGCAGCGGTTACAATTGGAACAGTCGTTTACTACATTCTCGGCCCGCTTCACCTCCTCGGTGCACCATTCAAAACCCCTGAAATGGCGCTTCACCTGGCCTGGCCGATTCCAACACTGGGTTTCCTGAAAGGGATGCGTGCGGCTGTGCCGTACATCCCCATCGCCATTCCGTTTGCGATTTTGACAATCGTTGGAGGAATTAATGTGACTGAAAGCGCCCGGGTGGCAGGCGACGATTACAACACCCGCGATATTTTGCTGACGGAAGCCTTTGCCACGCTGATTGCAGGTCTCTTTGGGGGCGTAGCACAATCCACGCCGTACATTGGGCACCCGGCCTACAAGGAAATGGGAGGCCGTGCAGGCTATACGTTGTTAACCGGCTTGTTCATCGGTATCGGTGGAATTTTGGGGTACATCTCTTTTATTGTCGATTTGCTTCCGGTGGCGGCTGTGGCGCCCATTCTAATTTTTATCGGCTTGGTCATTATTGCACAGGCGTTTCGGGTGTGCCCCGATCGTCACGCACCGGCGGTGGGATTTGCTTTTTTACCCATTGTGGCCGATCTGGTTCTCATTGAAATGGGAAGCATGTTGGGTGTTCTTGGCGGCGACATCTCGAAACTTCCGGCAGACCTGGCCAGTACCTACCAGGTAGTCATGGTTCTGGGACACGGTTTTATTTTGACCGGAATGCTGTGGGGCGCAATCATGGCCCTGGTGATTGATCACAAAATCAAAGAAGCGATCTGGTATCTGATTGTAACCGCAGGACTTACGTTTTTCGGCGTGATCCATTCGGTGATGCCCAACGGAGATATTTACCTGCCCTGGTTGACAGGCAAAACTTATCCTTACCTTCTCACCGCGGCCTACCTGGCGTTTGCGGTCGTTCTGTTGATTATGAAATTGACTGAGAGGAAGGCTGTTGCCGATTAGTGTGATTGAGGTTATATCCCTGCGTTTAGGGTAAGAATAGCTGAGCAATTTGTGGTTTAAAAAGACAGCCGCGAATGCGCGAATGAAAAAGGATTTCTATTTATTAAAGTGGGGCGAGACATCGGTGGAAAATTCTGAATTTCGAGAATCCACCCTTTGCTTGGTCACTAAATTTAACAGTGGGAGTAGTAGCTTTCCCTTCCCGTTGGAAAGGGAGGGGGGATTGAGGGGGTGGGTTTTAGATGGAGGCGTCAGTGAATTTAAAGGATAAACTGAGTCAGTTAGATCGGCAGACACGGCCCGGGAATTTTGCGCGTCAGGAACGTTCGGCGTTTGCAGAAATTCGGAATTTGCCCGAAGGCGAGGAGGTGGTCTCGGCGGCAGGGATATTTTATCTCCTTCGAAAGGTGTACGACCTGACGTATTTGCACGGAAACCAATCGTTAGCCAAAATTCTCCAACGGTCGCTTTCGCCCGCCCGATTTATTCTCAGGCAAACGGAAAATCTGCCTTCGACCGCTGAGAGCCTTTTGTTTCTGGATACCGAGACAACGGGGCTTTCCGGCGGTGTCGGAACAATGGCTTTTCTCGTGGGTGTGGGGTATTTTAGGGATAATTCATTTGTCATCGAGCAACTTTTTGCGCGCAATTTCAGGGAGGAACGAGCTGCTCTTGGCTACCTGAAAGATTTGACTTCGTCTTTTACAACGCTGGTTTCGTTTAATGGGAAATCATTCGATTGGCCGCTTTTAATAAATCGCTGGATTTTTAACCGAATCCCCGAGCCGGATCATTTGGTGAGTCATTTGGATTTGTTGTATCTGAGCCGGCGTTTATGGCGTCGAACCATCGGTGAGTGCACGCTGGGCAATATCGAAAGGAAAATTCTAAATGTGCGCCGCCAGGGAGATGTGCCGGGGTATCTGGTGCCGCAATTGTATTTTGAATTTCTTCGAACCCGCGATGCCCGGGACCTTCACAAAGTCTTTCATCATAATCGATTGGACATCCTTTCGCTGGTTACGCTTTTGGCGCTGCAATTGGACATTTTGGACGGACAGGCTCCGGATGTTCCGGTCGACCACGTGGCTCTCGGAAAGCTTTTCCTTCAAATCAAAGAAGAAGCGCTGTCTCTTTCGTACCTTGAAAACAGTCAGGAACAGATTCGGCAGAGCGATTTTTTGCAGGAAGTTAATCTCTTTCTGGCAAAACTCTACAAACGTCAGGGGGAGCTTGGAAAAGCCAGGAGTTTGTGGAACTCCATTATTGCTACAGGACAATTTCAATTGGAGGCCTACGAAGAACTGGCTAAATGCTACGAACATAGGGATCGGGATTACGAAAGCGCCCTGAGGGTGTGCCTCGCTGCGAAAAAGCGCATTCGATTTATGGAAAGCCTGAACCGGAATCCGATTTCAATCGCGGAAAAAAAAGCGTTGGAGTACCGAATCAATCGATTGGAAAAAAGGCTGATTTCAAAAAGAAAGAATCAATTGTGAAGAAGAAGGAACGTGCAGAGCGTTTACCGGAAAGCCAAATGCGCTTGGACAAATGGCTGAAGGTTGCGCGAATTTTTAAAACCCGCAGTCAGGCGGCTGAGGCATGTGAGCAGCGCCGGGTAAAAGTAAACGGGAAAACGGCGAAACCCGCAAAAGCCATTCATGTGGGGGATGAGGTTACGGTTCGATTTGGCAAACGCTTTCGGACGCTTAACATTCAGGAGATTACTCAAAGAAGTTTACCGGCTGCCCTGGCAAAGGAGCTGTACCACGAAGAAAAGGCCAAATTGTCAGAAGAAAGTCTGGAGATGATCCAGTTTGTCAAAAAAATGGATCGAAAATTTCGACCCAAAAGCAAGGGGCGACCTACTAAAAAAGAGCGGCGGCAATTGGAAAAATTGAGAGGATTTTGATCGATGAAGCGCATTATAATTATTTTGTGGGTGTTGTTTGCCCTTGTTCCCGCAGTTAGTGGGCAATCGGTTCGATACGACGTATTTTTGGATTCACCGGAAACACATTTTTTTCGCGTTGAAATGACCATTCAAAATGCACCCGCACAGAAGCCACTGAATGTGGCCATTCCGGCGTGGTGCTGCCTCTATCAGATTCGGGATTTTGCACAATATGTTCAGAACGTACAGATAGAAGCAAATGGTCCATCTCCCCTAAAAATAAAGAAATTTGATAAAAGTACCTGGCAAGTTGGGGGTGACATTCCTGCAAAAGTAAGAATCAGCTATCGCGTTTTTGGGAATAACTTAAGTCCTTTCGGCACCCAATTGAATACAAAACACGCGTTTATTAATCCCGCTCTTATTCTGTTTTACGTGGTTCAGGGGCGGGGCTGGCCGGTCACGGTTATTTACCACAAACCGGAGGATTGGAGAATTTTAACGGCTGCACAATTGGTGAAAGGACAGAAGAACACGTTTGAAGCCAGGTCCTACGATGCGCTCGTCGACAATCCCGTTGAAATCGGTCATTTTAGGAAGATTTCATTTGGAACGGATGGTGCAACCTATGATGCAGGTTTCTATGATTACCGTAATAAATTCAGTCTCAATAAATTCAAAGAAATGCTTAAACGAATTGTTCATGCGGAAACCATCGATTTAATGCACGATGTCCCGTTTAGGCGCTATGTGTTTATTTTTCAAGTCGTTGATTCCTACGGAAGTGGAATGGAACACGCCAATTCCTGCGTGATCAGCTTTAATCGCCAACGAGCCGCGACGGATGTGTTTGATCTCACCAGTCTGATTGCCCACGAATTTTTTCATGTCTGGAATGTGAAGCGAATTAAGCCGAAAAATCTTTTCCGGTACGATTGGACAAAAGAAAATTACACCCGTGCGCTCTGGTTTGCTGAGGGAGGAACCTGTTATTATGCGGCACTTGTGCGGGAACGGGCAGGGTTTTGGAACCGGCAGCAGCTTTTGGATCACTTCGCCGAAAGAATTAGGCAGGAAGAAAACGATCCGGGACGGTTTGTTGAAAGTCCCGAACTGGCAAGCTTCAATGCCTGGTTTGAAAAATATCCCTGGTATGTGCGGCCCGAAAACAGCATTTCCTACTACCGATCCGGCGAAATACTGTCGTTTTTATTGGATTTGAAAATTCGTCTGGATACGAAAAATCGCTTCAGTCTGGATGACGTGCTGCGTACGATGAACGGTTTTTTTGCCAAGCGGAATATTCCTTACAACGATAGCAACGATATTCTAACTGTTATCAACAGTCTTACCGGAGAAGATTACAGCGCATTTTTTAAAAAGTACGTTTCCGGCACCGGACGCCCTCCATATGAAAGGATTTTTCAGAAGGCAGGATTGCATTTCAAGAAAGAGGTACAGGTAATTCCTGATCTCGGATTTTCCGCCGAGAGAAACTTTGATCAACCCTTCGTAGTGACAAAAATTGAAGAGGGAAGTCCCGCACAAAAAGCCGGTTTAGAGGTAAATGATCAGGTTTTGGAAGTCAATGGCAAGCCGACGGGTCTGTACATTGAGGATTCTTTTAAAAATTTGAAGGCAGGGGATCGGGTGATTTTACAAATTAAGCGGGGTAAAAAAGAAAAAAATCTCGCGTACAAAATCAGAATTAAATCAAAAAAGCAATATGTGCTCACGGTAGAAGAAAAGCCTACTGACTTTCAAAATGAGATGTTGAAACAGTGGTTTGAAGGAAAACCCTAACATATGCAGCGCACCCAAATAAATTGTGGTGATTGTCCAAAGTGTGGCATTTTTGGGTGGCCGCATCTTAAAATTTTATTTTTCAACAAGATTTGGTTGAGCTGATTAGTGAAAGTTCTCTCTGTGGTTTCGTATCTCGGTGGCAATAAAAAATATCAACCCCAAAATAGAGGAGGAAAACATGTGGCGAAAAAATAGTCGAAAATTAGGAATCATTTTTCTGGTTGGTTTAGCATTTCTTTTTACGAAAACTGCCAGAAGCCAGTCGTTTTATTACAACGGATTTGAAAGCAGTTACGAATTAAGCGTTCATCCCGGCGATTTGCAATACTTTTACGTGACGATTCATATAGCGAAAAACGATGCTGCGCGGCTGATTTTTTCGATGCCTGCGTGGACGCCCGGCGGCTACATGCTTGGAAATTTTGCCCGACACTTGAAGAATTTCATTGCAAAAAACGGTAAGGAGGAAACGCTTAGATTTCAGAAGATTGATCCGAATTCCTGGGAAGTGCAAACAAACGGCTGTCCCAAACTAAACATTTCCTACAAAGTGGACGTGGCACACGGGGCGTTCATGGGAAAAGCCATCGATAAAAATTACGCTCTGGTCAATGGCCCGTCCACCTACATGTATATTCGGGGGCACAAGTCTGACCCTGTCACCGTCTCCTATGATATTCCAGGCGGTTGGAAGATTGCCACGGGGTTGGCAGCGGCACCGTCTCCACGCACATTTACAGCTCCCAATTATGATGTTTTTATTGATGCACCGGCGCTGCTTGGCATATTCAAACAGTTCGGTTTTGAAGTCAAGGGTGTACCTCACACTGTGGCCATTAATGGCCCCATTAATTTTGACACGAATGCCTTCCTTAGAATGGTGAAAAAAATCGTTACCTACGAAACCGAGGGAATTTATCAGGATATTCCCTACAAGAAATATGTGTTCATTTACACAATCTATCCGGGAATGAGAGGCGGTGGTGGTCTGGAACACTTGAATTCAACAACCATCG
>CAZIYL010000059.1:0-11180 GCA_964543425.1 uncultured Deferribacteres bacterium
AATATCGAAATTAGAAACAAATCCAAAATTCAAATAACGCAATTTCTCAAAGAATAACAAAATGTCTCTTTTGCTTCGTTTTGAATTTTGGTTATTCGAAATCGTTTACCGCGTTAGATAAATTTAAAGGGAACAGTAGATTGCTTGATAAAAGCCGTTTCTTGGAATTTGATTCTTTAAACAAACAATCATTATCTAACGGGGTAAAGGATTTCGGATTTCGTGCTTCGGATTTTAACTCTTATTCACCATTTCATCGCTCACAGTATCAACCTTTTAGAACCAGAGAAGTAGTACACATTTAGCAGCCAATTCATTCTACTCCGGCATCCAGCTTTTCAATTCGGCCAGTCGTTTGTCCCGCTCGGCAACAAAGCGCCTAATACCTTTTAAAATCCAGTCCGAAGAAATGTGCGCCTCTTCACAAATTTCGTCCACCGTGCCGCCGGTGCGCCAACGGTTGTCCCAGTCGGCCGAGAGGGAATAGTCCGGTGTCACCGGATTTTTGATCCAGGCCCTCATCATCCGCAGGGAGGCGTTCGTAATGATCATCGCGTCCATCCATTCCTGTTTAGACAGGATTTTTTCGCGGTACGACTCCGGCTGGCGCTCGAACAATTCACTGCTAATGGCCGCCACTATTTTGACATTCAAGCCGGCTTTGTCCAGTTCCGACAAAATTTTCACCAGATTGTTCGTGGTGCTGGTTCCCCGAATAATGACGACGCCCATTTTCGGCTGGCCGGGTTTGTAATCGCGAATCAAATAGGCGCCCTTGGCCGCTTCAAAATACGAAGCCATTCCCAGAGCCTTCCGGTCGGGAAGCTCAATGGGAGGACGGGTCAGATGAAGGACGACGATGGGGACGTCTTCCTTGAGCGCCGCACCCAGCACCACCGGCACCTCGTTGTACTCCCACGGGTGGACATTAATGACTTGGCTCTTCGGGAAAAGTTCACCCACCTCCGGAGAAAAAATACCAAAATGCGTCCGGGAATCGTCCGCCGTCTCCGGGCCTGAATGCCCAGCCACCCAGATGAGTTTGCCGAGTTTGAGATCACAATCCTGAGCCATCTGGCTGTACAGCCGCATCATGCCGTATTTCAAGTAAGCGAACGAACCGTACGTGGAAAAGGTGGCGTAAAACCCATCGAATTTTTCAAAAGGATTCTCTGCAAAATTGACGGACGCCAGTCCGGCTCCAATTCCGGAATTGGCAAATTCGGTAATTTCCTGAGGAAGCAGCGCGCCCTGGAGATTTTTCTCTCGGTTGTACCACCCAAATCCCTCAAAATTGCCCCATTTTTTAGCGAATCCGGAAATATTGGTCGAATCGGCCAGATCGGCAGAGGCGGCGATAAAAAGCGGCCGTCCCCACTTTTTGTGGGCATAACCGTTCACCCAGGCACCCCAGGCCGCCAGTCCCTTCCGATTGGGAGCTTTTGAACCCGGCGGCAGGTAGATTTCCCCGGGATAATTTTTGTAATCGTACAGGGCCGGATCTTCGAAAGGAGATTTCTTTTCCCGCTTGAATTTAAACGAAGGGGATTCATCGGGAACGGAATCACCCAATTCAGCAAGCGTATCGGCAATGTAATCGACCAGAGACGAATCCTGCCGAAGGACATCCAGAACAACATTAATATTTTTCCAATATTGTTCCCGTTGGGCTTCTTTGGATTCCGGAGCGGGTTGGCCGAAGCCCTCAAATGTCACACCATATTTTTCCTGGAAAGGCTTCTTGGTTTCCCAGAAAATTTCGGAATTCATCGGGTGCGGCGAGCCGTGCGACTTATTATCATATTTTAGATACCCGCGGCCCTTTCGGGTTTTCATCCAGCCGATATTCGGAACCTTTTGAGGGTTGTCCCCAAAATAAAGCTGTGTGATCATTCGAGTCAGGGGTTCCCATTCCGATCCTCTCTCTGTTCCAACCACGCGCCAGCCGTGCGGGCGAAACCAATCATCCGGCGTGCCGTAAACCGTTTCTTTGAGAGGGTGGTCGTCGATCCCGAAATTATTCCAATCAATTACGTAGTACAGATTATTCAAACCAAGCGCCCATGCGGAATTCATGGTTTCGTGATTCGCGCCCGGAGTGAGCCCTGCGTCGCCCTCAAAACCAATTACCTTTACCTCTTCCATTCCTGCCATTTTCAATGCCAGAGCCTCACCGGCGGTCGCCGGTGAACCGTGGCCGGAGGGGCCAGTGTTGAACTTCAGAAGGAGGGTTTTTCCCGCAAATTCGGCGTGTCCCGGCAATCCGCCATTGTGCCGAAAATTCAAAAGGTCTTCCGGCCGAACAATTCTTTCATCGGGAACAAGATAGTCAGCATTTTTAGTGCGTGAATATTTCCGGTGCATCGCTTCACCCAGAACGGTAAGTGCTGCGTAAACAAGGGGAATGGTGTGCCCGGCGATCAAAACAAATCGGTCGCCAAAGCGCTTTTCCGGATGGCGAATGTCCCAGCGCATCCCGCCGCCAAGAAGGGTTGCTACCAGGGCGTGGACTTTTGAACGCGAACCGCCGGGGTGGCCGCTTTGGCGATAATTCAACATCAAATCTATTAATTGATCGATTAAATCCTTTACGACTTCCCACTGATCAAAATGCCGGAAAAGCGCTTTGTATTTTCCATCCGCAAGCGTTGAACTCTGTTGCATACTCAGCTCCTTCTATTTAAAGGGTAAACTTTTTAATTAACCCATTCATCCAAATTTACAAAAGACCGGTCTTCGCCTCTCGTCCACGGGAGAACAGAGAAAAAATTCGGATTGCCCTTGCGGCAGAAAAGTCCCTGTACACCGTAGCCAAATTTTAGATACACCCTTTCCCTCGCGCGCAAAATCAGATATTGATTCCCTCCAATTCTGTTAAAACCGCTCAGAATTCCAGTGTTTTGCCAAAGCCCAATACCTGAGCGTTGTAACCGTTGTCCCGCACTTTTTTCACAAATTCATTTGGATCGGCCTTGATTACATCGAATGTGTTGTAGTGCATGGGAATGGCAAGACCCGGCTGCAGAAACTCAACCGCTTTCACGGCATCGTCAATGCCCATCGTAAAATTATCGCCAATGGGAAGAACAGCCACATCGATGTCATTCATATCGCCAATTAGTTTCATGTCGTAAAAGAGGCCGGTATCCCCTGCATGGTAAAGCGTGCTTCCACTCATCGTGAGTAAAATTCCCACGGGATTACCCGTGTAAATGATGGTATTTCCGTCAATAACGGCTGAGCCGTGGTGAGCAATGGTCATTTTGACGCGGCCGAATGGAAACTCGTGTGCCCCCCCAATGTACATGGGATGCACCTGCGCCCCCTGCATTTCACAGTAGGTCGCCAGTTCAAATGGGGCAATAATCGTGGAGCCATCCCGCTTGGCCATTGTGATGCCATCCCCTACATGGTCTCCGTGGCCGTGGGTTAGAATGATCCAATCAGGATGAATATCCTCGGCTCTAATGGGCGCCAGCGGATTGCCTGTTAAAAAAGGATCAATTGCAATGGATGTTCCTTCATTTTCTACCAAAAACGCCGAATGACTTAAATACGTTAACTTGGGCATGGGTCATCCTCCCTTCATTTTTTCATTATGAAAAAACGCATCTTTTAATAAATTGACAAAAAACAATTAAAAGTCAAGACCTTTTTACACATCTCCGCTTGTTGGGCGCAAAATAATTTCCTCCGGGGTCACCCCTTCATTTGTATTACAAGCGTACCAGACGGCTTCTGCCACATCCCGGGGGCGCATCATCCAACTGCGGTTCGCCGTTCCTTCAAAATCATTCCAGATGGCTGTGTTCGTCACGCCGGGAAGAATCGCTGTTACGCGAACGTTGTAGGAAATCATTTCCTGGCGAAGGACGCGCGTAAACCCCAACTGGCCAAACTTTGAAGAGCAATAAGCCACACAGTTGGGGAAAGCCGTGTTTCCCGCCACAGAAACAATGTTCACAATATGCCCGGATTTTCTCTGCATAAATTCAGGTAAAAAAGCGCGCGTTACCAAAAATGTTCCCGTAAGGTTGGTGTTCAAAACGGCCTGCCAGTCTTCAAGGGTTGTCTCCCAGGTGGGTTTAAAACTGGTAATGCCGGCGTTGTTAATCAGAATGTCGATTGTTTTAAAGGCTTCCGTGACGGCCTTTTTTAGTTGAATTACATCCGCCGGTTTGGCAACGTCACAGGTAATCAGAGTAGATTGTGCCTGAACTTCGGCAGCGACGTTCTTCAATTTCTCTGGATGCCTGGAGGCTAAAACCACGCGCGCCCCGTTCTCGGAAAATAGTTTTGCAATGGCCAGACCAATGCCTTCGCTGGCCCCGGTTACAAGGACAATTTTATTTTGAACGCGATTTTCAATCACCTTGAATTTCTTTCAATTACCCATGATTGATTAAGCGCAAAAACTCCTCCCGCGTGGACGTGCGATTGCGGAACGCCCCGTACATGGCGCTGGTAGTCATGATAGAATTCTGTTTTTCCACCCCGCGCATCATCATGCACAGATGCTGACCTTCCACCACAACGGCTACGCCCAGTGGGTGCAGCAAATTCTGGAGGGCATCGGCAATTTGGGTGGTCATGCGTTCCTGAACCTGCAGGCGGCGCGCAAACATATCGACAATGCGCGGAATCTTACTAATGCCAATGATTTTTCTATTTGGAATGTACGCGATGTGAGCCTTCCCGAAAAACGGAAGCAGATGGTGTTCACACAGGCTGTAATAATCGATATCCTTCACAATGACCATTTCGTCATATTTTTCTTCAAAAAGGGCTCCATTCAGAATCTCTGTCAGATTCTGCTGATAGCCTTTTGTTAAATACTGAAATGCATTTGTCACCCGCTCCGGCGTTTTCAAAAGACCCTCTCGTCGCGGATCCTCACCTAATTTTTCCAGAAATTCCCGAACAAGTTTTTCCATCGAATCCAATCCTTTCTTCCGGCTTTTCACCTTATTCGCCCCGATAAGTTACAAAATTATTTCGCGACTCGTACAATTTTATCTCGTACAACTCACCCTCATCAATTTTATCCACAAGGATTTCCCAAAATTTCTTCGCCAGATTCTCAGCTGTGGGAATCATACCCTTCAAAAAGGGCACATCGTAATTCAAATGTTTGTGGTCCACCTTTTCCAGGATTTCTTTCACCAAAATTTCCTTCAACCGGGTTAAATCGATCACCATTCCTGTTTGCGGGTGAATCTCGCCGCGCACGGTTACTTCCAGATCATAATTATGGCCGTGGCCCAAAATATTGTTGCACAGGCCAAAAACCTCCGCATTTTTTTCATCTGAAAAATCAGGATTGTACAACCGATGTGCCGCACTAAATGTTACACGCTTGGTTACGTAAATCACGCCATAAAACCCCTTCTCTAATCCTCAAAATCGCTAAAATTATCAAACTCTTTGGAATCCGTAAAATCGTCCTGCGGTATGGCGCTAATGTAATGGAAACCATCCGGCCCCAGTTTTTTCTCAAGCTTTGCGATGATTTGATTTTGTTTCACTTGGGAATCGTACTTTCCTGAAACATAAAGGGGTTTCCCATCCTTTCCGTATTCAAACTGGGCCTCGCACTCGTTTGGATCAACATCTCCAAAAAGATTTCCGGCGCTTTTGTAATCCCTGTGTGGAGAAAATCCAAGCTCCCTGGCGTAGGCTTCCGCTCCTTCCACCAATTTTCGGCAGCAGGCAGGTGAGACGGATTCAGAATTCTCCACCTTATCAAGCTGCTCGATTTTTTGGGAATATTCGCCCGCCGAAACAACCGCATCCAGAGCATCTTTTACTCCGAGACAAAATATGTCTACCAGGAATATGGCCATTGCAACAAAACCATTTTCAAGCTTTCTTGCAAAAACAACGTTTCCCATTCCCGATTTAAAAATATTCACCGGCACTAAACATTCAATTTCCGTTGTTTGCTTGAATGTCCATTCAAAGGGATTATTTCTTTGAAAACCTGAGGATTTTTGGCGGCTCTTCTGCTTGGCGCGTTTTTTTTGAATGTTTTTTTGAACTTTCTTTTTTTTATTTGCCATTTAGATCCCTCAAAATTTGAAAGATATTAGAGCGCCATCATTTGCTGCAACGCCTTCCTGGCTCCGGAAACCACAGAATCCGACAACTCAACTACATTCACTTTTCCCAAATTTTCCAGAACGTACAGCACATTGTTTGGGTTGATCTTCCACATATTCGGGCAGGGTGATTTCGCCAGAGGCACAATGGTTTTGTCCGGATTTTCATCGGCCAGCCGTGTAACCAAGTTGATCTCCGTGCCAATAATAATTGTACTTCCTGCGGGCGCTTGCTGAACGTAATCCACGATAAATTTGGTGGAACCATTTCCATCAGCTAATTTCACAATGGACGGATCGCACTCAGGGTGTACAATCAATTTGGCATTGGGGTAATTCTTTCGCGCCTGCTCCACATGATATTTTCGGAACCAGGTGTGCACGTGGCAGTAGCCTTCCCATAGAATCGCGCGCGCCCTGCGAATAGCCTCGGGTGTCACTCCTCCTCCCGGAATTTCCGGATTCCACACAACAACTTCATCACTCGGGATACCCAAAAAATTTGCCGTGTTTTTGCCAAGATTTTTGTCGGGGAAGAAAAATACCTTCTCCGATTGAGCCAATCCCCATTTAAATGCCTTTTGCGCATTGGAAGACGTACACGTTGTCCCGTTGTGATCTCCGACAAATGCTTTCAAATCCGCGTTGGAATTGACGTAAACGACAGGTGTTACTTTCGTTGTGTCGATTATTTGCCCCAATTCTTTCCATGCAGTTTCTACCTGAGAAAGAGGTGCAAAATCGGCCAGCGGGCAGCCGGCAGCCGAATTGGGGTGAATCACTTTTTGATGGGGCTTCGCTAAAATAGCAGCGCTTTCTGCCATAAATTGCACGCCGCAAAATACAATGTAATCCGCCGATTCAAGCTCCGAAGCACGGCGGGAAAGATCGAAAGAATCGCCTACAAAATCGGAAATTCCCACAATTGATTTGCGCTGGTAGTGATGCCCCAGAATCACCAGGCGATCACCCCATTTCTTTTTGATTTCCTTGATTCTCAGGATGGCCGTTTTCCCATTGATTGCTTTGTAAGTTTCCGGTAGGTTTTTCTTGGTCTCAGACATGTTTAATCTTTCAATTCTAAAATCAAACTGAAATTCTTCCGATTGCTTTACGAGTACAAAATACGGTTATATTTTACTGGTTATTTTGAAAAAATTCAAATAATTTTCAAAATAAGAATCCACACCCCGTACCCATTCAACATCCAGCAGAAACGTCGATCATTAAATTGGAATCTCCCCACGCACAAATGCCAGGATTACTTGTTGCGTTTCATTCGGAATGTGAACGCCATTAATAGGGATAAAAAATATAAAACAAAAGAGAAAAACCGGCCAGCACCCACAGTCCCGCCGGGATTTCCCTACTGCGCCCGGAAACAATTTTTGCCAATGGATACAGGACAAAACCAGCAGTCATGCCAATGCCGAGATTATAGGTGAAACTCATTAACACGATCGTCGAAAAAGCGGGAATGGCTTCCGTTAAATCATTGAATTTAATCTTTATAACGGGAGAAAGCATCAGTACACCCACAATCATCAGCGCCGGGCCGTAGGCCGCAGCCGGAACAACCGTCAGGAAAGGTGCAAAAAAGAGTGCCAGCAAAAACAAAAGAGCAACCACTACAGCGGTCAAACCAGACCGCCCTCCTGCTTCGATTCCCGTAGCCGATTCAATATACGTGCCGGTAGTGGTGGTTCCCAACAGAGCCCCAACTACCGTTGCCAGGGCATCGCAAAGCATGGGCTTTTCAATTTCCGGGAGATTTCCGTTTTCATCCAGGAGTCCCGCCTTGAATGAAACACCGATGAGCGTTCCCAGCGTATCCACAAAATCCATCACAAAAACAACCAGCATGATTGCAAAAAATCCCCAGCTCAGGGCGCCCAGGATATCCAGCTTCAGAAAAATAGGGCCTAGGCTCGGAGGCAAGCTTACCCATTGTTTGGGCAGATTCGCAACCCCAAGGGGAAAAGCAAGAAATGTAACCGCCAAAATGCTGATTAAAATCGCCCCCTTGACGTTTCTAATCATTAAATAGCCCATGAGTAGGAAACCGAAAATAGCGAGAAGAACGGATGGGCTGCTCAGATTTCCTACCCGCACGGGAGCACCGGGAGCCCCCAATACCACAATTCCCGTTTCATTTAAGCCGATAAATGCCAGAAACAGCCCGATTCCCACTGCAAATGAGATCTTCAGACTTTGAGGAATCGCATTGGCAAGCCAGCTTCTCATCTTGAAAAGAGTCAGCAGAGTAAACAGCACACCGCTCACAAAAATGGCTCCCAGAGCGGTTTGCCAGGAATAGCCAAGCACCTTGACCACTGTGTACGCCACAAAGGCATTTTCGCCCATGTACGGCGCAATGGCAAATGGACGTCTGGCATAAATGCCCATTGCCAGAGTTCCGAAAAAGGCACTCAAAATGGTTGCCACCATTGAAGGGCCAAAAGGGATGCCCGCCACCTCCAGAATTTTCGGATTGACCACAATGATGTAAGCCATGGTTACAAAGGTGGTCAAACCGGCAACAATTTCTCGTTTAACTGTTGTCCCCAATTCATTCAGGTGAAAAAATCGTTGAATCATTTTACGCAACTCCCTTCTATTTTTTGTGTCCTTTGGAGGATTTCACTGCTGGCAACGCCCTAAATCCATTTTAATCCCACCATAAAAACCAGAATCATAACCAGATCTATCCCGTACATTGTGGAAACGACCATAATTTTCTTTTTAATGGAGCGAATGTCGTGCACCCAGAACGAAAAAATGTGACATCTGTGTAATGAGTCACGGCATTTTTCCTGTCATTTTGCGTATTGGTCCGTTGAATTGAGCAGAAGAATTCCCCAAGGTGAAAAAGAAGTTTCTTGTTTTTTTGAAATTTAAGAAAAAATGAAAAAATAAGCAAGCAATTTTTGACGACTATCAAAATTTTCAGGATAGAACAGAACGCGAATACAGTAAGGGAAAATTGGAGGCGTTAAAATTTAGGGCATTTCACGGTTATGTGATTTAAATGAATTCCGGCGTTGCATTTATTCTTGGCGATCTTTGCGAAAACTTAGCGCGCGTTGCGGTCATTGCTTTTGCGAACTTGAGCAGCAAAACGCTCGTTAGCCAAGTGAAGTTACAACAATCCAGAAAATTTAGCGTTTGTTGAAGGAAACCCGATTAATTCAAGAAATCCAACCAACCCAAAAAACTTACAGTCTCCCCTCTGCCAGTGCTTTGAGGGTTTTAATGTCTTCTTTGAATGCCTCAGGTCCGCCAGGGGTTTCCAGAATTTTGGGGATGTTTTCCAATCGAGGATCCGTCATAATGAAACGAAAAGCATCCAGGCCGATGAGTCCCTTACCAATGTTTTCGTGGCGGTCTACGCGGCAACCGAGGGGTTTCTTGGAATCATTCAAATGAAAGGCATAGAGATTGTCCAGCCCCAGGGCGGCCTCAAATTTTGCGAAAGTGGTTTCGTAGGTTTCCCGAGTGCGAATATCATAGCCGGCAGCAAAAATGTGGGCCGTATCCAGGCAAATGCCCGTGCGTTCCTTTTGCTCAATGCCATTGCGGATGGCAGCCAGTTGCTCGAAGGTGTAGCCAAGATTGGTTCCCTGTCCCGCGGTGGTTTCGAGCAGAAGGCGCACTTTGTAATCGGGGCGTTGAGTAAGCACAAAATTCAGGCTTTCAATGATCTTATTCAACCCGAATTCCTCTGTTTCTTTCAGGCAGGAGCCCGGGTGAAATACCAAATTCGGCACGCTTAGCAACTCAGCGCGATCCATTTCATCGAGAAAAGCATCACGCGATTTTTTCAACAGCACCTCGTCAGGACTTCCAAAATTAATCAAATAGGAATCGTGAATGACGACCGCTTCAATGCTCGATTCTTTCCAGGCCTGCTTGAATTTTTCGGCATCGTCCGACGAAATCGGCTTACCCACCCATTGGCTCTGATTTTTCGAGAATATTTGAATGGCATTTGCCCCGAGTTCTTCACCCCGGGACGGGGCCAGATAAATACCCTTCGCAATGGAAACATGCGCTCCCAGTAACATCTGACTCTCCAAACTCTTTTTTTCGATCAAGCTTTTGCCATGCTGACCGATTCGGGACTGTCCATTTTTGTGCGAATCCGATATTCGGCTTCCAGCATCTGCATGTGGTTCCGTTCTTCTTCAGCCAGCCGTTCAAACACCCGTTTTCCGCCGGCATCCGGCGTTCGAGAAGCAGCTTTTTCAAAAAATTCCGTGGATTCTTTTTCCTGTTCGATGGCTACCGTTAAAATTTCAAGTGGCGTGGCTGTGGGCGTAATTTCCTTGAAAAGGCGCCTTTTTTTGGGAAGGTTAATGTAAAGCAAGCGTTTTCCGGAAACACGACCGTATTCGCGCTCGAGTTCCCGCCGATGGCGCTTTTCTTCTTCAGCAAGTGCCAGAAGCAGCTCTTTCCCCTGCTTGTCACGAACGTGTTTAATGGCCTCCTTGTACATTTTGTAAGAATCAATTTCAGATTGAATCGCCATGCGAAGGGCTTCCAATTCGTCAATTCGCTCCCAGATCATGAGTTCCTCCCTATTTTAAAATTCCCGCAGTAAAGATGAAAATCTTCTTTCTTATTTGCTCTTGCAAAACTCGCGACAATGGGGTTTAAGCCGGGCATTTATTCCAAAACTCTGTTATTTAGGACGATTGATCATAATCCACATGAAATGCCCGCATAACGATATAGCCGACCAGCAATAATCCCAATCCCAGCACCAGAAACGGCATTGAATAGTTTTTGCTTATCGTCAAAAGAAATATCTCGAATAGAGATAAGATAGCCCCAATGGTCATAGCAATTTTTATCGCGAAAAACCAAAATTTACTGCCAGAGGGAATTTTCGAATCGGTTGGATCACCTGGGATTTCGGAACCACAAACCGGACATTTGTGGCTGCCTTCAGGAATATCAGCACCGCATGTCGGACATTTCATGAAAATCCTTTCTCATCCAGTGGGGGTAAGAATATTAATTACAATAATCGTTCCGAATTCAAATAATTTAATAAATTTAGAAGACAGGTGCAAATAAAAT
>CAZIYL010000060.1:0-11076 GCA_964543425.1 uncultured Deferribacteres bacterium
TCGCATTCCGTTCAGGCTCCGCGTACATTCTTGCAGGATGTTCCAATCCACATCGATCCGATCACTCAAAAAGTAACCTACGCACAGCGTGAAATTATTCAGTCGGGCTACTCCAGAAACTCTCACAATTTAGGCGTTTCGCTAAGTCAGAATATTTTCGATGGTGGAAAATGGTGGAATCGCATCCGGGAAGCAAATGCAACCTATCGTTCCGCCGAATGGAATTACAAATCCACCCGGCAAACGATTATTCTTCAGGTGACGCAGCGCTATTTCGAATTGCTAAAGGCCCTTCAATTACAGGGTGTTTATGAGAAGGCAGTAAAATCATCCCAGGAACAATTTAGGAAAACGCAAAGCATGTACGAGGTGGGGGCTGTTGCTCAGGTGGATGTGTACAAGGCGAAGGTGACCCTCGGACAGGCCAAAATGAATTTAATCGGTCAGAAAAAACAAGTGCTTATTGCAAAATCAAATTTAAATGTAGTGCTGGGCAGAAATCCGGCTACGCCGCTGCAAATTGTTCGGAAAGACATTGAATGGGTGCCGTTTACCGGAACAGTACAAGACGCCAAGCGCATGGCTCTTTCGAATAATCCCGGATTGAGATCGCTGAAGGAACAGATTTCTTCCAATCGATATGCGATCCGGGTGGCAAAAGGGGATTATCTTCCGCAGATTTCCGCCAGAGCCAGCTACAGTCGATTCAATACGCTTTTGGATCGGGTTTATTCGGGATGGGACAAGAACTACGGGTTAAATGTCTCATTAAGTGTTAGCTGGAACTTTTTTAACGGGTTTCAGCGGGAAGCAAATATTTCCCGCCAAAATCTGAATTACCTGATTTCCAAGGAAAATTTAACCAATCAACAGCGGGCGTTGCTTCAGAGCGTGGAACAGGCATTTATGAACTTGCAGACATACCGAGAGATTTACGAAATTAACAAAGAAAATCTAAAAGCGGCTGAAGAAGACCTTCGACTGGCGCAGGAACGGTACAAAGTTGGATCGGGAACGCTGTTAGAGGTTGTGGATGCGCAGGTTTCTCTAACCAGAAGCCGTGCCACGCTTGTAAGCACAAAATACGATAACCTCATTGCTTTGGCCCAGCTTTACAATTCAATGGGTTCCCTGGAGCAGAAAATCAGCAAGCTAGCACAAAAATAGTGCGGGAGAAAACGAATGTCCAAATGGAAAAAAATTCTGATTATCGGTGGAGTGGTTCTGTTTCTGATAATTTTGATTTATATGAACATCAGGAAGGGCTCCGAAAACACGATTCCAGTTCAGGTGGAAAAGGTGAAGCGAGGCACAGTAACGCACGTGGTTTCCGGTACAGGAAAAATCCAGCCTGAAGTTAATGTGAAAATCAGCGCTAATGTGGCGGCGCGGATTATCCAATTAAAGGCGGATGAAGGGGATCGGGTTCACAAGGGGCAAATCCTGGTCGAGCTGGATCGTACGCGTTACGAAGCTGCGGTGACGCAGACAAAGGCGATGTTAAGTTCCGCCAGGGCCTCGTTGCGCCAGGCGGAAGCCTCTTTCAAAAATGCTAAGCGTGCCCTGGATCGCACACAGAAGTTGTTCGAACAGGGGTTGGCGTCGGAGGAGCAACTGGATCAGGCGAAAACGCAATTTGAGGTGCAGCGCTCTACTTATGATGCAGGGAGAGATCGTGTTGTTCAAGCACAGGCACAGCTTCAACAGTCGGAAGACGATCTGAACAAAACGACCATCCGTTCTCCAATTGATGGCGTGGTGATTCAGCGAAACAAGGAAGTGGGCGAAATTGCCCTTGGTTCTCAGTTTCAGGAAGATGTGATTTTGCAGGTGGCCGATTTGTCAAAAATGGAGGTACAAACGGAGATCGATGAAAATGATGTGGTGGATGTAGCGACCGGGGACACGGCACGCATCAGCATCGATGCTTTCCCGGATACAACTTTTACCGGGCTTGTTTCTGAAATTGCCCACACAGCTATTGTGCGAGGAAGGGGAACTCAGGAAGAGGTTACCAATTTTCAGGTCAAAATCAGTGTGCTGGACGCCATTCCGAAACTGCGTCCGGGGATGTCGGCCACGGTCGACATTGAGACGACAACCCACAAAAATGTTCTGGTGGTTCCCATCCAGGCAGTCACCGTTAGAGATGTTTCTCAAATTCCGTCATTGAAAAAAGAAGTAAAAAACGATTCTTTGAAAAAAGGCAAGAATAAGCTGAAGCCCGAAGATAAAATCAGAGAGGTTGTTTTCGTGGTGAAAAATGGGGTTGCGCACATTCACCCTGTGAAAACCGGTATTTCTTCGGACACGGATATTGAAATCGTAAAGGGCGTAAAAGAGGGAGAATCCGTTGTGGTAGGCAGCTTCCGTGCCCTAAGTAAGGAACTGCGCGATGGCAAGCATGTAAAAATTGAGAAAGCGCGAAAATTCAAAAATAAATAAGCACGAGTTATTGTTACGGAGATGAAGAATGGTTATTGAAGTACGTGCATTGGAAAAGGAATACAATCTGGGAGCGGTTGTCGTAAAGGCTCTTCGAGGGATTGACCTGACTGTTGAACCCAATGAATATCTTGCCATTATGGGGCCGTCCGGCTCCGGTAAATCGACGTTGATGAACATCATCGGATGTCTGGATACCCCTTCTGCCGGCGATTATTTTTTCGAGGGCAAAAATGTCAGCGGCTTCGATGACGATCAATTGGCAGAAATCCGCAATCAGGAAATCGGATTTGTGTTTCAAACATTTAATCTTTTACCCCGCGCAGATGCTCTTCACAATGTGGAACTGCCGCTCATTTATCGGGGTGTTCCCACAAAAGAACGGCGAAAAAAGGCGATGGATGCTCTGGAGCGGGTTGGCTTGGGTGACCGCATCCACCACAGGCCGAATGAGCTTTCCGGGGGTCAACGCCAACGGGTAGCTATTGCCCGGGCTCTCGTCAATAATCCCTCCATTATTTTGGCTGATGAACCGACAGGAAATTTGGACACCACCACCGGCGAAGAAATTATGGCCATTTTCGAGGAATTGTACGAGCAGGGGAACACGATTATTCTTGTGACCCACGAACGCTACATTGCCGAACACAGTCGGCGAATTGTTCATCTTCGAGATGGTTTGATTGAAACAGATGAAGTCATCCCGGAGGACTCGCGACGGGTGGTTACGAATCATGAAAATGCTCAGCCGTAGGGAATCCTTCTTGTGCGTAATTTAATGGAAATGTGGGAAAATCTGGCCATGGGAGTTCAGGCTCTCGTGGCTCATAAACTCCGTGCTTTTTTAACGACTCTTGGAGTTATCATTGGCGTCATGACGATCATTGTGATTTTTACAGTGATCAACGGATTGGACAAAGCCATGATGTCAGAGATTTCTTCACTGGGATCGAATGTGCTTTTCGTGCAGAAATATCCCTGGTTTGCCGGAATGGACTGGTTCAAATACCGGAATCGTAAAGATATCGGTTTGAGGGAAGTAAAGGCCATCGAGGAAAAGGCAACCCTTGTGGATGCCGTTTCCTACGAAAATAATACCCGCGGCACTGCACGATATCGTGACAAGGTCGTAAAAAATGTGCAAATCACCGGCACAAACGACCAGTATCCGCAAACTGCCAATGTTGATCTGGAAGTCGGGCGATTTTTAATTCCTTCCGATATCAGGCACAGAACGTTTGTTGCTATCATTGGCTGGGATGTGGCGCAGACTCTTTTTGGCGGTACAGACCCACTCAATCGACGCATTAATATTCGGGGATTCAATTTTCGTGTGGTGGGTATTGCCAAGAAAAAGGGGAAACTTTTCGGGCAAAACTTGGATGTGAGCGTTTATATTCCCTTCGGAACATTTCGGAAAATTTTTGGTTTCCGACGTTCACTTACCATTCGTGTTCGTATGATTAATCCCAAGTATATGGATCAGGTGAAGGACGAACTTCGCTGGATTTTGCGGTGGGCGCGCCACGTTCCGCCAACTGCGCCCGACGATTTTGCCATTAATCAGCAGGATATGATTACACGGGTTTACCGGAATTTAACAACGGGACTCTATTTGCTCGCCCTGGGCGTAGCGGCCATTTCGCTGGTTGTCGGCGGCATTGGTATTATGAATATCATGTTGGTTTCAGTGACGGAGCGAACGCGGGAAATCGGCATTCGTAAAGCAATTGGCGCCAAACGCCGGGACATCCTTTTTCAGTTTCTAATTGAATCGCTGCTGGTTAGTTTTGTCGGGGGCCTGCTTGGGATGATCCTGGGTTTCCTGATTGGGATTCTCATTCGATCTACAACACCGCTGCCCGCAACCATCTCCATCTGGGCAATTCTTCTCGGCGTTGGTTTTACGTCAACGGTAGGAATATTCTTTGGAATTTATCCGGCCTACAAGGCAGCCAAGCTCAGTCCGATTGAAGCGTTAAGGTACGAGTAAGGAATGTTCCTTGGGTAGTCGGTTCCTTAGTAGTTCTTTTCGTAAATAGTGTGACGTATTCTCAAAGGTTGATGCTTTTGGGGATAAACCAGGTAACGTGAGTTAAAATCCAAACTACAAAATCCGAAATCCTTTACCCCGTTAGATAATGACTGTTTGTTTAAAGGAACAAATTCCAAGAAACCGCTTTTATCAAGCAATCTACTGTTTTCATTAAATTTATCTAACGGGGTGAACAAACTCGAATGGCCATAATTCAAAACGAAGCAGAAGAACCGTTTGGTTACGGTTTTGGAAATTGTGCTATTTGAATGAAAAACCTTGCGAAGGTTTGAACCCTTCGCAAGGTTTTTTTTCAACGACTTATTGGTTTGAAAGGCTGGGTATTGAGGTCCAACCGGTCGTTGAGTAGCGGTCTGAGCCGCGTATCGAGACACCGGGTTCTTTTCTTCGCGGTCACCTCGATACATTCGCTTTCGGCGAACACTCGGTGACCCGTCCAATATTTTACAACATGTACGGATTGGCCACCTGCAAAATGTCCAGAAGCTCATCTCGAAGAATGGCTTCTTCCTCACGAATCTTTTCCAATTCAGGAATGATCTCCAGATGGCCCTTTTGTTCGGAGTCAAAAATAACCTCCAGGGTTTCCCAGTAATCGTTGGTCTCTGTTTCCAAATCCTCAATTAATTTTTGAAAGGTGGGTTTGTCTTCATCGGTTGCTTTTTCCGTTTGAACCTCCGGAGGAGTGCCGCCTAATTTGGTGATTAAATTCTTGAGAATTTCAGCGTGCCTTTTTTCGGCTTCGGCAATTTCAATTAGCTTTTTTTGAAGGTGTTCGTAGCGCAAATCCCGAGCATGGGATTGTAGGCGTGCCGCTTCCGTCATTTCCCTTTGATAGCTTTCCTGCAATAGTTCCAATAAATCCTTGTTTTTAGAATCTTCAAGTTCTCCAAAAAGATTCTTCCAACTTTTACCGGATTTTTTTAATGGCAAGGCCATTGCATCCTTCCTTTCGTTCGCAGTTGTCAAATTCTATTGAATTCTGTAAAAACCGGAGTTTTTTTGCCCTCAAATAATCATCTGCCATCAGGATTCAAAAACGCGAGGAAATAAATAGCAAAGTGTTCACCCAAAAAACAATCCAAACAACGTTAGCTATTCAAAAGAACACCATCATGTATTTCCTTGTGTTTTTGTGGCAATAGGCAATGAATAACTTCCTTGATCAAATATACTGAAACCGAACAAAATTCGCAAGGGATTTTTTAGCACTTTCGAATTACTTTCCAAGCGTTTTATTAAGGCGAATGGCCCCATTAATCGTGCTTAATCGAATGCGCGAATGGCCTTTCCCGATGCGCGCCTTCATTTTGTGTTTGGAGATTTTGCCAACCAATTCTATTGGAAAATCAGATTCAATGGACCCATTGACGGTACTCAGCTCAATATGTCCGCCTGCGGTTTCCGGAAGCTTGGTAGTAATGGAACCATTAATAGTTTTCAAAACAAGGCTGCTCAAACCGCGTGCATCCAAAATTCGGGCTCTAATGCTGCCATTTACTGTTTTGCCAGTAATATCCCCGCTAACGTCATTTAAAACAATACGCCCATTGGTTCCTTTCACGTCAATTTCCCCTGTCAAACCGGTAATTCGCGTGGAACCATTCACAGAGGATGATTCGAGGCTGCTTTGCCTGGGAACCGAGAGATGAAAATTAACCGTTGCCCGAACCCTGGAACCGGTTCCAAAAATCCAATCAAAGAAATTCCAACCTTCTCCGGTGTGTTTCGGGAAATGGGGTTTAATGCTCAGAAAATCGTTTCCCGTTTCAAATTCGATTTTCAGTTCTTTGAGATATTCCTGTCCTTTTTCTTTGGAAGATGTCCGAATGATCTTTTCGGTACTCACCTTTACCGAATCTTTGTCCCAGGCCTCTATCTGGATTTGGCCATTAACATTGGAGATGGAAATATCTCCATCCGGAGATAATGGAAACACGCGCACGGTTGTTTCTCTCAGTTTAACTTCCGCCCGACTGCTTGTAGCGCTCAGGAGTGCTACAATGATTACAATTGCAAGACTGAAAATTTTAGACGATCTCATTGAAATCTCCTTCCTGTACGGTTTGATTTAATCCAAAAATTTCCCGATAGGCAACTGCAATGCTTCCAACAAACCATGGGAATACAAAAATGAGTCCAATCCCGAAGAAAAGCATTCCCAACAAATACAGAATCCATTTCAGAAGAATGAAGCCGCTGAACTCGAACAAAAATGATTTTACCATGTCTTTGCTGGCCATCATGGCCTCCCAGAAGCCCATTTTCTTCTCGAGGATAAGCGGGTATGTGAAAATAAAAAGCGCCTCAATTAAAAGTCCGGGAAGAATGAAAAAGATGTAGCCTATTGCAGAAAGCGTGATTAACAATATGTTGGCAACAACAGCCGGTACGTAGACATTGAATCCCTGAAAGAACGTCCCAAAATTGGCGTGTCCGGTACGCATGATTTCAAAGTAAAGGGCGTAGAATCCCACCAATAAAGGCCCCTCCAAGAGTAACCAGAACAGGGAAAGGGAGTGGTTTTCCCGTGACGATGAGTTCATGGTTGCCATCAGAACAAAATAAATTACAGAAGCCAGCAGCAAAATGGCGGGTTCCTGTTTAAAGAGCATCCAGCTTTCCCGCAGCCATCTTTGAATGGAAACGGAGGTAATGGTTGGTGCCTTTTCCATAAAATCCTCTCTAATTATTGTTGATGCCGAATACATGACCGAATTTATTGAACGGGCTTTAAATGCTTTCCCTGTTTTCCGGTTGTTGTTTGTAGATAGGTTGTACCTGCGGTCAATAATTCCGAAAGCCGGAAATTCCAAACAACCCGATACGCACCGATTTGGTACGAAGCATTGGTTGAATCAATTTGAGAAGGCATCTGAACCTCAAATCGCACCTTGATTTTTCTGGTCATATCCTTTTTAAAAACCAGTCGAATTACCGAATCAAAAAGGGTGCTTCCTTGAATCCAATCTTCCGGGGACACGTGAATCGTTTGCTCGTAGACAAAATGTTTGTTTTTATCCACCAGCCGGTATTCCTGATTTTTAAATTGTCGCAGGGAATTTAAATCGGACAAATTTGAAAAAGATAAACTGGCAAATACCCTGATCGAATGGCTTCTTTTGTCGATCCTCAGGCTGTCCAGATGAACGGCATCGGAAGTGTAATTTCTTTGAATAATTCGCCTGATATCGAATGGTTGTGTTGGAAATCGCGGATCTCCCACTTCCAGAAGTTTGTTAATAGGGGCACGGTAGTGAATTTCCAGCGTGCCGGAACCATCCGAATGAAGAATAATTTTTTGTGAGTAGTCAAAGCAGCCGGTTAAGGTCCCCAAAGAAAGCACGATTAAAATCAAACCCAATCGACGGATTGGCGGTTTCAAAGATTTTCCCTCCTCCAAAGAATAAAAACACCCGGGAATAAAAATCAATCGAAATATGTCACAAGACAGTTTTTGTTTTTACGAAAGTTAGCCCTTCGCGCGTGTTGTATCCGGCAGCCGGTTTACTGTTTTTCAATTTGAACATCGCCTTCCTGCGTGTGCAAACTAACGCTGCCCTTGCCCCCATTTACGGAAGACCGACACATGGCACCGTCCTCTCGCTCTTTAATCGGCAGACGAAAATCGGAGGAAATAATTCCTTCGTTTGTTAAAATATTCAGTTTTGCAGAAAGCCCTTCCGGCACCACCAGTAGAATATTTCCTCCATCTGTTTGAACCCGCCAAATGGGGGTGTCCAATGGGGTTACGATTGCCTCCACATCTCCGTCGTTAGAGGAAATGTCAAGGGTGTGAACAGCCGTGTTTACCACGTGCACGTCCCCGTCGTCCGTTTTGCCGGAAATCTTATCGAATTTTCCCCGTTTAACCGTAATTCGACCGTCATTACTTTCAAAAAATAATTGGCTTCGATTATTTCCGCCTGTTTGGATGTTGTTAATCTGCATATCGCCATTATCGGAATATAATGAAAGCGTTCCTGAAGAGCAATTTCGAATTTTAATGGTACCGTCATCTGTTCTGGCTTGAATTTCCCCTGCGATGTTTCGAATAAACATGTCCCCGTCATCTGTTTTAAGGTTTAGACGTGTTTTCGGCGGAACGGTTAGGCGGTAATCCACTTCAATTCTAACGGATCGAGTTTGCCAGAAATCCGGCGAGAAAATATCGAAAAGCGAAAAATTTCGATTCGGACTATTTTCTTCGATCCGAATGCGGTCGGATTGGTTCTGAATGTCGATTGTAATGGTATTCAGTATTTCTCTCGCTTTTTTAAGCGATGCGGAATGAACCCGCTTTGTGATTTTGAGAACAATTTCCTCTGTTTTTCCACTGGTAATAAAGATGTTTCCATCGACTGCCTTTAAAATTAACTTTCCGCCATTTTTAAAAGGAAAGGTTTTGGAGATTTCCTGCGTTTTTTCTGCCGATTGTAGCGGAAAGGCAGCGGCACAGAGAAAAAGTGCCAATGCGAATCCCAGAATCAAGCGTTTCATGAAAATTTCTCCTGCCGGTTAATTATTCCCATTCAATATTTAATGCGCCCAGCCCCGGCGAAATTCTTAGGTAAAGGAGATTCCTTGCATTTTTAATGTCCCCGTGGGTGTAATAGTTTCCGTGGCGCTCAAACTCGTCAGGAATATCGGATTGAGACAAAAACAAGAATTTGCTTATTCGCAATTTGATGGGCCGATTTTCCGGGATTGTCAGATTTATTTCGCCAATTTTTACGGCTACAGTAACATCCTGAGAAAAGTTGATTCGTTTGCTTCCACTCAGGTCAATGGAAAGCTCGCCGATCCCGGCGCTAATTTCCGCCGATTGAAATCCGGCATTTCCCAATTTTTCCAAATCCAATTCCCCGATTTTTCCATCGATGCTAAGATCCTCCATTTGGATCGGATTCGGCTTTCGGAACCGGACCTTAACGGTACCTGCTGCCAGGCGAAGGTCAACATTTTCTAGAGATAACCCTCCGAGTTCGAAATTGATTTCGCCGGCTTTGCACGAGCTGTTTAACTCAATAGGAATACCCAGCGGAAAAAAAACCGTACATTCACCGCTGTCTTCGTCGCTGTTAAATCCTTTGCTCCATTTTTCAATATCCACGGAAACGTAAAGGTGGTTATTGCTGGGGTTGAAATCTGCGTCAACATCCATTTTTTCGGGATTGTAATTCACTTCCACAATAATTTGTTTGGAATCCGGATTTGGCCGAATGCGGAAATCGGAGGATATGTCGATATCCAAACGCGCAACCAATAATTTGTTGGACGTAACGTCAAAGACATATTTTTTTGATTTGATTTCTTTTGCCAGAATCAGATGGGGCAGCAAAAGAACAAGCAGAAGACCTGCGCCGTAGAGAGCTATTTTTTTTCGCATGGTAACTTCTCCCTTAAATTATTGGCTGCAATTTCAGTTAAAATATTGATTAAAAGGGCTGTTGCAGCCGAAACGTAATTTGCATGGCATCGAAGCCGCGGTCTGTTCGTTTCGCAAAATTGAGTCGAATCCGGCCGTCGGAATTTGCAAGTGCAACTCCCACATCGGAAGCGAAATCGCGATAGCCTAAGTCGGCGAATTCTTTTTCAGAATGATCCCAGGCGGAGCCGGCATCGGCAAAAAGAATTAAATTAAAGGCATCCAAAAGAGGAATGTCCGGCTTCCAGTCGATTTCATCCCAGTTTAAAAAATACTCGAAGTTAGCCAAAGCCATGCGTGTTCCCCTAAAAGATTTGTACCGGTAGCCGCGCAGTGTGCTGATCCCGCCAAAATCAAACCATTTTTGGATGGGCAGGTCGCCGCGGGAATCGCCCAACCGGAGCCGGAATCGGAGAATTTCACCATCGGAAACAGGCTGGTAGCGGCGAAAATCAACAATGTACCGCTGGTAATGGTAATCACTCCTGAAATTGCTTGGAAAATATTCTGCCAGCGCCTGAATGTACCAGCCGCGCTCAGGCGCCTGCCGGCTGTCCCGCGTGTCGAGTACGAGTTGTCCTTTAATCCCGCGGAAGCTGCCATCCTGAATAGCCGGATTTTTACGAAATTTTTTATGAGGGCCAAAGAGTGCCCAATCGGTTTGGCGCCGCAGTGAGGACTGTTGTTCCTCGTAATAACCGGCTTTAAATTCCAGGGATTTAAAAAATCTTTGTTTTAGATAGCCGCCGTATCCCTGAAGCCGATAGAAATCCATAAAATCTTCATGCAAAAAAAATGCAGCGAGAGAGTTTTCAAAACCGGAGGAAATAATCCATTCGTCCTCTGAAAAAGTCTGGTCATAAATTTCAAAACCCGGCGCGAAGCGGAAATTTTTCCCCAAAAAGCCTCGCTCAAAGCCCAGATCGTACTGAATTCTTTTGCTTTCCGTGCCGTAAGCCAGAATGGTTTTGATGGCAATTCCCGATCCTAGTGTGCGATATTGTGACACATCGTACCGGAAATGGAAAAGAAAACCGTCAACCCGATTGTAATACAAACGATAATTAAAGGAATTTTTGGATAGAAAATGAGATTTGTGATGGTGCCGCTTTTTTGTGTGTTTTATGCCCAGGCTGTATTTGAAAGG
>CAZIYL010000061.1:0-10990 GCA_964543425.1 uncultured Deferribacteres bacterium
CTTTATGAAGTTAACACATAATTAGACAACACACCCCGATCCGTTTTTAGAGGGGAATTTTACCTTAGGTGCGAAAAAATAGATTGTCAGAATATCCAAAAAAATTAATTTTTTTAGATTTGTTATTGTTCATTATAAAACAAGGTGTTAGATAAAACTCGCAACGGTAGAGCTTAAAAAATCACAAAATTCCATTCAATCTTTTGTTCACTTTTCAGGCAAATCCAGGGCATGCGCTAATTGCCAGGAGCCATCCTCAGCGGATTACCACAATTTTCCGTACGCGTCTCTCTCTCCCCTGTATCAGTACACAGAAATAGACTCCGGCGGGAACGCGTTTTCCGCTGTCATCTTTTACATCCCAGAAGTACCGGTGGTAACCCGGAGGCAATTTGCCGTTTACCGGCGTTCGTACTTTCCGGCCAAGGGCATCGTAAATCGTCAGGCTAACGTTGTAAGTGCCCACACCGGATTTCGTCCAGAAAACAAGCGTTATTTTTTGCAGATCGCTTCCCATTTGAAAGGGATTTGGGTAGCTTTGAAGAAGCCGAAATTCCTCCGGTGGATTAAGCGTAGACAGATCATACAGTTTCTTCAATACAAAATAATTCGGATCAAAAACAACCCGCTTTGGCGCTGTACTGAAGATAAAATCAACTTCCTGTTTGGCCCGGTCGATCCAGATGGTTTGAATGCGGGTGGAATCCTCAAATTCAAATTGAATTTGCACAGGCATTTTAAAAACCGGCGCTTGTACTTGAATTTGCTCCAGCAACAGTTTGCTCCTCACTCGACCGGAGGGAGTGGGAAAAACTTTCCACTGAAATTGGAAAACCGGATAACCTGCCTCAAAGAGCCATTCGTGGAAAAACCATTGCAGATTTCTTTTGGAAACGGATTCGGCTATTTTTTGAAAATCAGCAATGGTTGTGTTTCCGTAGGCAAAGGTGTGATGGTAGGTTCTTAGGATATCAAAAAACACAGAATCGCCGACCACGCCTCGCAGCATGTGAAGCACCCAGGCGCCCTTTTCGTAAACCGTTGCCCCCCACATTTTCTTCGGATTGTAAATCGGAAATCGGCCTACCGTGTCGTCTTCTCTGAAATAGAGTGACGCAAATTGGTCCATTTTTTCCCGGAATGCTTTTTCCCCGTAGGCGTGCTCGGTGTACAGGGCATCGGAATAGGTTGCAAACCCCTCATTGAGCCAGATTTCCTGCCAATTGGCGAGTGTCAGGCAATCCCCCCACCATTGATGAGCAAGTTCGTGCGCAATGATGCCTTCGTAGCGGCGGTTGCCCGTGTAGAGCAAATCACTCATTGTGGTGAGTGTTTGATGTTCCATTGCCCCACGCATGGGGGCTTCCAGCATCCCGTATTTTTTAAAGGGATACGGGCCGAATTTTTCCGAAAAAAAGCGCATCATATCCGGAAGATGTTGAACATCGGCCGCGGCGGCAGCACTGTCTTTGGGATACACAAAATGGAGAATCGGGATGGAATCGCCGGCGGCCGTCACAAATGTCTGCCGGAATTCAGCAAATCGGGCTGCGCCAATTGAAATTAAGTAAGTGGCAATCGGGAAATCTTCTTCCCAGGTAAAATCCGAAGTTCCGTCCGGATTTGTTTTGATTCGGCGCAACAGACCATTCGATCCCACCCGAAATCCGTTCGGCACCCGCACGCGCATGCGAAGCAAGGCCTTGTCAATCGGCTCATCCACAGAGGGAATCCACCGGCGAGCCATGGACGGCGGGTAGGTGTAAAGTCCCTCCCCTACTGTCCAGACCATTTGATTGGACGTAAAATAACCCCCAAATCCGTCATTTGTGGGGTACCCGTGATAGCTGATCACTACGCTTTGCGTGTCATCGTACACAGGATTTGGGGGAAGCTTCAAAAAGAGCAGACTGTCATTCTGAAAAAACCGCCAGTGTCCCGAGGCAGACGTAACCGAATCCACGGTAAGGTGCACCAGATTTAGTGGAATCGCATCATCGGGTGGTTCGTTGATGAGTGTAAATGTCAGTTTGCAAGTTCCCCGGAGATATCCCGTGAACAGATTGGGCTCCAAAAAAATGTCGTATTTCTTGACATCGATTGGCACAACTGTTTTAGTGGAAAATATTTGCGGAGCAGCTTTGGCAGTGACGTGCGCCCCCGGCCGCTCAATCTCCGAAATGGGCAAAAAAGCCTGGCCTCGGGCGGAATGCAGCCAGCTCAGAAGAAGAATACCAGTCAGAATGATTATGACTTGTTTAGTCACGAAGACGCGGATCCTTAAGCATAAAAATAACCGCGAGAGAAATGACCATCAGTCCGGAGTAAAGGAGAATGACCATCTCTTGTGGTGAAGATTTCAGCAGTACTTCTACTAACAATCCCAGTAAGCCGAGGACGAAAAAAATCGTTCCCCGAATTGCAAAGCGATCCTTGAGACGTACGCGTTCAAAATAATTCACAGTAATTTCCTTTCAAACCAAAAGGACTACCTCATCGTTTTCAGCAGTTTCACTTCTTCAGAGCTTTTAATCCAATATTGGCCGCAATCAGCACCGGATCCCAAACCGGGGCAAACGGCGGGGCATACGAAAGATCCAGATGCGAAATCTGCTCCACCGTATTTTTGTTGTACAGGGCGGTCGCGAAAATATCAATTCTTTTTGAGACACCGCTTTGGCCTGCCATCATCGCGCCTAAAAGCCGCCCATCATCCTTGTTCATCACCAGTTTAATCACAATCGGCGATACCCCAGGATAGTAGCCCGCACAGCATTTGTCTGTAATGGTTGCAGTGGCAAAATTGAATCCCTGTTTTTCCGCTTCCACGGAACTCAGTCCCGTTCGGGCCACTTCTAAATCAAATGTTTTGAAAACGGCTGTGCCCACAATGCCCTCGAAAATGCCATATCCAGCCGCGGCATTTTCGCCGGCCACTCTCCCCTGCTTGTTGGCGGTTGGACCCAGCGGAATGTAAGCAGGTTTGCCCGTAACCAAATGCTTCGCCTCGGCGCAATCCCCCCCGGAGTAAATATTGGGAATATTGGTCTCCTGTTTTTCATTTACGGCAATGGCGCCTGTGGAACCGAGATGAATTCCAGCCACTTCTGCAAATGCTACATGCGGCTTAATACCGGTCGATACAAGCACCAAATCCGCATCAAAGCGACTGCCGTCATCTAAAACAACAGAGACAACCTCACCCCTTTCATTCCCTTCAAACGCGGAAACGGTACTGTTTTTAAAAAGCTTCACCCGCTTTTGTTCGAGTTCGGCCTCGACAACTTCATTTATTTCGGCATCCATTGTGCCTAAAATGTTCGGTAGTTTTTCAATAACGCTTACATCAAGACCGCGGGCGCTAAACGAATCGGCCATTTCCAGTCCGATGTAGCCCGCCCCGATAATGACCGCTTTTTTGGGCACTCCCGTGTTAATGTAAGACTTCAGAGCCACGCCATCATTTAGCGTACGAAGCACGTAAACATGTTTCAAATCGATGCCGGGAATGGGCGGGCGGGCGGCTCCGGCTCCGGTAGCAATTACCAGTTTATCGTATGAAAATTTCAGATTTTCGCCCGTTTTATGATCAATTGCTTTTACCCACTTCTCATCGGCATTGATTTCTACGCCTTCGTGAAAGAGACGGACGTCAATGCCGCGCTTTTCACGGGCTACTTTCGGCGGAATAATAATCAGTTTATTGTGATCCTTAATCATATCTGAAATGTAATAAGGCAATCCGCAGGAACCGTAGGAAATGAACTCCGTTTTTTCCAGAACAATCACTTCCATTTCCGGATTCCGGCGCTTCGCGCGACTGGCGGCACTCATCCCGGCCGCCACGCCACCGATTACTAACAAACGCTCTTTCTTCGCCACCTGATTCTCCTCAATTTATGTTCATTATTTTTATTGCAGATTCCATTATTTTTTAAAATATAGCCAATTCACTTCAAAAAAACAAGGCGAAATCCGATGGAAATTTTGTCGGCCTTGTCTTGCCATACGCCTATTCTCCCATCAATTAGAGTAATTTACGCATCTGCATTTTTATTGTAAATTTACAAAATATTGAAAAATTTACTTTGATTTTAGGTTTCAAATGCTTAATTTTAATTATGCGATCGGTTGCCCGACACATTCCATTGTTGTTCAATTACTGATTTACTCAATTTGGGGTAATTCAAAACCAAACGGGAAAGGAGTGGCTCTATGAAAAGGTTACGTTTTATTTTCGTCATAATTTTGCTGTTTGTTGCCAATTTGACGCTTGCAAATGAACCGTTGGTTTTTAATGTGAAGGATTACGGGGCAACGGGAAATGGAAAAACGCTGGAGACAAAAGCAATTAACAAAACAATTGACGCCTGTGCGAAATCAGGAGCAGGAATGGTTTATTTTCCGGCGGGGGTATATCTGTCGGGTTCCATTCATTTAAAGAGCAATATTACACTGTATTTTGATTCGGGTTCGGTGCTGAAGGGCGCCCCCAATAATATCAATGCTTACGATCCCCCGGAGCCTCTGGGATTTAAGGCATATCAGGATTTTGGGCATAGTCATTGGCACAATGCTCTAATCTGGGGGGAAAAGGTTCATAATATTGCCATTATGGGACCGGGCATCATTGACGGCGGCGGGATGAGCAGACGCGATCCAAAACCCGGCGGCGGAGACAAAACGATTTCTCTGAAATTGTGCAGAAATATTCTGATAAAAGATGTTACCATCAGACATGCAGGGCATTTTGGGATTTTGCCCACCGGCTGTGATAATATGACTATTGATAATCTGAAAATCGATACGAATCGCGATGGAATCAATCTGGATTGCTGTCGAAATGTGCGGGTTTCCAATTGCAGCATCAACTCTCCGAGAGATGACGGAATTGTGCTGAAAAGCAGTTACGCTTTGGGATTTTACCGAGCCACCGAAGATGTAACGATTACGAATTGCCTGGTTAGCGGCTACAAGGAAGGTACAATGTTAGATGGTACTTACCATGGAGGCGGCGGAACAGGCCGAATAAAATTTGGAACGGAATCGAATGGCGGATTTAAGAATATCACTATCAGCAATTGTGTATTTGATCATTGTACGGGTCTTGCTCTGGAAGAGGTTGACGGCGGGACGCTTGAAAATGTGACAATTTCAAATATAGCGATGAGAGATATTTCCAACTCCCCGATTTTTGTTCGATTGGGTAATCGGGCAAGAGGACCGGAGGGAACAACCGTCGGTAAGGTTAGAAACATCACTATTAGCAATGTGTCGGCTATGGGCGTAAATCCAAAATTCTCGGCTCTCATTGTGGGAATACCCGGGCATTCGATAGAAAATCTCCAACTCAATAATATTCACATTATTTATGATGGAGGAGGAACAAAGAAGGATGTCAAAATGGTGCCCCCGGAAAACGAAAAGGCCTACCCAAGCCCGCACCGCTTCGGGAAAATGCCGGCATACGGATTTTTTTGCCGTCATGTGAAGGAATTGGAGATTCACAATGTAACCGTAGGATTTCAGAAAGGGGATTTAAGGCCAAGTATCATTTGTGATGATGTGAAAAATCTGGAGCTTGACGATTACAGGGCCAAACGGGCAATAGGAAATGAGTTTCCCATTTTATTGAAGAATGTCACGGGGCTATTTCTCCACGATTGCCCGAATTTTCACATGGTGGAACCCGAATATAAAACCCTTTCCCCGTCTCAAACCAAGGTTCCGTTTTTAAAATCCTTCTTTGTGGAAACGAAAATAAAAAGTGAAAAAGAAGGAATAGGAAAAATAGAACTGTTTGTGGACCACAAATTATTGAAAACAAAATATGTTTGGGTAGAACCCAATCAATTGCAGAAAATAATGTTCACAAATATTGAATTGAAATCCAGAGGAAAGCATGAAATAGAAGCAGGAAAACTATCGAAAAAAATTCTGGTCGAATAAAACTGGGGTCGTAATTTTCCGGCTACCGCCGGTTAAGCGGAAGAAACGTGACAACGATGGTGAATCCTTCGTGCTGCAATTGAAAAAAACGCCGCGAATTCACAAATTTTACGGGTAACACATTCATTTATTATAGGAGGTAAAAATGAAAGTTCGACATCTCTCGCTGTTGGTTTTTGCTCTGGCGCTGGGCTTTTTTATCGAATCCTGTTTGCCAGGCTTACAAAAGCAACCTTTTCTTAACAATCAGGGCATTTCCATTGACGCTCGTGTGAACAATCTTTTGCATCGCATGACGCTTGAGGAAAAAATCAAACTTTTGGGGGGAACAGGATTTACCACCCAGCCCATTAAGCGTCTGGGCATTCCCGCCATGAAAATGTGCGACGGGCCTTTAGGCTCCCGCATGAAAATCACCCAAAAGGGCGTGGAAAGTGGAGGATTGGCCACTAATTTTTCCGCTCCTATTGCCATGGCCGCCACCTGGAACGATTCCCTCATTCAAGTAGTGGGAAAAGCCATTGGCGCTGAAACCCGGGCAAAGGGATTCGACGTGATTCTGGCTCCCTGCATCAATATTGCACGGGTACCCGTCGGGGGGCGTACATTTGAAGCTTTCGGTGAAGACCCGTTTCTGGTTTCTCAAATGACGGTAGCCTACGTCAAGGGTGTTCAGAGCCAGCGGGTGGTTGCCACAACCAAGCATTACGTCGCCAACAACCAGGAAAAATACCGAACCCTTGCCAGCTCGAATGTGAGCGAACGAGCCCTGCGGGAAATTTACTTTCCGGCCTTTAAAGCAACCGTTCAGGAAGGCGGCACGCGTGCCATCATGGCTTCCTACAATAAAATTAACGGCGATTACGCCTGCGCCAACCGGTACTTACTGACCGATGTCTTGAAAAAGGAATGGGGCTTTGCCGGGTTGGTTATGTCCGATTGGGGCGCCGTACACAGCAGAATTAAAACAGCCAATGCCGGTCTCGATCTGGAAATGCCGCGCGCACGGTTTTTGAATCAAAAACTCCTGAAGGCCGTGAAAAACGGCCAGGTGAAAGAAGCTGTCATCAATAATAAAATCAGGCGGATTTTGCGGGTAGAATTTGAAGCCGGGTTGTTTGACAATCCCCCTAAAATCTACCCCTCTTCGGTGGACAGCGCGGCCCATGATTCTCTGGCCCTTAAGGTTGCCCGCGAGGCGATTGTTTTGCTCAAAAATTCCGGTCACATTCTTCCCCTTGATCGCAATTCCCTGCACTCGGTGGCCGTTATCGGGCCGAATGCAAAAGAAGCCATTATCAGCGCCGGCGGCAGCGCTTATCTGGATTCCTACAAAAAAATTTCACCGCTGGAAGGCATTCGGAAAATAGTGGGGAATCAGATCGCGGTACGGTACGCAGTGGGAACGCGGCTTGAAACAAATGCGCTTCCGCCAATCCCGGCAGAATTCTTATTTCCGCCTAAAAAAAATCAAAAAATACACGGCCTTCAGGGCGAATATTTTAACAATCCAAATCTGGAGGGCAAACCCGTTTTAACACGCATTGATTCCACTGTCTATTTTAACTGGCACGGCGGATCTCCGAGTCCTGTCATTCATCCGGACAATTTTTCAGTCCGCTGGACGGGATTCTACCTGCCGCCGAAATCCGGCACTTTTCAGATTGGTGTGAGCAGCGATGACGGCTTCCGCCTGTTTTTGAACGACAAGCTCTTTCTTGAAGATTGGAGAGACCACGGCCGCGAATTGAAGTCGAAACCCATTCGATTGGAAAAGGGAAAAAAGATCGCTCTCCGACTGGAATATTACGAGCGCCGGGGCGGAGCAGCTGCGCAATTAGGAATTTCAACGATGACTCCGGAAAAAGATTTGCGTAGCGCTGTGCGTCTGGCAAAAGAATCAGATGCCGTGATTCTTTGCGCAGGATTAAACAGGAATCTGGAGGGTGAGGGACACGATCGAACGACGTTAAGTCTGCCGAAGGAACAAGTAAGGCTCATCCGAGCCGTGAGTGCCGTCAATTCCAAAACAATTGTCGTTTTGAATAACGGGACACCGATTACGATGGCTCATTGGCTGGAGAGTGTGCCCGCCATTTTGGATGCCTGGTACACGGGACAGGAAACCGGCACCGCACTGGCGGACATTATTTTTGGCAAGGTAAATCCTTCCGGAAAGCTGCCACTCACGTTTCCAAAATCGTGGGAAGACTGCCCCGTGGCAAGTACCTACCCGGGCACGGAAAAAGAAACCGATTACAAAGAGGGCATTTACGTCGGCTACCGCTACTACGATCGCAAACACATCCGGCCGCTATTCCCGTTTGGCTACGGGCTTTCCTACACTACATTTGATTACAGTACTCTGAAAATCAATCCCACGGTTGTCAGCAAAACGGGAACATTCAACGTAAGCCTTTCCGTGAAAAACAGCGGGAGTTTTGCCGGAGATGAAATTGTCCAGCTTTACATTCATCAAAACAATCCCGCACTTGACCGACCGCCGAAAGAATTAAAGGCATTTAAGCGCGTGCATCTGGTTCCCGGAGAAATTAAACGAGTAACATTTCAACTGCCTTCCAGCAATTTGAGTTATTTTGATCCCGCCAAGAAGGCCTGGGTTGTGCAGCCGGACGGCTACAAAATCCTCATTGGCAAATCCTCAAGAGATATTCAGCTAACCGGAAATTTAGTCGTGAAATAATCGGGCAAAAACCTTGCGGAGGTTCCAAACCTTCGCAAGGCTAATTTCACAAGTCTAACGAAAAATTATTTTTCTGCCATTTAAGCCTTGACTTATAATAAGAATTATTATAATTTAAATAATGTCCGCACAAAAGTACCTGAACGATCTTACGTAGGCATCTTGTTTGTGCTGATTTGCCATTGGAAATAAAGGATTACCTAAACTAAAATTACTGCATTTATTGGGAAAAAATGAAATTAAGAGTACCGGACTCGGCCCGGAATTGGATTTCCCTGGTTGGCGCAACGATTGCACTCATCATCCTTTTCCTGATTCTTTTTCTTTTTGTGATTTCTCTGCTGCTTGGACAAGGCGGATTGTACTTAGGATTAATCACTTACATTTTGCTTCCAGCCGTGCTCATTTTCGGATTGCTGCTGATTCCTGTCGGTATGATCATTCGCACTGTTCAAATGAGGGGGAAAGAAAAAGCAAAACCCGGTTGGCCGGTCATCGATTTAAGAGATCCCAAACACAGGAACGCCTTTTTCATCTTTTCAATTGGCACAATCATTTTTTTGTTTATGTCGGCCATCGGAAATTACGAGGCTTTCCACTACACGGAAACCGTTCAATTTTGTGGAACACTCTGCCATAAGATTATGCAGCCTGAATACACAGCCTATCAGCATTCACCTCACGCAAAATTGCTGTGCGTTTCCTGTCATGTGGGGCCGGGCGCCAGTTGGTATGTGCGTTCAAAGCTTTCTGGCCTCCATCAGGTGTATGCTACCGTTACGAACAGCTACCCCAAACCCATCGAAACTCCCATTAAAAATTTGCGGCCGGCCCGGGTTGTTTGTGAACAATGCCACTGGCCTCAAAAGTTTTATTCCAGAACAATACGATTTGAAACGCATTATCTTCCCGATAAAGATAATACGCGCTGGGACATTCGCCTAATCATGAAAATCGGCCCGCGGCAGCAGGCCCACGGATTGAGAGAGGGAATTCATTGGCATATCAATCCGAAAGTCAAAATCCAGTATTTTGCGGTGGACAAAAAAAGAACGGACATTCCCTGGGTGAGGTACATTAATTTGAAAACCGGGGACACACTCATTTACAAAAATGCGGAAGAACCGCTGCCTTCCCCAAAAATAAAATCCTCCGCTATCCGAACTATGGATTGCATTGACTGCCACACCCGGCCCTCACACAACTACCGGTCGCCTTCACATTTTCTGAATACAGCCATGGCCAATGGCAGAGTTTCACCGGATTTGCCGGATATCAAGAGCATAACCATGAGCATTTTTGATTCGGATTTCACCACAACGGATTCAATGCTCCAGGCCATTCAAACAAAACTGAAACGTTATTACTCCGAAAACTACCCGAAAATATTTGAATCAAAAAAGTCTCAACTTGATACGGCCATTCAAACGATTCAGGAACTAAGTGCCCGCAACATTTTCCCCGACATGAAAGTGCGCTGGGACACCCATGTGAACAATATTGGACATCTGGAATTCAAGGGGTGTTTTCGCTGCCACGATGACAACCACGTCAGCCGCGAGGGACAGGTCATCTCCCGTAAATGCGATCTCTGCCACTTGATCAACGCTCAGGGAGTGCCTGGCAAAATGGAAACAGCCACAGTCTTTCAATCATTGGAATTTAAGCACCCTACTGATATTGATAAAGCCTGGGAAAGCACGGCGTGCAGCGAGTGCCACACGGGACTCAACCCTTAAAGCTCAATTCTGGGATTCCTTCTTTCTAACTGAAACCCGCCCGATTTTTCAAACAAATCTATCAAAAAAAATGCAAAACTTTTTTATTTTTTATGATTTTTCTCTTGACATCAAATGAGAATTATTATAAATTGTAATTGTAATCAATAATCATTCTCCATTAATAGTTCGGTATTTTTATGCCTACGCAAAAAGAAATGGGAGTCTGCATCCAAAAATGTCGCGAACATGGCTTGAAGGCCACTCCCCAGCGACTCTTGGTTTACAAGGAGTTGGTTGCTTCCAACGGTCATCTTTCTCCTGAACAGCTTTATCACCGCGTAAAAAAACTCCAGCCCAGCATCTCGCTGGCAACCGTCTACAAAGCCCTGGATGTTTTTTACTCGGTCGGGCTTGTGGCAAAAGTAACCTGCCAGGATTGCACAAGTGCCTATTACGAAACGAATACAGACCATCATCACCATCTTATCTGCAAAAAATGTCACAAAATCGAGGATATCTATTCGGATCAATTAGATATTCTTAACATACCCCAATCTCTAATCAACGAATACAAAATCAGCGGATTCAGCCTTCAATTAGAAGGCATTTGCAAGGA
>CAZIYL010000062.1:0-10983 GCA_964543425.1 uncultured Deferribacteres bacterium
GTTTGGTAAATTGTTATCAGGAGGAAAGAACATTGTCTCGAATTGGTAGAGCCCCGATTGCTATTCCTGAAGGGGTTACGGTAAATATTCAGAAGAATACAGTGCGCATAAAGGGTCCCAAAGGGGAACTGGAACAGCGGGTGAATCCGGATATTAGGGTGGAGATGCAAGAGAATGAAGTGTTTCTAAAGCGTCCAACGGACAACCGCCAGCATCGCTCTATGCATGGATTGTACCGCTCACTTTTAAACAATATGGTCATCGGCGTGTCGAAAGGATTTGAAAAGCGTCTGGAGATTATGGGGGTTGGATATCGCGCTGAAAAAAAAGGCAAAAGTGTTACGTTTTTGTTGGGTTATTCTCATCCCATCGTTTTTATCCCTCCGGAGGGAATTGATGTAGGTGTTGAGAACAATACCCAGATTTATGTGCGCGGGATTAGCAAAGAGCTGGTTGGTATGGTTGCGGCAAAAATTCGATCCTTCCGTCCTCCGGAACCCTACAAGGGCAAAGGAATTCGTTATGTGGGTGAAAAGATTCGCCGCAAAGCAGGTAAATCTGGCGCAAAGTAATAGGTTTTCAAATAGGATGAGGGAAAAATGGCAAACAAGAATATAAAAAAGCGATTAGCCAGACTCAAACGTAAAAAAAGAATTCGCCGCAAGGTTTTTGGTACTTCTGAAAAACCTCGCCTCGCGGTGTTTAGAAGTGCAAAACATATCTACGTTCAATTAATTGATGACACCAATGACAAAACACTTGCAGGTGTTTCCACTTTGACGAAAGACATCAGAGAAACATTGGCCGATGTCCGAAAGAAAGAGGGAAAAGTGGGCGTTAGTAAATTGGTTGGAAAAGCCATTGCCGAACGCGCGAAAAAATTAAATATTGAATCTGTGGTTTTTGACCGTAATGGTTTTATTTACCACGGTCGTGCTAAAGCTGTGGCGGATGGTGCCCGTGAGGGCGGTTTAAAATTTTAAAGTCTTGTCCCGCTAATCGAGAAAAAGCGTAGTGGATAGGTGTACCAATTAGGCTGTGTTAAATCCGCTTCAGGCGGATTAGATAATTAATCGTGATGAGGAGGTCCTTTGGAACGGATTAGTCCCAGTGAATTAGATTTAAAAGAGAGAGTTGTCCATATCAATCGAGTTGCCAAGGTGGTTAAGGGCGGACGTCGGTTTAGCTTCAACGCGATTGTTGTTGTTGGAGATGGCAAGGGCCACGTAGGTGTCGGATTTGGAAAAGCCAATGAAGTAACAGATGCCATTACAAAATCCACTGAAAATGCCAAAAAGAACCTGGTTTATATTCAAATCGGTAAAGGAACAGTTTCGCATCCGATTATTGGCAAATACGGTGCGGCGCGTGTGTTTTTAAAGCCGGCTTCTCCCGGTACCGGTGTAATCGCAGGCGGGCCTGTTCGCGCCATTATGGAATCCGTTGGGATTACCGATGTATTGGCGAAGATTTTGGGATCCACAAACCCGCACAATGTTGTAAAGGCTACCATGAATGGCTTGCAAAGCATGTTAAATGTGGGTACCGTAACCAAGAAGCGGGGCATCTCCGTAAAAGAAATGTTTTTATTGGATTAATTCGATTTGTGAATGGAATCCCGAATGGGAAGAAATTGATTTTGGAGTTAATGACGCATGGCAAAGAAGCTGAAAATAACACAAGTTCGCAGTGCAATTGACCGCAATAAAAAGCAGAAAAGAACGCTGGTTGCGCTGGGAATTCATAGAATGCACGATTCGGTTGTTCATGAGGCAACCCCCGTCATTCTGGGAATGGTTAAATCAATTGAGCACTTGCTGAAAGTAGAAGAAGTCGATTAGGTGAAAAAGTTGAGGGCGATATGAATTTAGGATCGTTACGGTTCGCAAGCGGATCAAAACATAAAGTCAAGCGAATTGGCCGCGGTGAAGGGTCGGGACATGGCAAAACTGCCACCAAGGGACATAAAGGCCAGAGGTCGCGTTCGGGGGCGAAATTTCGCGCCTGGTTTGAGGGTGGTCAAATGCCCATCCAGCGAAGGCTTCCCAAACGGGGATTTCACAATCATTTCCGCAAGGAATATCAGATTGTAAACGTGTCTGATTTGGAGCGTCTGGAAAATGTTGAAAAAGTAACGCCGGAAGTTTTGTATGAAAAACGCCTGGTGCGAAAAAAGAGCATGCCTGTTAAAATATTGGGGAATGGAGAAATCACAAAGAAGTTTGAAATCTCGGCTCATGCCTTTAGTGAATCGGCCCGGAAAAAAATTGAATCTGTTGGTGGAAAGGCGATCTCTCTATGATTGAAAGTTTCCAGAATATATTTAAGATACCGGAACTAAAGCGCCGGATTCTTTTTACTTTGGGGATTCTTATTGTCTATCGATTTGGGGGTCACGTTCCGACACCTGCCATCGATACGCGAGCAATGGCTGAGTTTTTTGTTCAGGCGCAAAACACCTTGTTTGGCCTTTATGATATGTTTGCCGGTGGAGCCTTCAGAAAAGCAACCGTGTTTGCCTTGGGCATTATGCCTTACATCTCTGCATCCATTATTATTCAGTTATTGGGTGCGGTTATGCCCTACTTTCAGAAATTGCAGAAGGAAGGGGAAGAGGGACGAAAAAAAATCACCCAGTACACGCGTTACGGAACCGTGCTTATTTCAGCTTTGCAGGCATACGGTGTAAGCGTCTTTTTGGAAAATATCCCCGTTACGCAATCGGGGCTGCTGGTGGTTCCGCATCCGGGAATTGGGTTTCGTTTGTTGACAATGCTTACACTTTCGGCAGGTACGGTTTTAATTATGTGGCTTGGCGAACAAATTGATGACAGAGGAATTGGAAACGGTATTTCGCTAATTATTTTTATTGGAATTATTGCTCGTTTTCCAAATGCCGTTTTGGACGAAATACAGCAATTAATTGCCGGAAACCGTGCCTTGCTGATGGAAGTTTTCCTATGGACATTGATGGTTGTAACGGTGGCGGCAGTGGTTATGCTTACCCAGGGTACGCGAAAAATTCCGGTTCAATATGCAAAACGTGTGGTCGGACGAAAAATTTATGGCGGACATAGTACACATATTCCTATGCGTGTCAATACCGCAGGCGTGATGCCGATCATTTTTGCGCAGTCAATTATGTTTATTCCCAGTACATTTGGAACCTTTTTCCCGAATAGCGAGTTGGTCTCCTCGGCGGTGGCTATGTTTGATATTCAATCGTGGCTCTACTGGTTTATTTACGGAATTATGATTGTATTTTTCACCTATTTTTATACGGCTATTACCTTTAACCCGGTAGATGTCGCTGAAAATATGCAGAAATACGGCGGATTTATTCCCGGGATTCGTCCGGGCAAAAAGACTTCGGAGTACTTGGATTATATCCTGACGCGAATTACGTTGCCCGGGTCTATTTTCCTGGCGGTAGTTGCAATATTTCCGTATTTTATTATGAAATACACAAATGTAAGCTATAATTTTGCATCTTTCTATGGCGGTACCGGTTTGCTAATTATTGTTGGTGTGGCGCTGGATACGATCCAACAGGTTGAATCGCATTTGCTTATGCGGCATTACGATGGTTTTATGAAAACCGGCCGGCTTCGCGGAGGAAGAAGAGCCTAAAAGAAGGAAACAATCAGTGCGTTTGATTATGTTTGGGGCTCCCGGTGTGGGCAAGGGAACCCAGGCAAAGCGGTTGCAGGATCAATTTGGGATTCCGCAAATTTCAACGGGGGATATTTTAAGAGCAGCCGTTCGGGACAAAACCGAGTTGGGAAAGGCTGCAAAAACGTACATGGATCGCGGGGAGTTGGTTCCCGACGATGTGATCATTGGCATTATTCGTGAAAGAATCTCTCAGCCGGATTGTGAAAAAGGGTTTATTTTGGACGGATTTCCACGAACCATACCGCAAGCGGAAGCACTGGATGCCATGTTGGCCGAGATGAATCTTAATCTGGATGTTGTTCTTGAGATTTATGTTGATCCCGAAAAAATTGCTCAACGTCTTACAAATCGGCGCGTGTGTAGTGAATGCGGGGCTGTTTTCAATCTGCTGACAAATCCGCCTCCGGCAGATGGAAAATGCCCCAATTGCGGCGGGAAAATTATTCAGAGAGATGATGATAGGGAGGAAACCGTTCGGAATCGATTGGCCGTTTACGAAAAACAAACGGCACCGCTGAAGGAATTCTACGGCAAAAAAGGATTTTTGAAAACGATTGACGGCGATGATTCGATTGAAAATGTGTATCGGAAAATACTTGGAACACTAGAATTGGAAAAAGAAAAATGATCATTATTAAAACGCCATCAGAGATTGATTTGATTCGTCAATCCTGTAGAATTCTGGTGGATACGTTTAAGGAGGTTGAGGGGCATTTAAAACCTGGAATCACAACGGGAGAAATTGACAAAATCGCCGAAAAGTACATTCATTCACGCGGCGGAGTCCCTTCTTTCAAAGGTTTTCACGGATTTCCGGGAACAGCCTGTATCTCGATAGATGAACAAGTTGTTCACGGAATTCCCGGAAAGCGCCGCCTGGAAAAAGGCCAGATTGTGGGTGTGGATATGGGGGTGATTTACAAGGGGTTTTATTCGGATGCGGCTCGTACCTATCCCATCGGAACAGTTTCCGAGTTGAAGAAAAAGCTGATGGATGTGACGAGAGAGGGCCTTTGGAAAGGAATTGGGCAGGCACGGGTCGGGAATCGTGTGAGTGATATTTCCCATGCCGTTCAAACCTATGTGGAAAGCTTCGGATTTTCGATTGTCCGCGATTTGGTAGGCCATGGCGTTGGAAAGGATGTTTGGGAAGAACCACAAATTCCAAATTACGGCCCTCCGGGAAAAGGTCCGCGGTTGCGCGAGGGAATGGTTGTGGCCATTGAACCAATGGTAAATGTCGGAACGCACGAGGTGTACACGGAATCGGACGGATGGACGGTTGTAACCGCTGATGGTGAACCTTCGGCACATTTTGAGCACACAATTGCTTTATTTAAGGATCATACGGAAGTACTAACAGAGGGCATTTAAAAACGGGACATTTATGGCTAAAGAAGAACCCATTCGCGTAGATGGAACCATCACAGAAACGTTGCCCAATGCAACATTTCGGGTGGAATTGGAAAACGGACACAAAATATTGGCTCATATTTCCGGGAAAATGCGAATGCATTTTATTAAGATTTTACCCGGTGATAAAGTGACGGTTGAACTATCCCCGTACGATTTAACACGGGGCAGAATCATCTACCGGTACAAATAAATTTGAATTATAAAAGTTTTAAGAAGATTTTTGACTTTCGGAGGAAAAAATGAAAGTAAGATCGTCTGTAAAAAAAATGTGTGATAAATGTAAAATTGTAAAAAGAAAGGGTGTTGTACGAGTAATTTGTACGAACCCCCGACACAAACAACGCCAGGGTTAATTGCTTAATCGAAGGAGGTTAATTTGGCTCGTATAGCAGGTATCGATTTACCTAAAAATAAACGCTTGGAAGTTGCACTGACCTACATCTATGGAATTGGTCTGTCGACCTCGCACAAGATTCTAACGGCAACCGGGATTAGTCCGGATAAGCGTGTTCACGAAATGACGGAAGAAGAAACCGCGAAAATTCGATCCTACATTGAGTCGAATTTTAAAGTAGAAGGTGCCTTGCGGGCGGAGATCAATATGGACATTAAACGCTTAATGGATATTGGCTGCTATCGTGGATTGCGCCACCGGATGGGACTTCCGGTTCATGGGCAAAGAACCCATACGAATGCACGAACCCGCAAGGGACATAAATCGAGCGTTGGCGGGAAAAGGAAATAATAATCAATTTGATTGAAAAAAAGTTAACTCTTGTACGGAGGTCATTTTGGCGAAAGTTAAAAGGTCTACAAAACGTAAAAAGAAAGGTCCGGTAGAAGCAAGTGGAATTGCTCATATTCGAGCGACGTTCAATAACACCATTGTTTCTCTTACCGACCAATATGGGAATGTCATTTCATGGGCTTCTGCAGGGAAAGTGGGTTTCAAAGGATCACGAAAAAGCACTCCCTTTGCAGCTCAGCTTGCGGCTGAAAATGCAGCTAAAGAAGCAATGGACTTGGGCCTGAAGAGGGTGGAAGTTTTGGTAAAAGGCCCCGGCTCAGGCCGTGAAGCGGCCATCCGTTCGCTGCAGGCAGCAGGACTCGAAATTAAGGCGATTAAGGACGTTACACCCATTCCACACAATGGGTGCCGTCCGCCAAAACGAAGAAGAGTGTAATATAAGGTTTTTGGAGGCTACTACATGGCAAGATATACAGGACCGGTTTGTAAATTGTGTCGACGAGAGGGTGAAAAACTCTTTTTAAAGGGGACAAAATGTTTCACAAATAGATGCCCTTTTGAACGAAAAAGTTACATTCCGGGTCAGCATGGTAAATCACGACGATTCAAATTGTCCGAATACGGTGTTCAGTTGAGGGAAAAGCAGAAACTGCGCCGAATTTACGGGCTGCTTGAAAAACAATTTCGTATTTACTTTGAGAAAGCAGAAAAAGAAAGGGGCATTACGGGCGAGAATTTACTCAAAATGTTGGAGCGCCGCCTGGATAATGTGGTTTATCGCCTGGGATTGGCACCTACACGAAATTCTGGCCGCCAATTGGTACGGCACCGCCACATTACCGTAAACGGACGTATTGTGGATATTCCATCCTTTTTGGTAAGCCCCGGTGATGTGGTCAAAATAAAAGATAAAAGCAAGCGAATGGAGATTGTACACGACTCGTTGAAGCGTGTAAAAGAAGGAAAATTGGTTCCCTGGTTAGAGTTGGACAAAGCCACGCTTTCGGGACGTTTCCTGGAAATGCCAAACCGGCAAGATATTCCGGTAAACGTCAATGAGAGCCTAATCGTGGAATTGTACTCCAAATAATTCTGAGGAATTACTTAAATAAATAAGGTTTTAACTTCAGAGAGGAATTTAATGAATTTCCAAAGTTTACAAATGCCAGAAAGAATTGAGTTGGACGAGTCAACATTTTCCAATAATTACGGGAAATTTATCGTTCAGCCTTTGGAAAGAGGCTTTGGTGTAACCATCGGAAATGCACTGCGTCGGGTTTTATTGTCTTCGCTGCCGGGTGCGGCGATTACCAGCTTTAAAATTGACGGGGTTTTACACGAATTTACAACAATTCCCGGCATGGTTGAAGATGTGTCTGAAATGATTATGAATCTAAAAGGCGTTCGATTTAAACTGATTGCGAAAAAGCCTGAAAAAATCACCTTGCACCTGAAAGGTTCCAAAGATTTCAAGGCGAGTGATTTGCAACAAGATTCAACCGATTTTGAAGTGCTGAATCCCGATTATCATATTGCAACTTTGAATGAAGAAGCCGATTTCGATATGGAAGCGCGCATTTCCCGCGGGCGAGGCTATTTGCCGGCTGAAGCCAACAAACATCCGGATCAGCCAATTGGAGTGGTGCCAATCGACGCCATTTTTACACCGATCGTTAATGTGGCATACCAGGTGGAAGAAACACGTGTGGGTCAGCGGACGGATTTCGAAAAGCTGATTCTTGAGATCAAAACGGATGGAAGCATTACCCCTGACGATGCCTTAACACAGGCCGCAAGAATTATTCAGGACCATATTCAATTATTCATTAATTATGATGTGGAGCCTGAAGAAGAGATTCCACCGGAAATTGACGAAGAAGCATTGCGCATTAAAAAGCTTTTAAAGATGAGCGTGGATGAGTTGGAACTTTCGGTACGTGCCAGCAATTGTCTGAAAGCTGCCAATATTGAAACGATTTCAGATCTCGTGAAGCGAGACGAATCGGAAATGCTGAAATTTCGGAACTTCGGTCGAAAATCTCTGACGGAATTGGGCAATGTCCTGGAAAGTTTGGGCTTGCATTTCGGAATGGATGTGGATAGATATCTAAACAACGAGAACGAATAAATCAAAATTATTGGGTGAATTTTTATGAGACATAGAAAATCGTTCGCAAAGTTGAATCGAACAGCAGAACACCGCAAGGCGACATTAGCGAATTTGGCCTCTGCTTTAATCGAGCGGAAAAAAATCAAAACAACCCATGCCAAGGCGAAAGCCGCTCAGCGTTTTGTCGAGCATTTGGTGACTCTCGCTAAAAAAGGTAATTTAAATTCCAGACGACTCGTATTAAGTCGGTTGCGGAATAAAACGGCGATGTTTGTTCTGTTCGATGAAATTGCTCCCACTTTTGTCGATCGAAATGGCGGGTACACCCGTGTGATCCATTTGGGGCAGCGGTACGGGGACGGTGCGGAACTTTCCCTTCTGGAATTTGTGGGATTTGAGTCGGTCAAGCATAAACCCAAGAAGGGAGAAAAGAAAACCCACAAGGCCGAGGAAGAAAAGGCGGAAAGCGTGAAGGCAACCGAGAAAGCGCCTGAAAAGGAAGAAGTTTCTGCTGAAGCCGTTGAGAAAGAAAAAGTTGAAAAAGAAGAGAAAGCCTCGGAAGAAGCCGCTCCCGAAGCGGTGAGCGAAACTACAAAAGCGGAAAAAACAGAAGAGCCAAAAGAAAAAGCGGCTCCTGCAGAACCCAAGCAATCGGAAAGTGACGAATCAAAATCTGATTCCGAAGAAGATACCAAAAGTAGCAAATAAAAAAATGTTTTTTGATAAAAAAGGCAGCCCCGGGGTTGCCTTTTTTTATTTTTGTCTGGAATCGAATAGGGAAATATTCTATGAGTTCACTCTAAAAAGCACTAATTACAGAAATTACACGCATTAAAATCCGGTTAGCTTCTATAAAATCAATTTGCGAAAATTCGTGCAAATTAGCGGGCAATATCTTTTTAAGGTGAACTCTTTCAACCCAAATTAAAGAGAATTTGCCATGGAATTTAAACTTCCTTACGGGCAATCAAAAATGGCAGTCTCCCTGACGGAGCATGTGGAAGTTTCTCAAATCGTTCCGGCTGATCTCCCTAAATTGGGCTCTGATCGTGAAATTGTTCGGCAAGCGATTGAAAATCCTGTTGGAACACCTCCTCTTCAAAATCTTCTTACCAGTCATTCCAAAATACTTGTTATTCTTCCCGACAAAACCCGCAACGCACGAACCGATGTTATTTTGCCCGTTTTATTGGAAACGATTCATTCAGCCGGCGTGCTTTCGAAACAGGTGCAGTTCCTATTTGCAAATGGGAGCCACACCGAAATGACGAATCGGGAAAAACAGGCGATTCTTGGCAAAGAGATTGCAAGAAACTACTTTTTCGAAGAGCACGATTGCTCGAAAAGTCCTCTAAAATATGTTGGAACCACGCGAAGGGGAATCCCCGTTCGGGTAAATACCCGTGTTTTGGATGCTGACTTTGTAATTGTTGCGGGAACGGTTGTTCACCATTATTTTGCGGGATTTGGTGGCGGCCCCAAAATGATTGTCCCCGGGGTGGCTGCCTGCGACACAATTACGCTGAATCACCGAATGGCTGTGATGAGCGAGACTTCCGTTTTGCACCCCAATTGCCGTCCGGGAAATGTGCAGGGAAATCCGGTTTACGAAGACATTGAAGAAGCGTTTCAAATGGTGCACGTCGATTTCAGCATTCAGGTCGTTCTAAATGCTGCACACACTATTCAAGCCGCTTTTGCGGGGGATACCCTTCCGGTACACAAAAAAGGCCGCGAAATCATTGAAAAAATGAATCGTGTTTCGATCGATCGAAAGTTCGATTGTGTCATTGTTAGCGCCGGTGGGTTTCCAAAGGATTTAAATGTCATTCAGGCCCACAAGGCGATTTACAACGGATTCCAGGCCGTAAAATCCGGTGGCTGCATGATAATTCTTGCGGAATGCGCTGATGGTATTGGCTCGAAGACGTTTTTGCAGTGGTTTGAATATTCAAGTCTTACGGAAATGAAACGGGCGGTCATGGCCAATTATGTATTGAACGGGAACACGGCTCTTTCGCTGAAGGAGAAACTGGATCAAACCAAAATGTACGTGATTTCAACATTAGAGGAAGGCCTAAGCAGAAAAATCGGTTTTGAGCCGGTGGGATCATTTGAAGAAGCCTGGGCACGGGCAACCTCTGACTTCAAAATTAAGTCGGTTGCTGTTTTGCCGAATGGCGACGTCACGCTTCCGGAGGTGAAAGTTGGATAGCAAGAAAAAATTTACTGCCGGTGTTCTTGGGGTGCTGATAACCGGTTTCTTATTTTTGAATTGTGCGGCCTTTCGCCCAAAGCCGATTTTTATTTCCGAAAATACGTCCCAAATCTCTGAAAAGCCATCTTCCTCTAAAAAAAGCCCGCCACCAAAACCAACTCCCAAAAAAGTGCCTCCCCAAAAAACTGCAAGGGGAACCCGGACAGATGAGGTAAAAAATAAGCCGCTTCTCACCGGAGATAAAGAATCCGTTTCTCTCAGATTCCGCCAAAAAATGATGCAAGCCATTGACGATTACCTGGGAACGCCTTACAAATGGGGAGGTGAAGATTCTCACGGAATGGATTGTTCCGGGTTTGTGAAGGTGATTTTTCAACAGGTCTCCGGACTGAATTTGCCCCACAGCGTGGGTAAATTGGCCAGGGAAGGGAAACCGGTTTTGCTCCCTGACCTACGATTTGGGGATCTTATATTCTTTCGCCAATCCGGCAGCGGTCGGCTTTTTCACGTGGGCATTTATCTGGGCAGCGGAAACTTTGCCCACGCCAGTACGCAAAGCGGTGTTACGATTTCAAGGTTGTCTGAGACCTACTATAAGAGCCGTGCGGCCTTCGCACGGCGATTGAATTTTGAGATGAAAGAAAGGAATTAGCCGAAGTAACACGTTATTTGGGAGGATGAACAAATAAGGTTGTTAATCAGAAGCTCACAGAAAAAAGTCCTTTGACGGAGTCTCACTATCGTGTAATCGGCAAAATACTGGATGATGAAGCTGTTGAGAAATGGATCAATGGGGATTTGTTCCCCGTGAGGTAT
>CAZIYL010000063.1:0-10958 GCA_964543425.1 uncultured Deferribacteres bacterium
ATGGGCTGTTGAAGCGAAAAATAGCAACGTTCCCTTTTAGTAATTTTAAATGGTCACGTAACTTTGGGATATGCTATAAAATTAAATTAACCCAAAACCTTTCTAAAAATCAAGTTTTTATTTTGTTTGTGGAACGAAAAATTAAATAGGAAAAATAACTTTTTTTTTGTATATTTAAGTTCAATTGGAATGAATAGGGAGATACCTGCGAATTTATGGGCTTTGTCAGAAATTTTGCCGTAACACTTTTTTCTCAGGGATTGATTTTTGTCGTAGGATTTTTAAACGGTGTTATCATCGCACGTGCCCTGGGAAAAACAGGTCGAGGTGAATACGGCTTGGTTGTTTTTCTCGCCACAGTGCTGCTGGTGCTTTTTGGCGAGGGGGTACACCGCGCAAATGTTTTTCTCACCAGCCGAGACAAATCGGATGATAACATTTCCAAACTTTTCTCAAACTCCGTTGCCTATTGGGCAATCATCTTTTTTGTTTTTATCGGATTTTTGCTGCTTCCCGGGCGGCTGTACCAATTTGTTTTTCCCGGCTTAAGACCGTTGTATGTTCGGATCGGTATCGGTGTCGCGCTTTTTTTTATCTTTAACCGAAGCATTCAGGGAATTTTCTTGGGACTGCAGCAATTTTGGCACTACAATCTTTCGTACATTGGCCCAACCTTCGTTTTTTTTACGCTCAATGCCATTTTCTTTTTTACCCTAAGCCACATGACGACTCGATTGGTTCTGACGGATTATATTAGTGCGATGAGTTTTGTATTTGTGGTTTCTTTGATTGTTTTTAAGCGGGAGCACAAGATTCATTTCCACCCCGATCTTAGGCAGTTTCTTCAGGATCTGTCCATTCGAAGTCGGGCTACTCTGGCCTATCTGATGATCTACCTTTTGATTCAATCCAATTTGTACATTGTGAACTACAAAACGGGATTGGCGCAAGCAGGTCTTTTTGCCGTTGCGATGAATATTGCGAATCTTGTTCAGAGGGTGCCGAATGTGGCGGGGACGGTTCTCTTTCCGAAGGTTTCGGAGAGCCGGGGAAGCTACCAGATGAATCTGACACTTCGGGTAACGGCAGTGGCATTTCTGATAGGTGTTTCTCTTGTCGTCTTTTTTTACTTCTTCGGTGAACCCTTAATTGTTTATTTTTATAAAGAAGCATTTCGTCCGTCCTATTATGCCCTCATGTGGCTTTTTCCGGGAATCCTGCTGATGAGCGTAGCCTCGATTCTGAACATTAATCTCTGGGGACGAGGATTCCCCAATGTTTCAATCATTGCGCCATTTGTGGGAGTTGTTGTGGACGTAACATTTTGTCTGATGTTTATTCCCAAACGAGGCATTATTGGCGCCGCGCAGGCAGCATCGATGGGATTTGGAACCTTTGCCACAATTATAATTGGGTACTTTTTATGGACGTATCGGAAAAAGTGGAAAAGAATCGAGTTCGGCCGCTAAAAATTCTTTACATTTCCCAGTATTTCCCGCCGGAAGTCGGCGCTACCCAATCGCGGGCGTTTGATATGGCGTATTATTTGTCGGAACGGGGGCATCGGGTGACGGTGATTGGAGAATTCCCCAATCACCCCAGCGGAATACTGCCGCAAGCGTACCGAGGCAAATTTCTGGAATTCAAGAAATTGGAAAATTTTCGTGTATGTCGAACGTGGGTGTACGCCTCTCCGAAAAAAAACTTCTTGAAGCGAATGCTCTTTTATTTGAGTTTCATGTTTTCCTCGTTTGTGGCGGGACTTTTTATTCGGGAGTCCTTTGATGTGGTTTATGCAACATCGCCTCCCCTTTTTGTTGGGTTAAGCGGATATGTTCTGAGCCGTCTGAAAAATGCGAAATTTGTATTTGAAGTCCGGGATTTGTGGCCGGATTCAGCGATTGCCCTCGGAGAATTGAACAACGACCGATTTATTTTGTGGGCGCGAAGACTGGAAGAATTTTTCTACAGGAAAGCTCAGAAAATTACCGTGGTAACCTCCGGAATCATGGAGACGCTCCGAAGGCGAAAAGTTCCTCCCCAAAAATTATGTCTGGTCAAAAATGGAACAAATACCCGTTATTTTAAGAATGTCGGAGCGGGGGAAAAAGTCAAGCTGGGTTTGCGGGATAAATTCGTAGTGGGTTATTTTGGAATTCTGGGTCTGGCTCAGGGGATGGAATTCCTTTGTGATGTGATTGCGAAGGTGAAATCCTACAAGGATATTCACTTCGTCTTTGTGGGGGAGGGCCCCAAAAAGGAAATGATTGAGGCGCTGAAATCCCAAAAAAAACTGGGCAATTTATCTCTTTTGGGTGAAATCCCCCGGGAAAAAATTGCGCGATACATTTCTGTATGCGATGTGAGTCTGGTTCCGCTTCAAAAAAACGAGCTATTTTTAGGCGCTCTGCCTTCAAAAATGTTCGACAATATGGCGTGCGAAAGGCCGCTTATCTTGAGTGTTGCCGGTGAGGCTCAAAAAGTTTTGCAGGAATCCGGTGCAGGCATTTTTGTGGAACCCGAAAATGCCGATCAAATGATTGCAGCCATTTTGAAATTGAAATCGAATCCCCTGCTGCGTGAAAAAATGGGGGAAAATGGCCGTGCGTTTGTTGAGAAAAATTATTCCAGAGAAACGCTATCCGGGAAATTGGAATCCTGTTTGTTGGAGCTTTTTTAGCCGCAATCCATTGCAGGCACAGCGATTCGAAGCCAGAAAGGCAATTCCCACGCATTCTCTCGAATAACCAGGAATTACCCGATCAATACGAGTTAAACTGGTATGTGGCCTGTTGAATGATAACCGGGGACCAGGCAGACATTCCCACCCGTTCTTTTCCCTGCGAAAACTATTCCTGATCCCAATTGTAGGTTTTTCCAACAAGATATTTCAGCTCGTTTGACGCTCCCTCAATGTCTGCTGAGGAATCATACCGGGGAGCCGAGATTCGATAATTCCGATAATCCTCCAATTCATGGGGTCTTTTTCCGTCTTCCAGAGCGGAAATCATGTTGTACATTTCACGCGCTGTTGCGTAGTGAAGAATGTTGTTCTTGCCATCGTTGTAAGCAGATTCCAAATAGCTGAAAATAAAGTCCATTTCATTGCCCAAAGCCGCTTGTGCGTAAACCGAGCCATGCGTGTGAGTTTTTGCAAATATTACGTTCGGTACACCCACGACATGGATTCCCGTATGAATCCATGTATCAATGCGCATGGCAGTAGTTGGCGGGTCGCCGTCAATGGCATCGCCGAAAATCCGGAGGCCCAAAGGGCTATTTTCCTTCCAGAAGGGGTAAACGGGACCCTGAATGAGCGTCAGTCCCTGATCCTTTTCCCCGTTTTTTTTCACCGCCGTTCCAGTGTTGTGGGACTTGGGTTTGTTGGGATTATCCTGAGCGTAGTAGATTGAATTAATTTGTGCCGGATTCGATTCATTTAACGAAGGAAATGTGAAGTCGGCGTAGCAGCCGGTTTTCAAAAGAATGTCGATTTCATTATTCACGCCGCAGTACTTTCCGTGGCGGGAATTATCCAGCGCCCAGTCACCGTGGATAAAGGCATATTTTTTCCGGCCCTTTTCTTCGCCAAAAATGCCAAACACGGAATATTCCTCGACGCATTTTTGAAGGGTTTTTTCAAGATTTTCGGATGTGTCCGGGCGTACCGTTCCGTGGTGCAGGTGAAGTTCGATTTCACCGTAGCCGTTCTCGCACAAAGAGACCAGTTTTTTCAGCGCATAAAATCGGTGGTAGTGCGGAGGGAAAAACCAGGTTCGTTTGGGAGGGTTACCGGCATTGTCAGCGTGTCCCTTCACCAATTCGGGATATCGCTTAAGAAGCATGTCGACCCGTTCTTTTTCGGTCCCGGGGTCCACCCGGCCGCTTCCGGGCTCGTAGTGATCAACCGTGCCGAAAACAATGTGGAGAGGTTTCTGTTTTGCAACATGCGCCCTGTTTTTGTAATCCGCAAGATATCTCGCAAGTGCACGCAGGGTGAATGAAATTTTAAAAATAGTGTCCATCGGCCATTTTATGATCTTTAATTTTTCATCTAAAATTCCCGCCATTTTTAAACTTCCGGTGGGCGTTAATTGGTTAGGGAGGCAAACCCCATTTTTTTGGCCGTCTCGCTCAAATCTTTTTCCTCGTTTGAAAGGATAAGATAAACGGGATTTTCTCCCGGAAGCAAATGATCCCCAATCATTTTCTCCAGCATCTGAACAAAATATTGGGGTGAGCTCCCCTGCGGATTCACATAAAAGTCATGCAGTATTGTTGCCGCCTTGTGAATTTCGTGGCCCGAAAGGTGTTTAAAAAGCGGCTTTCCTTTAAGTCGCGAAAAGCGGCCCGCCCATCCGTAACACATGAGATCCTGGTTTTGAACAACGGTGTACGAGGTTTCACCCCGTGAATAGTGGGCCAGGGTCTCCCGAAGGATGTCGGCCCGCCGCAACCAGGGGGATGTGCCCCGAAAGAGCATGAAATCGGAATAATGCTGTGTGTGAACTGCTGTCGGATTGGCAAAACCCTCTGTGTAAACTGTCTCCGGTGCCAGCTTAAAACAGTGGTATTTTTTCCGTCTGAAAAGAAGCCGGCGCAATTGAATGAAATTCTCCGTCCATGTTGCGGCCCGGATTCTTTTTAGAAAATCTTTGCCTGCGGCAGCTTTTTGCTTAACCTTTTCGGGATTAATCCGCAGGGCCATTACGAAATATTTGGTGGTTTTTCTGAGCAAATCCACGGCGTCGGCCAGGAGTTTTTCCTTTCGATTAAGATAAAAGGTGGGCTCAACAACCTCGTAGTGCCCACTGCCCAAACGGGCCTTGTACTCATCCTCGCCGGGCGTCAAATCGAAACGGGTGTAGCCTTCCTCTTTTAGCAATTCGATTAATTTAACAAAAAGCAGAGTGCCCGGTGAATTCTTGCTTTCAACAGGATTGTAGCCCGTGAGCCCCAGATAAACCGTGGAGTCATCGCAGGCGCCAAAATGGTAAGCGATTGGTTCATCGTTGAGCCACAAAACGGTGAAGTGGTTGTTCCGCGAGTGATTCATCCGGGAAATGTAAAATTTCTTTTTGTTCGGATCGTTTTCAAAGGGTGCCTCACCGTGAATGGCTTCCTGCCTGAAATCGCATTGCACGGCCAGAACGTCAAACAAATTTGCCGCTTTTTCTTTGCTTGTGATTCGCTCCAGGTAAAAATGGCCTCTCCTTTTGTAGCGGTTGATCTTGGCCCTGACAGATTTGTTCCGCATGATTTTTTTGATTTTTTCGTCGTCCCTCAGATCCAGAAAAGGCGGATATTGCGTATTGTATTTTGTAAAAATTCCGTTTTTGGTCAATTCTTTTGAACGGAGCCAATCGATTTTGGCGCCGGGGGGCATCCACCGCCAGGTCCATCGGCGGGGATGAAATTCATTCTTAATGGCAATCATGGCCTGAACCAGAAAATCACGTTCAACGGTTTCCTCACAAATCCATCCGTGGTACTCTCCCTGCCAATCTCCTGCATGAGCCAGGTGCCCGTCTTTTTTCGAGACCGACAGAGGAATGAGTCCGACTAGTCTTTTTTTGCTGTCGTAACCTAGTACCAGCACCGGCTCGTGTGTGTTGTAGTAGTGCTCGTACCACGTAAGGACAAAAGGGGGTTCTTGAATAACCGTTGTCATCTTCCGGCGAGCGCTCAAACCCTTCCAGCCCGAAATAAAATCGGGATCGTCCAGGAACGTGAAAACATCTCTGTTCCTGAGAATATGAATGGTTAAATTATTAAAAAACAATTTTCCTCTGCCGTTGTTGTAAAAGCCTTTATTGGGAAAGCCACAACAAATACCCTTCCGTACAGAATTCATCAACCTGATTTGTTGTTTATTGTATCGGCAGGGATCGGTTCTTTCTAAAACCATAGTTTTAAAGAGAGATGGAGGCCCGGAAACAAACGGACGTGTGTGCCTCCGGATCTAGGGATTCCAGAGATTGCTCCTAGGAAAAGAGAGAAGAAACGCAAAGTCTTACCACTTCCGGCTGTAAATTCCGCTGATCCCAATCAGAGGAACCATTTTCTTTTTCGCAGCGAAATAGGCCGGCCAAATTTCCAGACCAAATTGATTTTTATCGCTGCGGTTGTATGTCATTCCCACCGGAAATTTCAGCAGTGTCAGGTGTACCCAACCCCTTTTGGGATCGGTTGTCAACATAAAATCGGGACCAATGCCTACGCAGGGACTGAATGCTTTTTCAGGCAAAAAGGAGTACTGGTAATTGGCATGAATGCCCGGCACAAAATGCCATTTTTCTACACCGAGATAAATGCCTGCACGCACGGCGGAGTGATCATCGAAATTGTAGTGGTAATCGATCCCATAAAGAATGGCGCCACTTAAGGTGATGCTGAAATCAATTCGGCTGTCCTGGCAATAGCCGGATGTGGGAAGAAGTACTGCAAGCGTCAGGATCATCAAAATTATCTTTTTCATGGGGCACCTCACTTATTTTTAGGTGAGTCTTTTAATAGGACTTCGAGCAGAATAAAACTGCCGCTCAGCAAAAGGGGCAGCGGCAAAATGACGAACATCATTAATTTGGTAGATGCCGGCATTCCCGAGTGAAAAAAGAAGAAAACGGCGAATCCTCCTTCAAGCAAAAATAGGCTGCTGCCGATTATCGGCCAGCGGATAGAGCCAAGAGCGGTTCCAATAATTGAAAGGCCAATCAAACTTTCAATCAGTCCGGCAATTGTTAATCCGTGACTCAATAGGGTAAACAACAACCAAAAACTGCCAAAAATCAATCCAATGCTAATGCCGCTTTGTTTGAGGCTTTTGACAATGGCTAATTGGGTAAAAAAGTAAAAGGCCGGAGGAACAACCAAAAGCAACACCCAATCGGAGGGGATGCCGTGCTTGAATTCGGGGTGTTTGAAAATAAATGCCAGAATCAGGAGTGTGTAGGTCAGAAAGAAACTGATGTTTCCCACTTTTAATGAAAGCGAAATTTCTCGCTCATCACGATCGTGTCGTTTTCCCAAAAGTCGCAGAATATCGTTTGTGAAAAACAGCGGCAGCAAAAGCAGCAACAGAACCGGCCAGCGCGAAAGCCCAATCAACAAAACAAAAATTGATCCCAGAATGGCAAAAACAACTCCTGTTTTGGGACTAAGAGTCTTGAACATCGGAATCCTCCAATTGGAAAAGTAATTCCACTGTTGTGTTTAGCGCCCGGGCTAATTTAAGAGCCAAAAAAACCGAGGGATTGTACTTTCCCTTTTCAATGGCAATAATTGTTTGGCGGCTTACACCCACCTTTTGAGCCATTTCTTCCTGCGTGAGTTCGTTGTTTAAAAACCGATGTTTTCGAAGCGTATTTTTCATGGGTAATTGTTCCTGAATAGGCTAAAATGTAAAGCATATTTAACATAATGTCAAGTATTATTTTCATTTTTATGATTTTTTTGGGATGATGTGCCTGCACTTCTTGAGTTCCAAAAGCGGAATTGGAAATTTTTTCTTGATTTTCTTGTAAAAAACATTTAATTTAATTGTGATTCTATCCGATTTTTCTCTCGTTGACACATCAGACGTTCATCTAAATGAGGAGGCACTTCAATGAAAAAAATTCGTTTGTTGGTTGTTACATTCATTTTGTTAGGAAGCTTTTTGGCAACGGGGGCATTTGCCCAGTTCGGCTTGATGGATCTAAATCGGAAGGCCCAAGAGGGGCTGCTTAACGGAGGAGTCGGCCTAACGACGATCGACGGCGAAAGCTATTTCACCATTAATCTGCGTCCGGAAATTGCCTTTGGAAAATTCGGCGTCGGTTTAAATGTGAATTTGCTTTACAACACCAAAACCGGACACATCCGCTCCAAAGATTGGGACGAGAAGTACGATTATCTTCGAATGGTGCGCTACGCCCGCTACGGCTGGAAAGGGGATAAATTCTACACCCGTGTGGGTGCGCTGGATGCGGCCAGACTTGGACACGGATTTATTATGAATTACTACACCAATCAGGCAAGCTATGATGCCCGCAAAATTGGTCTGGCTCTGGACGTGGATATGGGCTTCATCGGATTTGAGTCTATGACGAGCAATCTTTCGCGATTGGAGCTTGTTGGAGGGCGCGGGTACATTCGACCACTGCATTACTCCGCAATCCCGATTCTCAAGAATTTGGCGTTTGGTGGAACTTACGTCACGGATACCGATCCGGATGGCAACCGTACCACCAAAGATGCCGTGGCGGAATACGGTGCCGACGTGGAATTGCCCCTCATTAATTGGCCCATTCTGTGGTTGGGAGTCTACGGCGATTACGCAAAAATCAAAGATTACGGCTCTGGAAAAGCCGCGGGTATTGGTTTGCAGATTAAGAATCTCATGGGATTGCTTTCCATTGAAGCACGCCTGGAACGTCGATTTCTCGGAGAAAAATTTCAGGCTGGTTACTTTGATGCTTTTTACGAGGTTTATCGTTATTTGCCAAACGGCGCCGGAAGTGGGGTTGAAAAAGTGGCCTCGCTCGATACGATTAGTACCAAAACCAAAGGAATTTATGGCGCTCTTTATGGGAAAGTCCTGGGCACCATCGAACTCGTTGGAAGTTTCCAGCGTCTCGATGCCAGGCCCAAAAGCGGCATTCTTCACTTCGGCGCGGATGCCACAAAACTGATTCCCGTATTGGCGCTTCACGCATCTTACGACAAAATGAGCATCGAAACGGCCAAAGACGTGTTTACTCTGGACAACCGTTCCATCGCTCGTGTGGGAGTCGGCTACAAGGTGAAACCGTACCTGATTGTGTACGTGGATTACATCTGGAGCTTTGTTCTGGATCAGAAGGAGAATGCTTACAAACCCCAAGAGCGCATCGAACCGCGAGTTACATTTAATTATCCATTCTCGTTCTGATGAAATTTCAGGGGGATTTGTCTCGCTGGGCGAAGGTGCCGTTTCACTGGCTGCTTGATTTTGTTTACCCGCCCACCTGTCTCGTTTGCGGTGAAGTGGTTGAAAATGGCGATCCGATTTGTCGGCAGTGCTTTTCGAAAATTCAGCCGTACAACGAAGAAGAAGCGCTGGAGGAACTCTGGATTTCCCGCCACAAAATCAATCCTGTTTATTTGGATGGTTTTTTGGCGGGTTTTTATTTTGAGCCTAATTTGCAAAACTTGCTGCATCTTCTGAAATATCAAAAGGAAAGGCGTCTCGGAACCTTTTTCGGCAGGAGGCTTGGAAAAAATCTTTCGCTTCAAATGCACGAGTGGGCCATTGATTGGGTTGTTCCGGTACCGCTTCATCCGCGCAAAAACAGAAAAAGGGGCTACAACCAAAGCGATTTGATTGCCAGGGAAGTAGCCGCTGAAAATGGGCCTGCGCTTGCAAAATCTGTTTTAAAACGCACGCGAAACACCCCGACGAACACAGGTCTTTCGGCTTCGGAACGGATTCGTAACGTTTCCGGCGCTTTCGTGGTTCATTCCAAATTCAATTTTTCAGGAAAAAGAATTTTATTGATCGATGATGTAATTACCACGGGTTCAACTCTCAATGCCTGTGCGGAGCCTTTGAAAAAAGCGGGTGCCGCTGCCGTTTTTGCGCTTGCTGTGGCCCATCCTCCACTTGAAAACTTGCATTTCTCCAAAAAATCTGCTATTTTTTAATAATTCAATTTGATTTTTTCATTTGTTTCCATTTTCTCATTTATTCAGCAGATGAAAAAGGCACGCATTAGTCGGATGAATCTCAAAAATGACGATTAATCAGATTTATTGGATTGTCTCGCTTGTTGGGCTAATTCTAACATTTTTAATTATTTGGTTCATTGTAGAGCGATTGAACCGTTTTGGATTTGCTGCGTACAAATGGGTGATTTATATCCTGCTGTTCATTTATGCCGGGAAAGAAATCTTCCGGCTCACGGAAGAAGGTGATCTCCGCCCAGGCAATCCGTTTTTTTGGTTTTGGACGATTTTGGGGATCGTTTCGATCTGTCTGCTTGTGAAAAGCTGGCGGCAACGCAAAAAGAAGGGAGTGGTGGAAGAATGAAAAAGTGGGTCTTTCTTCTGTCGATTTTATTCATTTTAAGCGGATTTTGGGGATGCGCGAGCTTTCAACCGAAATTTGAAAACCCCAAAAATGAAACATCGGTTCTTTTAATCGGTTCCGTTATCGCGGATGTTTTCGAATACCATCACATTACGGATACCTTTAAATATGCCACAGATGTTGCGGTTCTCGGCCGGGTGGAAGAAAATGGAAAAATCCAGAAGAAGCTTTTCTGGACAAAAACCGATTCGCACGGCTATTTTTATCTCGATAATATGCCTCCCGGAGAATATGGCCTGAAAGGATTTCGTGTGAAAATTCTGGGCGGCGAGGACATGATTACCGTGGTGAATGATTTAAGAGATTCTACAGAACATTACCACGTTGTTGGTCGCCCGGTTATTAAAAAAAGTGGAAATTATTTTCCGTACAAGCCCAAAAACCAAGTGGTGGATTTTGGCCATAATTATTTTTTTATCGACCACGGAAAAGATGTCCATGTGAAACATCTTTTCCGAATCAAAGATTTGCGCCTTGTCACCGGTGAGCGATTAACAGAGCAGCCCGTTGCCTATTATTTTTACAATAAATATCCCAAAAGTGTGTGGAGAAAGTTTTTGCCGGTGCGCCGCTAAATGAAACCAATGATTCTTTTTAATGGCACAATTTTTACAGGGGATTCGCGCAAGCCGTGGATTGAAGCACTTGTAATTGAGGGAGGGCGGATTGTCTTTGCGGGAAGTCAGACAGAAGCGTTGTCTTATTCCGCGAAAACAAAAATTAATCTGAAAGGACGATTGGTGCTGCCCGGGTTCAACGATGCTCACCTGCATTTTGTGGAGGGCGGAAAGGGACTGCTTGGATTGAACCTTCGCGATGCGAACAGCCTTGCGGAATTTCTTGAGCGAAT
>CAZIYL010000064.1:0-10930 GCA_964543425.1 uncultured Deferribacteres bacterium
GAGACCTCGCTTGTCAAATTTAATGTGTGGTTTTTTGTCAAACATGTATCCTCCGTAGAATCGTTTTAATGATTGAGCAAACGATGTTTAGTTTGTAATTTGAATCGGATATTTCCCGTATTTTAGGGTGGTTTCAACCATGGCCAGATAATTTTCAAAAGGAACGTATGCAGGAACGGAATTTCCCGAACCCACACAATAACCGCCCGAAGTGGCCAAATCCCGAATCAATCCCTTTGTTGTTGCAACAACCTCTTCAGGCGTTCCGCGTGTAAGTGTGTACTCCAGATCCAAATTACCAATCAGACAAAGGCGATCGCTGTATTGTTTTTTCAATTCTCGAATATCCATCGCTTTTGGCTCAATGGGCTGCAGGGCATCCACTCCGCAGGCGATGATGTCCTCCAAAAGCATTCGGAGATCGCCATCGGAATGGAAATGTAGGGCAAATCATTTGCCTTTGCCAGGTCTCCGATTTTTTTCATCCAGGGGAACAAATATTTTTGAAAGACTTCGGGGCTCACAAACGGGCCGGAACCAATGGCAATGTCGTCGCTGTACCAGAGAGCACCGATGTTATTGAACGTGACCATTGTTTCAAACATGCTGTAAATGATTTCCCCGACTTTCTTAAAAATTGCTGAAATAAGGTCAGGCTGTTCGTAAAGAGCGATTGAAAATGTTTCGAATCCCATGATCTCCCAGATCCACGTAAAAATATCGCCATAATGAGCAAGAATCTTGAGGCCATCGGGAAGATTATGCTGGGCAATTTCGAAATCCGTGTAATCGATTTCTTCCAATTTGGGCCAGGGGTATTTTTCAAATGATTTCCAATCCCTTACCAGTCCTTCGCCTTCCGAATACCATGTACGCTCGATGTCCTGATCGGTGGCCTCTGTTTTCAGATTGCCTGCCATCTCGGGCGGCCGGAATGCAACTTTGGGACTGATGCGAATGGCATCGTAGCCCGCAATTGCGAAAAATTCAATGGAATCCTTAATGGAGGTAACCGGCCGTTCCAGAAGCTGCGCCTGAATCTTCCGATCCACAATTAACTCCTGCAACGGAACGCGATCGGGAGTACCTCGAAGCAAAGTTGTCCGCAGCCGATTAAAATCGGGACCTGTGTGGTATTTTTTTGCCAGATTCATGTGATTTCCTTAAATTTTTTGGCCATGAAAACCATTCGCGAAACGTGCAATAGCCTTTTTCCAATCAAATGGACTCAGAACCTATTCTGCAACCTTTTCCCAGCCTCTGTGGGAAAGATCGTGAAAAATAACGTATCCGGAAATGGCCGCTCCGATGAGGAAAATTAATCCCGTTCCATATTGACCCATGACAAATTTCCCAATGCTAAAAAGCGACGTGTAGATCAAAATCACTCCGAAAAACCAATCCAGTAAATCCCGACTCACAGCCCCTTTTGGCGGAAGCATTCCGGCTTTTTGGGGGATGGATGACCAGAGAGATCCTCCGGGATGTACCTTCTTGTAAAAATGAATGAGCACTTCTTCTTTCTCCGGAGGCGTTAAAAAGGTGGTAATCAGCCAGGTGATTGTGGAAATGGTTACCGTAATCAGCATAATTTGAGCAAATTGCAGGGGCTCATTTCCATTGAGATGAAAATAAAATTGAAGCACCAGTGAAACAACGAAAGACGCCGTCATGGCGGCAATTTCGGACCAGGCGTTAATGCGCCACCAGAACCATCGCAAAATGTAAACGGAACCTGTGCCCGCCCCGATGGCAAGGAGAAATTTCCAGGCCTTTTCAATGGATGTCATGTAATGCGTAACCACGGCTGCCAGAATCAACAGGAGAACGGTTGCAAGCCGCGAGATCCACACATAATGCCTTTCGGAGCCGTTCTTTTTGATAAAGCGGCGGTAAAAATCATTGACCAAGTAGGACGATCCCCAGTTTAACTGAGTACTGATTGTTGACATATAGGCCGCAGCAAATCCGGCCATCATCAGCCCCATGAGGCCGGGCGGAAGGTAATCCACCATGACCTTCACGTAACCCGATTCTTTATCGGCCAGGTTGGGGTACAAAACCATTGCTGCCAGTCCTACAATAATCCACGGCCAGGGCCGCAAAGCGTAATGCGCAATATTAAACCAGAGAGTTGCCAGAACGGAGTGTTTTTCATTTTTGGCTGAAAAAATACGCTGTGCAATGTAACCGCCCCCACCGGGCTCGGCGCCGGGATACCAGGCAGCCCACCAGTTTACGGCAATATACACAAAAAACGTCAGCATGGGCATCCATGCGGAACCAACCTTCGGGACAAAAGAGAGAATTTGGCTCGAGTTTCCGTAATGCTGGGCCAATTGGGTTTTGAGTCCTGCTATTCCGCCAACCGCGTGAGAAGCAAAAATCGCCAGAATGACAGCCGCGGAAATGGCAATAAAAAATTGAATAAAATCAGTCACTACGATGCCCCAGAGGCCGCCCAGTGTGGAATAAACAAGTGTGATAATCAGGCAAACGCCAATGGCTTCCCACTTGCCCATGCCAAGGGTAATGGCTAAAATCTTGGCCATTGCCAGCGTAACCCAACCCATCACAATAAGATTAATAGGAAGTCCCAAATACAGAGCCCGAAACCCTCTTAAAAAGGCAGCGGCGCTGCCGGAATACCTAAGTTCGGTGAATTCAACATCCGTAATCACGCCCGATCTTCGCCAGAGCTTGGCAAAAACAAAAACGGTCAGAATTCCGCTCATCACCATATTCCACCAGAGCCAATTCCCTGCTATCCCATGATTGGCCACCAGACCGGCCACGGCAAGAGGAGTGTCCGCTGCGAATGTGGTGGCGACCATCGAGGTGCCGGCAAGCCACCAGGGCAGGCTGCGCCCGGACACAAAATAATCTGCCATGCTCCTGCTGGCTTTTTTGGTAAACGAGGATCCGACAACAATGGCAATGACAAAATAAGAAACCAATAATATCCAGTCGATTAATTGTAGATGCATGGCAGCCTCTTTGTTTTATTTTGGCAACTGAAAATCATTTCCCTCGTTAGGCCATTTGGAACGCACCAGAATGGTGTCCGGATAAAAGAAAAATCGTTCCGAAAAACGAAATGGTTTTAACTGACCCATAGAAAATTTTCTATTTCGATCTCTATCCCGAAACGCCGACAACCGGTACTTCCCCGGCAAAATATCTTTGAACCGGCAGGCACCGGGCTTATTCAATTTAATTGATTTTTTTAAATTTGGTGGATTGGTCTGGATCAGATGCAGGTAAATCGGCCCCACTGCCGAAGAATCGGCATCTTCAATCGTCCCAGCAATTTCCGAAAGCGTATCCTGGGGAACGACCCTGAAAATTTTTGTGGAATCGGATTTCAAATGATTTCCCTCAAAATCAAAAATCCGGCTTGCCATTAGATGCCAGCGGTAAAATTGATTTTCTTTTAAAGATTTCAGGGGTTTGAAATGAAAAATATCCGGCTGTAACCAGACGGTTTGCCCCGGAATAGTGTCTCCGTTGGAATTTTGCATAAGGAGAACCGAATCCGCTCGAAGCGTGTCGATGGCTTCGCTGAATGCGCAGGAAATTTGTTCATCGGGAAGAACGGCTTTGGCACTGTCAACAGGAAACACACGTACAACCTGCGGCGGGATGGTATCCGGAAGGGCGCTTCCACGAAAGCTGATGAAATCCTTTGTGCTATCAATCAAATTCCCTGCTCTGTCATGAACCGAACCCATTTTTAATACGTACATTTTTGACGAATCCTGTCCGATTGTTACAAGAATAAGTTGATTCGGATTTAGATAATTTCGGTAGCTTACTCTGATTGTTAGCCTTCCGCCCGCCGGATTATTTTTCACAAAAATAGCAAAATTTCCAGGATTTTTCGCATCTAGGAAATCCACCGGTTCGCTCATTCGAATTTGTACGTGATTTTCATCCGTTGCAAAGGCGGAAACGATCTCGGGCCGAGTGGTGTCCTGCACGGCCGCTCGAAAAAAAAGCGGGCCGTCGGTGGAGTCTTTTCGAGTCAGAAACGCATCTCTTGTGGGAAAACCAATGGCATCGTAACCGGGGTCGTAGCGTCGATTTCCGTCTTTGTCGTTTACAGCAAAAAGACGGTAATGGCCCGGCGAAAGGTTTTGCAGGAGAAAATGCCCCTGTGCGTCGCATTGTGTCTGGTACTGAGGTGAATCGATTCTGGGATCTGGAGCGGGTGTCAGACGAAGCAAGTAGCCCCAGATTTGGAAATTCAGAACGGACGTTTTTGCAAAGACGCGGCCCACTATTTGGCCGTTGTCCAGTTGTGAGCCGGTAGAAAAGGCGAGAGTAAAAGATTCCCGCATGGGATTGCCATGTTGATCCCTTACGCTGGTGCCTACGGTTACAAGATAAGTTTGATTTGCCAGCAGGGTATCCGGCAAAAGAAGCGAGAGTGTTTTGCCGTGCCATTTTAAACGAAAAGGTTTTTTTGGCGCCGGCGCCAAAAACAGAATGTTTTCAATGGATTTGCGATCAATTTTCTCACTAAAGGTAAGCTGAATGGGTGTCGATGTTGAAACATGTGTTGCCCTATTTTGAGGATTGGTGCTGATAATATGCGGCGGGGTACGGTCTTCCGGCCCACCGGGGGGCATTCCCTGACGCGCACAGGAAGCCAGAAAAAGCAGGAGAAATCCTGCGATCACGCAGGCAGTTAATTTTAAACCGGATGTGTTTTTAGGATATTTCATAGCGTCGCACGCTGCAATTAAGAAAATAGTAACGCCACGGATTCACGAATTTTTTTCGAATGGAAAATGTAATTCGTACATTCGCGGCTAATTCTTTTGAAAAAGACAAATCCCGAAAATCTAAAATACAGATTTTTCGCCGAAAATTCAATAGATTATTTGGATGTTTGCTTTTATTCGATTTGAGGCAGGCGTCTCATTCAAATATAAAAATTTTGTAAAAAAATAAAAAACTCTTGACATTCGACAAATTTGTCCTTATATTTATTGCCAATTTAGGCAAAATTCATATATTGAGAATCGAGAATCCTTTTTATGCACTTTGGAGAATCCACATATTTTTTGGCATTAAATTCAAGGCATCTCAACTTTGGTTGGATTCCTCTGTTTGCGATTCTCTCGATTGGCGTCATACGATTGCCTTTATCCCTCTTATTTTTGTTGTCCATTTTGATTCTTGGCATTATCGCCGGTTTGATTTTGAACCTCATTATTTTGAGATAAAAATCGAGCCAGAGGTAAAAACAAGAATTACACACATATAAACATAATCACACGAAAAAAATAAAATCTTACCTCTGGCTCACAGGAGAATACTATATTTTGGAATAGTTCGTGCGCCAAGCGCATCAAAATATAAAAATTGATTGTGAGGAAAAGCCATGAGAAGCGATACCGTAAAAAAGGGGTTTGAACGAGCCCCGCACCGAAGCCTGTTGCGCGCTTGCGGTTTGAAAGACCCGGATTTTGAAAAGCCGTTTATTGGAATTGCGAACTCTTTTATTGAAATTATTCCCGGACACGTGCACTTGCAGGAGTTGGGAAAACTGGCGAAAGAAGAAGTCAGAAAAGCGGGTGGCGTTCCGTTTGAATTTAACACAATTGGCGTGGATGACGGGATAGCAATGGGGCATTCGGGAATGAAGTACTCGCTTCCCAGTCGCGAACTGATTGCCGATTCCATCGAAACGGTTGTACAAGCACACAAATTGGACGGATTGGTTTGCATCCCCAACTGCGATAAAATTGTACCGGGAATGATTATGGCAGCCTTGCGGCTTAACATTCCCACCGTTTTTGTCAGCGGCGGCCCCATGCTGGCGGGGCATTCCCCTCACCACAACACGGTTGATTTGATTTCCGTATTCGAAGGAGTCGGCGAATTCCAATCCGGAAAGATCAGTTTGGAAGATTTGACCGAGCTGGAAAAATATGGCTGTCCGACTTACGGGTCGTGTTCGGGCCTGTTTACGGCCAATTCCATGAATTGCTTGATGGAAGTCCTGGGACTCGCTTTCCCCGGAAACGGCACGATCCCGGCCGTCACAAAAGAGCGTCGAGAACTGGTCAGACGCGCCTCCAGGCAGATCATTACCCTTGTTGAAAAAGACCTAAAGCCCCGCGATATTGTGGATGAAGAAACCATCGACAACGCCTTTGTTCTGGACATGGCAATGGGCGGATCCACAAACACCGTTCTGCACACGCTTGCAATTGCCAACGAGGCAGGAATTAAATATCCGCTCAGCCGATTGAATGAACTGGCAGAAAAAGTGCCTCACATTTGCAAGGTGTCGCCCGCATCCTTTTGGCACATGGAGGACGTGGATCGCGCCGGCGGCATTTCCGCAATTCTGAACGAGGTCAGCAAAAAACCGGGCATCTTAAAGTTGAACAAAAAGACCGTCACGCTGAAAACCCTTGGTGAGAATGTTAAGGATGCGGAAATAAAAGATAAAAATGTGATTAAAACCATTGAAAAACCCTATAGCGAAAGCGGCGGGCTGGCGATTTTGTTTGGAAATCTGGCACCGGACGGGTCGGTTGTGAAGGCAGGGGCCGTTGAAGAGCACATGAAAACCTTTACCGGAAAGGCGATTGTTTTTAATTCTCAGGAAGAAGCAAACGCGGGAATTCTCAGCGGAACCGTCAAAGCCGGGCACGTGGTTGTGATTCGTTACGAGGGACCCAAGGGCGGCCCCGGAATGCAGGAGATGCTGGCTCCAACTTCGAATATTATGGGAATGGGACTCGGCGACAAAGTAGCGCTTATTACGGACGGACGTTTTTCCGGCGGAACACGAGGCGCGTGCGTGGGGCATGTTTCCCCCGAGGCAATGGCCGGCGGGCCGATTGCATTTGTAGAAAATGGAGACCTCATTGAGATTGACATTCCCGGCAAAAAATTAACTTTGCTGGTTTCGGATGAAGAATTACAAGAACGACGAAAAAACTGGCATCCGCCCGAATTAAAAACTGACTCCAAATGGCTGCGGCGGTATTCGCGAATGGTTACCTCCGCTAACACCGGAGCCGTTCTGGAGTAAAAAATCAAAATCTTTGGCCTAAAAATGAATGGTTTCATTCACATCAAAAGAGGTAAGTAAAATGGCTACTCAAACATCTGTTCAAACGGCTAAAAGGGGACAAAAGGGACATCAAAAAAACTTCGATATGTACAAACAACGTCAGCATCTTCCCAAATTATCAGGGGCTGAGATTTTTGTCCGTTCGCTTATTGAAGAAGGTGTAGAGGTTCTTTTCGGATTTCCCGGCGGCGTCATTTTGAGTGTGTACGACAAACTTTACAAGAACAGAGGCTTCAGACATGTGCTCATTCGTCACGAACAGGGTGGAACCCACGAAGCCGACGGCTACGCCCGGGCAACCGGCAAAACGGGTGTGATTCTGATTACCTCCGGGCCGGGCGCCACAAACACCGTTACCGGAATCGCAAATGCTTACATGGATTCCATCCCGCTGGTGGTTTTTACCGGGCAGGTTGCTTCCAAACTGATTGGCAACGACGCCTTTCAGGAAGTGGACACCCTGGGAATTACCCGTCCCATTACGAAACACAATTTTATTGTGCGCGATGTACGCAATCTTGCAAAAACCATTAAAGAAGCGTTCTACATTGCCAAAACAGGCCGCCCCGGGCCGGTGGTGGTAGATTTGCCCAAGGACATTTTAACAGATGAAGCCTATTTTGAGTATCCGAAAACCGTTTCCATTCGTGGATACAAACCCCGCTACGAGGTAAATGTTCAACAGACAAAAAAAGCAGCAGACGTGATTCAGAGCGCCAAACGGCCTGTTATTTTGGCCGGTGGCGGAATTATGCACGCAAATGCGGCAGACGTTCTCACGGCATTTGCCAGAAAAACACAAATTCCGGTAATCTCAACACTATTGGGACTCGGGGGATTTCCCACCGACGATCCCTTGTCACTGGGAATGCCGGGTATGCACGGTACATGGTACGCAAACATGGCGATTACGCATTCCGATTTAATTATTTCGCTGGGTGCCCGATTTGATGATCGGGTGACGGGAAAAATCGAGGAATTTGCGCCCCATGCAAAAGTAATTCACGTCGATATTGATCCCGCGGCCATCAGCAAAAATGTTTCGGTTGATGTTCCGATTGTGGGAGATGTTCGCATGGCACTGGAAAAGATGATTCATTTTGTGGACGAACAACGTCACGACGAATGGCTGGAACAAATCAAAAAATGGAAAAAGGAGCATCCCCTTCGCTACCGGCAATCCGAAAAAGTGGTGAAGCCGCAGTTTGTAATCGAACAAATCAGCGATGCCACAAATGGTGAAGCGATTGTTGCCACTGATGTCGGGCAGCACCAGATGTGGGTAGCCCTTTTCTACAAATTCAAATACCCCCGTTCAATTATTTCTTCCGGTGGATTGGGAACGATGGGTTTTGGTCTGCCTGCAGCCGTAGGTGCCGCGGTCGGACGTCCCGATCGAACCGTGGTGGCGATTGTGGGCGACGGCGGTTTTCAGATGACGAGCATGGAATTGTCAACGGCTGTCGCCAATCGACTTCCTCTGAAAATATTCATTTTGAATAACAGTCGATTGGGAATGATTCGCCAATGGCAGGATTTATTTTACGATAAGCGATTCTCGCATTCAAACCTGAAAGACATTAAGCCGGATTTTGTGAAGCTGGCGGAGGCACACGGGGCAATCGGATTGCGAATCGCCAAACCTCAGGAAGTTCGCAAGATAATTGATGAAGCACTGTCGATCGCAGACCGGCCTGTGGTTGTCGACGTGTGGACGTATCCCAAAGAAAACGTGTACCCGATGGTTCCCGCAGGAGCTGCAATCCACGAAATTCTTGAAGCTCCCGAACAAGAGGAGGAGGATGAATGAGGCATACCATCTCGTTGGTTGTTGAAAACAAGTTAGGGGCGGCTGCCCGGATTATCGGGCTTTTCAGCTCCCGCGGATTTAATCTGGAAAGCATTTCCGTAGGTGAGTCAGAAGAAAAGGATCTCTACCGAATGACCATTGTTACCCGGGGGAACGACGCCATTATTGAGCAAATTACCAAACAGCTCAATAAACTGGTCGATGTGGTAAAGGTAACCGATTTTACACATGATAATTTTATCGAACGGGAGTTGGCGTTGATAAAAGTATCCAGCAATTCTTCCACTCGATTGGAAATTATGCAAATTGTGGATGTGTTCCGGGGCAAAATTGTTGATATTAGTCCGCGAACGCTCACCGTTGAAACAACCGGAACAGAGGACAAGGTCAATGCCATCATCAGCATGCTTCGCCCGTTTGGGTTAAAGGAAGTAGCTCGAACCGGACATGTGGCACTGAAACGGGAGTTCCAGGGAGAGACATAGCTTTTTGCTGCCGCTGACGGGCGCGTTTTTTCAGATTTGCGGAATGGCAAATTTACCGCTTATTAGATTCTATTGAAAAATAAAATTTCTATTCGCGTATTCGCGGCAATAAATTTGGAATGATTATTATCACTTGCTCGAAAAGTGGGATTGGTTGAAAGCTCTAAAATGAGCAAATTACTGTATTTTAATCTGCAAAACAAGAAAGGAATTTCAGATGAAACTTTATTATGATCAGGATGCCAATTTGTCCTTGTTGAAGGGGAAAACAATTGCCGTTTTAGGATATGGAAGTCAGGGGCACGCTCATGCGCTGAATCTCAAAGATTCCGGTCTCGATGTTGTGGTTGGCCTGCGGGAAGACAGTCGGTCGTGGAAATCAGCCGAGGAGGCGGGTTTAAAAGTGCTGCCCACATTTGAAGCAGCCAAAGCGGCGGATTTTATCATGATGCTTGTTCCGGATCAGACTCAGCCGGAGGTGTACGAGGCCTCCGTGGCACCCAATCTTTCCGCAGGTAAGGTGCTGGCATTTGCTCATGGATTTAATATTCACTATGGACAGATCGTTCCCCCCGAGGATGTGGATGTCGTGATGATTGCCCCAAAAAGTCCAGGGCACCTTGTAAGGCGCGTGTACACAGAGGGCAAGGGAACACCCTGCTTGGTGGCCGTGGCCCATGATGCTTCGGGACAGGCGAAAAACGTGGCGCTGGCTTATGCGAAGGGAATTGGCGGCACGCGCGCTGGCGTAATTGAAACGAGCTTTAAAGAGGAAACGGAGACGGACCTTTTTGGCGAGCAGGTAGTTCTGTGCGGAGGCGTGGTGGAACTGATTAAGTCGGGGTTCGAAACGTTGGTTGGCGCGGGATACCAGCCGGAAATTGCCTATTTTGAATGCCTCCACGAAATGAAGCTCATTGTGGATCTGATTTACGAGGGCGGCATTCAGAAAATGAATTACTCCATCAGTGATACGGCAGAGTACGGCGAATATTCCCGGGGTTCGCGAATTATTACGGATGACACGCGGAAAGAAATGCGAAAAATTTTAACAGAGATTCAGGACGGCTCTTTCGCCAAAGAATGGATTTTGGAGAATAAGGTTAATCGGCCCTCGTTGAATGCTTTTCGGCGCAATCTGGAAGACCATCCCATCGAAAAGGTAGGAAAAGAATTGCGAAAGATGATGAGCTGGCTGAAAGAGGATAAAAAGTAAGGTTTATCCGAATCCCTTATTGGTCACGAGTGGTAAATTTGGATTGGGCCAAAGGGAGCAGTTGCATTTTTAACTTGGATTCGGAAATTTATTGGAATTTTCATGTCAATGCGAAGAGTTTCCATTTTTTCGGTATTTTTTGCGAAAAAGTGGGGATTACGAAGCAATCTTTGCCCATTTTCGGGATGAGATTGTTTCGTTCCCGGCCGGCTGGCGGGTTACCCACAATGACAGCCCATTATTATGTGCTCTACCGTTGCGAGTTTTGCAAAAGTGATTGAGGAATATTTAGTGAAAATACGTTAACCGGTTGCACCCACGTT
>CAZIYL010000065.1:0-10920 GCA_964543425.1 uncultured Deferribacteres bacterium
AGTTATTTAAATTATTATTGTTTGGTGCGTTAAAATCGGCGCAGGTTATGCCAAGGGTTAGCCGCAACGCCGTTATATGCTATAAAAACTTACTAACTGGAGGTTCAAATGAAAACTTTTCTAAGTATAATGATTTTCTTTCTTTTATTGAATGTCGCAAAGGCTAAAATCATTCATATACCTGCCAATCAAGCTACTATTCAAGCTGGAATAGATGCCGCGACTACTGGTGATACGGTGCTTGTCGCCGACGGAACATACATCGGGTCTGGTAATAAATCCATTACATTTAGTGGAAAAGAAATAATTGTTCGATCTGAAAATGGACCTCAAAACTGTATTATTGATTGTGAAGACAGCAATATGGCTGTAGCTTTTGTATTTAATTCCTCAGTAAACTCAAATTGCATTGTGGAAGGATTCACCATAAGAAATGGCGAGATGGGATTTTGGGTATATGCTAATTCTTCTCCAACGATTTCTAAAAATATAATAGAACACTTTTTTGTCGGCATCTACCAAGAAACCGAGGGCGCTCCTATTATAATTGGAAATATAATTAGAAATAACAATAATAGCGGAACTGGGCTGTCAAAATATGGTGGGGGAATATCTCTTGAATGGTCTTCTGCTACAATTATGAATAACCTTATTTATGAAAACTCATCTGCAAGGGGTGGTGGAATATATTGTTATCATAGCCCTTTAGTTAAAATTACTAACAATACAATAATGGATAATGCAGCGATTATCGGAGGAGGCCTATATTTAGAAAAATCTCCGATGACAATTACTAACAACATCATAGCATTCTCGAAATATAAGCCTGCTCTTAATTTAAATATTTACACCTATAATTTTGAGTCGCATAGAAATTATGAAGGCGCGAAAATAACTTCAATAGACTACACGTTTGTCCTACAAAATCAAGGCAATAGCGGTTTAGTAAATTTCCTTAGCACATCATCATTTGGAGGTAGGAATATTGATTCAACTTTTCAAATGGCAACGGGGGAAAGAAAAACAATTTACATAAATTCAAAAGTAAATGAATTTGGAGATTTTGGGGGGCTTAGGCTGGTTATTACTCTCAATAATGATACTCTATTTGTCAATGCAGATGGCCCATCGAGTTTTCGTCCGGGAAGTTATTACCTAACTCTTGCAATGGCTTCCGATGCAGTACCTGCTTCTAAAGAAATTGTTGAAATTGGTCACGGTTCAGAAATAACTTTTTGCGATGTATTCGGAAACGGAGAAGGTAACTATTATATGGGTGCATCCGATTTAGAGCTGCAGCGAATTGTTTTAGACGGAACGAACGGAAATATATCATCAGATCCACTATTTATCGATCCAGAACATGAGGATTATCATCTTCAACAAGGTTCGCCATGTATCAACGCTGGTCATCCTGATCCATCATTCAATGATCCTGATGGTTCAAGAGCTGATATGGGAGCGTTATATTATGCTCCTGGAACATTTGTACACTCTCAAAAAGGATCTTTACTACCAGATAAATATCATCTGGCCCAGAATTATCCAAATCCATTTAATCCATCAACGAGAATTAAATATAATTTGCATAAAGTAAGTAATGTTAGGTTGCAAATTTATAGTCTATCTGGGCAAGCAATAGAAACATTAGTAGATGGATTTCAAACGGCTGGAGATCATGAGATAACTTGGCAGCCAAAGGGGTTGTCCAGCGGAATATATTTTTACAGATTACAAGCTGGGGAATATTCAGAAACAAAAAAATTAATTTTGCAAAAGTAAATCATTTAATTTATCGTAAATAATTGGCTAACGAAGCGTGGAGCTGACCAAACCGCCTTAGTTCCATTAAAGTTGTGTGCAGAAATTGAGAGTCTTGTGCATTATATTAAAACTTGTGTAAGCGGTTTGGCAACTCATGCTCATCGTTGGGCGTAATATTACAGAGGTAGCACATGACTGAAAAAGATCCCGATATATTATCATTGGATGAAATCGAAGAAATTGAAAAGCTCACATTACGTTGGATATTCCAAGCTGTTCTTGATTTTGGCATGGAGGCTCATGAGATATTTCTTAAATCACCTGATAGTGTTAAAGATATCGCTGAGGATATAACCAGAGAATTACTCGATCGTCTTTCTGGTTTTAATGTTCAACAAAGGGTTTATGGCACGGTTGATTACAAGAAAGCACGATATGTGATATTGCCTGATCAAACCGTCCGTCAAGCGTTGTTTATTGACTCAAAAGCGGAAAAGGAAGGACATTCTGCAACTATTCAAATGTCACAGACTTCTATGTGGGTAAGACAAGAGGCGGTCAGGGATGGAAGTAAATGAAAAAGGATTTTTGCCAGAAATATCTGAATATGGCGGAAAGAATTATTTGACAACAACATGCCTCATCCATTTTAAGTATCACGATGACAGTGAAGGCATTCACCACTTAAGCGAAGTTACCTTAGTAGCAATTCCAAATGGAAAGTTACAAAATCGTTATAATCCAACGGTTGATGATAGAATATGGTTGGCAGGTAGGAATGCTCCGACACGAGGAGAGGATTTCAGGGTTAGGGTAAGTTTTAGTCGTTTGGAAGCTAAAGCTAAGTGGCGTATTCAAAGACTAATATATAATCAAGAGTCACAGGAGTGCATAGGATCATGGCAGTCATAAAGATATTTGATCAACTTTTGCCGAACAATATATACCTTGGGGATTCCAGGCAGTTATTAAGAAGAATAGAAGAAAAATCTATTGCTTTAAGCATATGGTCACCACCTTATTACGTGGGCAAAGAATATGAGAAAGATTTATCTTTTGAAGAATGGGAGTACTTGTTGAGAGAAGTAATTAAACTCCATTATCCAATCATTAAGCCCGGCGGTTTTTTGGTAATAAATATCGCCGATATATTGTGTTTCAAAGATGAAAGTATGCCAAAAATAATGGCGGAGAATGTTTCGAGGAGAAAAATAAAGCTCAACAAGGAAGATATTTTAAAAGTAAAGAAAAAGCATCCAGATTGGAACAGGTATAAATTGGCGGAATATTTCGGGTGTAGCGAACAAACAATTGATCGAAGGCTTAATGGAAACAATATCAGGGGGGGAAAGTACCAACCCCAAACGAGAGTATATCTAGTTGGCGGCTTAATAGATGAGGCTGCTAGAGATGCAGGCTTTTATTTATATGACAGACGAATTTGGGTGAAAGATGCTGCATGGGAAAACTCAAGGTGGCATACAATATCCTACCGTTCAGTTGATGAGTCGGAATATATTTACATATTTTGGAAGCCTGGTGTCACAAAGATTGATCGTTCCCGGCTAACAAAACAAGAATGGGTTAATTGGGGATCTAGAGGAGTTTGGAAAATCCCTTCCGTCCGAAGTAATTCAGACCATGATTCCAAGTTTCCGGTTGAACTTCCGAGACGAGCTATAAAGTTGCTTACTGATCCTGATGAAATTGTATTAGATTGTTTTATTGGAAGTGGAACTACTGCTTTGGCAGCTTTGAGCGAGGGTAGAAAATATATCGGCATTGATAAGGAAGTGAGATCTATAGAAATTGCAAGAAAAGCAGTTGAATCATTTAGTACCTATAAAAAAGAGCCTGAACAAATGGATCTCATGATAAGGGACTTAGAAGCAACATATAAAGCACAATAATCGCCCAACAAGTCGCTCCAGCTGACCGCCAATCCGCTGCGCTCCTTGGCGGCAGCTGAGCTTTCCGTTAGCACCTAAATAAATAAGAAGAATTATTGGAGGATCACATTGCAAGATTTAAAATATGTGAAATTTCAAAGGCTTTCATTAAAAAATAATCCATCTTTTAACGAAAAATGGGTTCAAGAAAAAATCTCAGAAGATCCTTCCATTTTGGGTTTAGGAGATTTGATACTTAAAGATAAAGAAAGGATACAACCAAGTGCTGGAAGGCTTGATCTTTTGCTGCAAGCCCCTGATACAAATGACCGTTATGAAGTAGAAATTCAATTAGGTAAAACAGATGAGAGTCATATTATAAGAACTATTGAATATTGGGATATAGAAAGAAAGAGATATCCACAATATGATCACACTGCAGTAATTGTCGCAGAAGATATCACTTCGAGATTTTTAAATGTTATCAGTTTATTTAATGGATTCATTCCATTGATTGCCATTCAAATGAATGCCATTAAAATTGAAAATAAAATTTCAATAATTTGCACTACTGTTTTAGATCAGATGACATTAGGCTTGGTTGATGAAGAAGAGACACAGGAAATTGCCGATAGAGGTTATTGGGAAAAAAGGGGAACCAAATCAACTGTAGCTATGGCTGATCAAATTCTAGAATTTATAAAATCATTTGATCCCAATTTTGAACTTAAATTTAATAAATTTTATATTGGTTTAGCTAAAGACGGTCAACCTAATAACTTTGTAATATTGCGCCCTCAAAAGAATGGCATGCGTTTAGAAATTCGATTGAAAAAATCTGATGAGTTTGAAGAAAAACTTAATGAGTTGGGATTAGATTTGATGGACTATGACACTAGATGGGGGAAATATAGAATAAGACTATCAAAAAATGATATAAATAAACATGAAGATTTTTTAAAGCAAATTCTAAGAGAATCATATAATCTATTTCAAGCATAGAATTAAAATAATTGTGATTAACAAAGAGGTTTAATTACAAATATTAACGAACTAATTCCATAAATAATTATTTAGTTTTAAATGAATTAAGGAGAATATTTCGCAAAATAGTGCAACAGCAAGTCTGGAAATTTCGAAATTTTTGAGGTTTTTATTTTTCCAGCACTTATTTTAAAAGCTGGACGGTTACACTACTTTACTTCACCCCCAAAAAGGCGGGCAGTCGTGCTTGAGGAACAGCACCACTGCCGTTTGAATTATATAGTGGTAATTTGTATGTTTGTGGTAAAAAAATAATACGGTAAAATAGCAATTAAGTAAATTCAGTTCTTTGTAAATAGGTTTTGTGCAATCTACAAAAATTGCTGCGCTAACCCATCGCTCAAGTTGACTGCTGCCAGCGACTGTTTTTTCAAGTTTGGTGGTCATTGGAACAAGTGTTTTGTTTTTACCTAACTTGTTACCCCCAGCCGCAACTAAACTTGGCCGTTAGCGGGCTATAAGTTTTAACTCCTGATAAAAATAATACTTGATTATGACCTGAATTGTGTCTATATTATAGTCAACTACTGTATAAATAATCCTAAATTAGCCAATAAAGCTATTAAAATGTTTAAGCAGCAGTGATCGTAAGTGAGTTCACACAGAACATTAAATTCTAATTTTATTCTTTGTGATCCTTGCAGATCCAGTGTTTCCACTATGATTAAAAAAATGTCGATTCTTATCCGTTAATTTAGGTTAATGTTTAATTTTGGAGATTAAAAAATGATACTAAGTGAAGCTATCAAACCAATAAGTTACTTAAAAGCACATGCTTCAGAAATAATTCGTGATGTAGCAAATAATGAAAAAACTGTGATAATTACTCAAAATGGAGAAGCAAAAGTTATTTTACAGGATATAAAACTATATGAAAAAACACAAGAGAGCTTGGCACTTCTCAAAATATTGGCAATGAGTAATAAAAATCTAAAAGACGGTAAAATAAAATCAATAAATCAGACTTTTCAAGACGTTCGGAAAAGAATTAAAGAAAATCAAGAACGATGAATTATGAAGTATTTTTCATAGAGGATGCAGAAGAAGACCTGTATGAAATATATAACTACGTGGCAATTCATGATTTACCCGGAAGAGCTGAAAAATTATTAGACAACCTTGAAAAAACTTGCTATAGTCTATCAACATTACCCAACCGTGGTCATATTCCGCCAGAACTTGAACGAATTGGAATTTTTGAATATAAAGAAATTCATTATAAACCATATAGGATTATTTATCAAATAGCAGAAACTACTGTTTATGTACATTGTATATTAAATGGTCGTCGAAGTCTCCAACAACTATTACAAGAAAGACTGTTACGGTAAACGCCTGCTAACCCATATTTGTCCTTAAAAGTCCCTCCAAAGGCGGGTCTTCGTTAAGAGAAAAAAGCATCCTTGTTCGAAAAAGGGAGTTAATTTCGAAAAAAAAGTTCTTTACGCCGGCTGGTGCACACGGTGACCGATATATTTTTAGCATCTGGCCTGGATTTCCGGAAACGGTTTTTCCGTTAGAGGCGAACACCAAACACGTATCGGAGTTAGCTTTTCGCCGGAAGGTGAACACTGTCGTCTCCTGGCGAACTATCTCAGAAATAGTCAGCGATCCTTCACTGCCCGAATCAAAGGTCTGACTCTGCCGAATGGCTTGGTTCAGTTCGTTTACGGGTTCAGTAGGGCATATTGTAACTGAAGTGTTACCGGTTGCCGTTGACGCTTAGGACACTAATGAATAGGGGGAAATAGTAAACGGTAAAATTATCAAAACTGCCAAACAGGGGAAAAAACCGGAGAAGAATTTAATAGCGGTGGAGATTTGTAACCCAGGTGAACTCGTGAAAACCGGAAGCGTTGGGGTATTGAGAATAATAAGTGACAGACATGGTTCCGGGTGCTTAAGCATCCGGTATGCGCTTGAAGGTGCGATTCGAGGCATTCGATAACACCATTTGTCTGCGGGGGATAAGAAAAGACTAAAAGACAAACTGACTCATAACAAAAATGAGTAAACGAGAACCGCTGACAAATCATTTCGCTGGATTTTTGCTGTTGTCAGGGTGCAGTGAGTGCCAAAATAGCCGGTTTTATTTTAGCAGAATCATTTTCTTTGAGCGTATGAATTTTCCTTCGAGTTGTATCTGATAAATGTACACTCCGCTGGCCAGACCGTCCGCGTTGAAACTGACCCGGTGTTCCCCCGGGCGTTGATGCTGGTACACCCATTCCCGAACACGTTCTCCACGCGCATTGTATACGGTTAAACGGACAAAACTCCGGGCTGGTAAGCGGTACCGAATGGTTGTTTCCGGATTAAAGGGATTGGGATAATTCTGCAAAAGAGCAAATCCACGGGGCAGGGGAGTTTTTCCGGAATGAAAGACAGAAGCTAGAAAAGAAATCCGGGCATCCATCCAGGCTGTACGGGAAGAAATCCATGCTTTGAGATAAGCAATTTCTTCTTCGTAAGTGTGAACGTTCATGCCGGGAGGCGGGCCGGGGTACCAACCACCACCGAGATTGGTATCTCCCGGGCCGGGCCAGAGTTCAAAATTACGCGTCCGCGCCTCCGAAATGCTGTCTGCAAGCTGGTCGATTGTGCCAAAAAGTGAATCCTGGGAAAGAATCGTATCGCGTAATTCTGCCCATCGGTGGTCGAGGTTCCGGATAAACCGGTCATCGTGAAAAAGCAATTTCCACCAGAAGGGTACTAAAAAGGAATCAGCGCTGTGAAAATAATCGTTATCTGTAAAATAGAGGAGCTGCCACCCCTCCGTTTTCCATGAGTCGTAGTAATCCACGTTGCCGAAACTAAAGTTGAAATCCCATACCGGCCCTGCCGTCAGTTTTCCACCCTTGCTGTTTTTATCTTTGTAAAAATAAGTACTTAATCGGTAACCGTCCACATTTCGGCTCACCTCGTTAAGAATAAAAAAATCAACGAAAGAATCCAAATTCAAGTACCGGGTGTAATCTCCGGTCGGGTTTGCGACGAGACTGTCGCGCATAAACTTTTCAAATGAAAGCACGTAATTTTGAATGTAAGATTTTTGTTCCGGAGCGATGGTTTCCGGCTTGGGGTAAACATATTGGTAACGAATGCCGTTCTGCGCGCCGGGAAAGGGGGGATACGGAGAATCAAATCCCGGTTTCCAGGGCTCTTTGTCGATGCGTAAAATGTACCCGCCGGTTAAATCATCCCCGGAAATCTCATCCGGCTTGAGTTTGTTGATGTTGATCCGGTGCTTGTCGCGCTTGATTTTTTCCATCAAAACGTAGAGACCCTGGTAAGAGCCGTTTAATACGAGTTCACAGAAGCGCGTGCGCGAAGCGTACCAGCCCATGTGCCTGGCCAGACGGTACACCAGCACATTTCGCAAAAGGGAGCGGTCGTAAAACGGTGCATAAAGAATCCAATCGTTTTCCTCGGGCAGACCCAAAAGCGATACATCCCGATTACTGCCGTCGGGATTCTCTGTTTCCAATCCATACGACTTTTTGTCCCACCCGGCCGAGCTCTGCCCGTGAATTTCGATGCTGATTTTACCTGCATAATTGTTGAAGGGGTCGGTCAGGTAATTGCGCCTTCCCGGGCCGTAGGCAATAATGCCCATATCGGCCATAATCCGAGGATTGTCCATCGGGATTTTTTGTCCGTGGGTGTCGATTACTACAATCGGCAGGTTGGACGAGCTAAAATCAACGGAGGCATTTTTTTCGCTTGCCAGCAAAAAACCAAAGGGAAACCATGCAAAAAAAAGAGCACCAATTACGGTTTGATTTTTTAATAGATGACGCATTCTTTCTCCATATGTAAAAAACCCAGTGATCTGAAACAAGAGCATTGGGAGTGTTTTTCCCGGAATGGTTAAAATTTAGTAAAAATAGGGGACAAAGTCAAGGCCTTTGAAATTTTATGGGTTACGTTCCGGAAGAGATGACCGGATTGGGATTGGAAAGGGGAATTCTTTGGCCCCGAATTCATGGTTGTGCCACCGCCGTTTTTTTTGATTGATTTTATTCGGCAGTGTGCGTATTTTGTTTTATTCTGATCTGCCGGAAACCCGTTTTGCGAAAACGCCTCAGGCTGTAATTGGCGCCTTGCTTGGTCATTGTTTTTTTGCAGAGGGTGCCGAATAAGGCGGCAAAAGGCTTTTTCTTTACAATAATGAATCGATTGAATCGCGTTCCATCGATTGGAAAAAAACGATTTCAAGTTTACGCAAAGGAGATTTCCAATGAAAAAAGTTCCCTTTACAATCGGGTTGGTTTTATTTCTTTTTGTGATCCAATATGGTGCCGCTTTTGCAAAAAATCTGCTTCCTCTGCCAAAGCACGGTGGTGTGTACGTGGTAGCGCATCGGGGCGCCCACCGGGGGATCCCCGAAAACAGCCTTCCTGCTTGTCGGAAAGCAGCCGAATTGGGCGTGGATTTTGTGGAAGTCGATGTCCGCACAACCCGCGACGGCGTGCTTGTAAGCTGCCACAATGGGGACATCGGGAAATACGCGCCGGGTATGACTGGAAAAGTGCACGAGTTTACTCTTGCTCAGCTTGAAAAAATTGACATCGGCAGCCGTGTGGGAGCGCAGTGGAAAGGAACGCACATTCCCACCATGGATTCGGTTTTTAAGACCGTGCAGGGACACTGCGGCGTGTACCTCGATTTGAAGGAGACACCCATTCAAAAATTGATGGCACTGGTTCGAAAGTATCACATGGAAAACGACGTGCTCTGGTACAGCCCTTTCCTGCGGGTGGAAATGTTCAGAAAACTGCACCGGCTGTGCCCGGATTGTCTGGCTATGCCCGATCCGGGACCAGGCTGGTTACTGCCCCTCTTGCTGAAGATGCAGAGACCCAGGGTGGTTGCTTCCGTGTGGGATGATTTTTCCCGACAGTTCGCAGAAAGATGCCATCGGGCGGGCGCCATTGTGATTGTGGACGAAGGGAACGGCGGGCCGAAAGAATGGCAAAAACTTATCGATTGGGGGGCAGATGGTATTCAGACGAATGATCCTCAGGGACTGATTCGATTCCTGGAGAAGAAGGAAAATTCAGATTGACATTTTTTGCAAATTCACTGTTTTTGGTGTTGCAAATTATTTAAAATTTGTTTATTTTGTTAAAACAAACGATTGACTTCCCAAATTGAATTTGTCCGCAAACGCGTGTATTCCGCTTTTTTTATTGGATAAATTGGTAACGTAACTGTTCGTAGTGATTTTTGAATATTTTTAGTTTTTTCCACGCAAACGTATTCGTTAGCGTTTCCATATTGAACCGCGTGTTTCGGAGGTTTCTGTTGAATATTTGGGTTTAGTCTAAAAAAGAATATCTCCCACGAATTTCACGAATTATCACGAAATGATTTTATTGAAGTTAATGGAATTTAGCCCCGCATAATTTGTACGAATAGAGGTTTTTAGAGTGCACTCATTTTTGAATAACCCATTTTTTGTTTGAACAAACGGTTCGGGAAGCCAATGAAAAAAATCGACTGTCACGTTCATTTGGGGAAGCTGCTGTTTTCGCGCCCCGGGTTAAGAGTTCGGGATATTTTAGCCTGGATGGACTCGCAGGAGATTGAAAAAGCCTGGATTATGGCGGTTGAGAATCCCGAGGAGGTGGACTACTACGTTACGTCCGAACGGGTACTTCGGAGCTGTCGGCCGCATGCGGATCGGCTGGTTCCTTTTTGCAACGTCGATCCGCGCCGCGGCGAACCCGGCAAATTCGACCCCTACCCGATAATTGCCCGTTACGTGGAGCGAGGGGCGCGGGGATTCGGCGAAATGCTCGCAGGCCTGGCCATCGATGACCCCCGCCAGATGAAGCTCTACGAGGCGTGCGAGAAACTAAGAATTCCGGTACTTATTCACATCGACAGCTTCCGAAATTGGGACAAACCCGGCTTGCCGGGGTTGGAAAGCGTTTTGCGTACATTTCCCGACCTGACGGTAATCGCCCATGCCCTGCACTGGTGGAGTGAAGTTTCCGGGGAGGTACGCGACGAAGACCGCTCGGCCTATCCCAAAAGACCCGTTTTGCCCGGGGGACGTGCGGAGATTCTGTTGCAAACCTACCCGAATCTGTACGGTGATTTGTCGGCGAATTCCGGACTGAACGCCTTAACGCGGGACCCCCATTTTACGCCGGGCTTTCTCCGACGGAATCAGGACAAACTGCTTTTTGGCAGCGATCTGGTGTACCGGGGACAG
>CAZIYL010000066.1:0-10919 GCA_964543425.1 uncultured Deferribacteres bacterium
GTGGAAAGCCGCGGGGTGGTGTCCACTTGCTCTTATGAAGCACGTGCCTACGGTGTACACTCGGCTATGCCGATTCGCGAAGCCTTGCGAAAATGTCCTCACGGAATTTTTATTGAAGGAAACGGCGCCAAATACGTCAGTGTCTCGCGCCAGCTTGTGAAAATCTTGCTTCGGTTTACGCCGCGTGTGGAGCCGGTTTCGATTGATGAAGCCTTCCTGGACATCACTGGTACAATACGATTGTACGGTTCGGAAGAAAATCTTGCGCTGGCCTTGAAACACGCCATTCGCGCCGAACTGGGTTTGACGGCCACCATTGGAATCGCCCCTAACAAAATCATGGCAAAGATTGCTTCGGATCTGAAAAAACCGGACGGACTCACCATTGTGCAGGATAACGAAATTGACTCTAAGATTTACCCCTTACCGGTTTCGGCTATGTGGGGCGTGGGAAAGCGAACGGTTTCAGTCCTGCACAAATTGGGCATCGCCACCATTGGCGATCTGGCCGGTACGCCGGAGAAGACATTAAAAAAGCGGTTCGGGAAAAATGGCGTGGTTCTGGTCCAAATGGCTGGAGGAAAAATCGATTCACCCGTCCTGCGTCCTTCGGATATTCCGGACGAAAAATCCATTGGCCACGAGCACACCTTTAGCCGGGACATCGACGATTTTGAAGAATTGACCGGGGAACTCCGATTGCTGGCACAGTTGGTGGGGCGCCGGATGCGGAAACACGGGTTCGTAGGGAAGCGGGTAACTTTGAAATATCGGTACGAAAATTTTGAGACCCACACACACCAGATGACCCTCTTGGTTTCCACAAATCTGGACGACGTCATTTATTTTTCCGCTCGTAAACTTTTGCGGGAAAAATCCCTGAAAGGAAGAAAAATTCGGCTCCTTGGAGTTTCCGTTTCTCTGTTAAGTCGGCAGGGAGAGGATCTCTTTTTACCTCTTTCGTTATTTGATGAAAAACAGATTGAAAAACGAAAGAAACTCTCTTCTACATTGGATCAACTCAAAGACCATTACGGAGAAATGATTATCACCAACGCTTCGGTTTTAAAACTGGGGTGAAAAAATTGCCCGCAGATTTTTCCGAAATTTAACCCTGCCAAGAGACGAACCCTCCGTAAGGCAAAAATAGCTCGCTTACAAATTTGTGCTTCCTCTTTTCCAAAATGTCGCTTTTGGTAATATTTTTTCTTGACTTTTGGCGGAAAATTAATTATAATAATAACGTTTTATTATTTCTTCTGTTACTGAAAATTAGCAATCTTCTTCGAATCCCGCTGTATGCGGGATTTATTTAATAAGGGAGACTTGAATTTTGGACATTAAAATCACATTGCCTAATGGCAAAGAAGTTCATATTCCGGAGGGAAAAACGGCTCAGGAGGTGCTTAAGGAATTTGCGCCTAAATTCCTTAAAAAAACAGTCGCCATTCGTCTGAACGGGCAAATTCTGGATTTAAATCGTCCCTTGCACCAGAGCGGAAAATTAGAGATTCTGACTTTTGACGATCCCGAAGGGCGGGAGGTGTTTTGGCACAGCTCTGCCCATTTAATGGCTCAAGCGGTTAAGGAACTCTTTCCAAATGCGAAATTGGCCATTGGTCCGCCTGTCGAAAACGGCTTTTACTACGACATCGACGTAGACCACCCGTTTACGGCGGAAGACCTGGAGGCAATTGAGAAGCGGATGCGCGACCTCGTAAAGCAGTCTCTCGAAATTCGCCGTGAGGAAATCCCATTAAAAGAAGCTGTTGATCTTTTTAAATCTATGGGGGATGACTACAAAATAGAAATTCTCTCTGAGATTGAAGACGATTCCGTTTCCCTTTACCGCCAAGGGAATTTTGTGGATCTCTGCCGCGGGCCGCATTTGCCGAACACCAGCTACATTAAGTATCCCAAGCTTTTGAACGTTGCCGGTGCGTATTGGCGCGGAGACGAGAAAAACAAAATGCTTCAACGGATTTACGGCACGGCCTTTCCGAAGAAGAGTTTGTTGGAAGATTATTTGCATCTCCTGGAAGAAGCAAAGCGCCGCGACCACAGAAAGTTGGGCAAAGAACTGGATTTATTTTCAATTAGCGAAAATGTAGGGCCCGGGCTCATTCTTTGGCATCCCAAAGGGGCGTTTATTCGAAATGTCATCGAAACCTTCTGGCGTGAAGAACATCTAAATGCGGGATACGATTTGTTGTACACGCCGCACATTGCTCGCCTTGATCTCTGGCGCACCAGCGGACATCTGGATTTCTACAGGGAAAGCATGTTTTCTCCCATGGAAGTGGACGAGGTAAAGTACCAGCTAAAGCCAATGAACTGCCCGTTTCACATCCAGATTTACAAATCCCAGTTGCGCAGTTACCGAGATTTGCCCCTGCGCTGGGCGGAATTGGGTACGGTGTACCGTTACGAGCGTTCAGGCGTGCTGCACGGACTCATGCGCGTACGCGGCTTTACGCAGGACGATGCACACATTTTCTGCCGTCCCGATCAGATTGAAAGTGAAGTAATGTCCGTTCTTGATTTTACGATGTTTTTTTTAAGGACATTCGGCTTTGAAAATTTCAATGTTTACCTGAGCACACAGCCTGAAAAATTTGTCGGTTCTCAAGAAAACTGGGACATTTCAACAAATGCTTTAAAAGAAGCACTTGAGAAAAAAGGGATTGATTACAAAATCGATCCCGGCGAAGGGGTTTTCTACGGCCCGAAAATTGACATCAAGATCAAGGATGTTTTGAACCGGGAATGGCAGTGCACGACGATTCAGGTGGATTTTAATCTTCCCGAACGGTTTGACGTAAATTACATTGCGGAAGACGGCCAAGCCCACCGCACAATCATGATTCACCGGGCGTTGTTGGGATCCCTTGAACGCTTCTTCGGGGTTTTGATTGAACATTACGGCGGTGATTTTCCCGCGTGGTTAGCGCCGGTTCAGGTGGCTATTTTGCCCATTACCGAGCGAAGTCGGGATTACGCCCTGTCGGTTCAAACGGAATTAAAGAAAGCCGGTGTTCGCACATTTCTGGATGACCGCAACGAGAAAGTGGGTTACAAAATTCGGGAAGCGGAAACACAAAAAATCCCCTACATGATTGTTTTGGGTGACAGAGAAACTCAGGAAAACAAGATTTCGTACCGAAAACGACACCAAGGTGATCAGGGTCAAATAGAATTGCCTGATTTTATTAAAATGATTTCGGAAGAAATTGAAAAGAAAAAAATAACAAATTAAGGAGGGTCTCTTATTAAAGACAAAGGTCTTCGAACTAACGAAGAAATTACGGTGCCTCAGGTCCGCTTGATTGATGAAAATGGTGAACAATTAGGTCTTGTGAATATTGAAAAAGCATTAAACATATCCCGTGAACGGGGTCTGGACTTGGTCGAAGTGGCGCCAAAGGCGAAACCGCCGGTTTGCAAAATCCTGAATTATGGAAAATATCGTTATGAGTTAAGTAAGCGAGAAAAAGATCAAAAGAAAAAACAGCACGTTATTATTGTAAAAGAGGTTCGGCTCAGACCTAAAATTGAGGAGCATGATTTTCTGCACAAGATGAAACATGCACGTGAATTTTTGGAGGCGGGAAACCGGCTGAAGGTAACCGTGATGTTCCGTGGACGCGAAATGATTTACAAGCAATTTGGGTACAAAGTCATGGATCGGGCTGTCGAAACTCTTTCTGATATTGCAAAGGTAGATAAAGGCCCGGTTGAAGAAGGCCGGCACATTGTTTTATTTCTGTCAAAAAAATGAGGATAAAGTATGCCGAAGATGAAATCTCAAAGAGGCGCTGCGAAGCGCTTTAGAGCGACGGCTACGGGAAAAGTAAAGCGCGGACATTCCCATGCCAGTCATATTTTAACAAAGAAGTCTGCAAAACGGAAACGAAATTTGCGGAAACCGGATTACGTTTCCGATGGTGACAAAAGAAGAACAAAGCGAATGATATTGGCGTAGGAGGCTAAAAAATGCCAAGAGCAACCAACAATCCTGCTTCAAGACGAAGAAGGAAAAAGATATTAAAGGCAGCAAAAGGATACTTTGGACGAAAAAGTAAAACCCTAATTAATGCCAAAGAAGCTGTCGATCGATCAATGCTTTATGCCTATCGAGACAGGCGAAATCGCAAGCGCGACTTTAGACGTTTGTGGATTGCTCGAATTAATGCGGCCGCCCGTTTGCATGGGTTGTCGTATTCGAAATTTATTCACGCACTGAAAGAGCAGGGTATCGATTTGGATCGGAAGGTTTTGGCTGAGATGGCTGTAAACGATCCGGAAGGATTTGAAAAATTGGCTACAATGGCCAGGCAATAGGGAATAACGGAATATGGCTTCTGATGGAAATTCTGCTATCGAGGAACTGGAGGACTTACAGGAAAAGTTTACGTCTGAACTGAACAGTTGTCGGGATGACAAATGTGTTGAAGCCGTACGCATTAAATACCTGAGTAAAAAGGGGGAATTGTCCGGGAAATTTTCCCTTTTGGGTAAACTTCCGCCGGAAGAGAAGCCTCGATTGGGGCAAGTTTTAAATAAAATGAAAAATCTCTTCCAGGCATCCGTGAAGCAAAAAGCAAAAGAAATTGAGATACAAAAAGTTCAGGCTTCCAAGATAGACATCACTTTGCCGGGCGACAGAGATTTTCTGGGTAAAAAACATCCGCTGCTTCAGGTTCTGGATGATATTAAGCGCGCCTTTTCTGAGATGGGTTTTACCATCGAAGAAGGGCCGGAAGTTGAAAGCGATTACTACAACTTTGAAGCCCTGAACATTCCGAAAGATCACCCGGCAAGGGACATGCACGACACATTTTATTTGCCCGAAGGCTATTTGCTTCGGACGCACACCTCGCCTGTGCAAATTCGCGTGATGGAGCGGCAGAAACCGCCCATTCGCATGATTGCACCCGGACGCTGCTTTCGGAAAGATACCCCCGATGCCAGCCATTCGCCGTTTTTTTATCAGGTGGAAGGGCTTGTTGTTGATCACGATGTTTCATTTTCCGATCTAAAAAGTGTGATTGCCACATTTGCCAGAAAAATGTTTGGCTGGGACGTGAATATTCGTTTTCGTCCCAGTTTTTTTCCTTTCACGGAGCCAAGTGCCGAGTATGATTTTACCTGTATGATTTGCGGCGGCAAAGGCTGCCGAACCTGCAAGGGAACCGGCTGGCTGGAAATTTCCGGAGCGGGGATGGTAGACCCCGAGGTTTTTAAATCTGTTGGATATGACCCCGAAGAATACACGGGCTACGCCTTTGGAATGGGGGTGGAGCGGCTGGCTATGTTAAAATATCAGATTGACGATATACGATTATTTTACGAAAACGATCTCCGATTTTTGGAACAGTTTTAACAGGACGAACGAGTGAAAGTTTCATACAACTGGCTAAAAGAATATGTTGATTTTGATTATTCTCCCGATGAACTAGCCTATCAATTAACAATGTTGGGGCTTGAAGTTGAATCTGTGGATGCGCTTGTTCACGACTACAAACCTTACACAATTGTAAAGGTGGAATCTAGTGACGGAAATTCTGCAATTATTACGGATGGTCGGAACAGGCAGACGATCAAAATTGAAAACAATGCATTAAAAACCTCGGCCCTAATTGCTGTGGACAGCAACGGGAAAATTGCCACGGCAAAAGAGCTTTTTAATCACGAGAATTCCCAGCCGGTCCCATTTAAGGGCGCTGAAATTGGAAAATCTGTGGCAAATTATTTACCCGAAAATGACACTGTTTTAGATCTGTCCGTCACGCCAAATCGTCCCGATTGTTTTGGAGTGTTGGGAATTGCACGGGAAATTTCAACACTTACGGGAAATCCCCTGAGAATTCCCAAGCCGGTGGTTCGGGAATCATCGGAAAAAACAGAAAAGGCCATTTCAGTTGAAATTCAGGACCCGACTGGGTGTCCCAGATATTCTGCCAGGGTCGTAAAAAATGTAACCATTGGCCCCTCTCCGTATTGGATGCAATACCGTCTTTATTCGGTGGGCATCCGGGCTATCAGCAACGTTGTAGATGTAACCAACTATGTTTTAATGGAGTTCGGTCACCCCCTGCATGCATTTGATTACAGTTTGGTGATTCAACACAAAATTCAGGTGCGGCGTGCGAATGAGGGCGAGCGTTTTGCAACCCTGGACGGCAAAGGGTACACATTGAATCCCGAAATCCTTTTGATTTGCGATGGTGTGCGCCCTGTGGCTTTGGCCGGGATAATGGGCGGGCTGAATTCGGAGATCAAAGAAACAACCAAAGATATTTTACTGGAATGCGCGTATTTTAATCCCGTTGTAATTCGGAAGGGAGCAAAAAAATTAGGAATTGCCACGGAGTCGTCCTTGCGTTTTGAGCGCGGGGTTGATCCTAACGCAACGATCACGGTAATTAATCGAACGGCAGAGCTTATCCAAAATACGGCTGGTGGAGCTGTTCTTCAGGGGGTGGTTGACGAATATCCCCGGAAGATTGAACCTGTTCACATTCAATTACCAAATGCGCAGATAAAACGACTTTTGGGCACGGATATTGATCCTGCTGAAACGGAAAAAATCTTTACTCATTTGGGATTGGGCGTTACGAAAAAAGACGATTTTTTTGAGGTCGAAGCCCCAAGCTTTCGGCCGGATTTGACGCGCCCCGTTGATCTGATTGAAGAGATTGCCCGTGTGCACGGCTACGATAAAATTGAAGAAAAAAGAAAAAGTGAAATCTCTCTAAACGATGCCGTAAATACGCGGGAATATTTTATTAATCTGGTTCGGGATTTGTTTGTGGGACAGGGGTTCAAGGAAATTCTGACCAATTCGATGCTTCCCCGGAAAGATGACATTCTTACGGAATATCCGGAGGAGCCGGTTCAACTCACAAATCCCATCAGTGAAGACATGGCGGTTTTGCGCCCGACACTTCTTTCGGGATTGGCCAAAATTGCCCGGAGGAATATCTTTCGTCAGATGCCCAATTTCAGGCTGTTTGAAATTGGCCGGGTTTTTCACAAAACATCACAGAACAGCCGCCCAGAGGAGACGCGTTATCTCGGGGGAATTCTCTCGGGAACACGGCGCCCGGAGCACTGGAAACACAAGCCTCAGGAAACGGATTTTTTCGATCTAAAGGGCTTTGTGGAATACTTTCTTGATCAAATTAATTTAAAGGATGTAACGTTTTTGGAATCGACGCATTGGGCGTTCGATAACCCCTCGGTAGAAGTTGACCACCAGGGAAAAAAACTTGGGTATCTTGGTAAAATTAAGGAGGATTTGAAAAGGAGATTAGATGTACCCAATGATTTGTTTGCATTTGAGCTAAATTTAGATTTAATTGAACCTGAAATGGATTGGGCGAAACACTACACGCCTATTCCGAAATTCCCCGCGGTACGTCGTGATTTGGCTATCTTAATTGACATCACAATGCCCGTGGGTACTCTGATACAAAAAATCCACAAGTGGGGTGGAAAAGCATTACAATCTTTGGACGTGTTTGACGTGTACACCGGAAAGCAGGTACCGCCTGACAAAAAGAGCGTTGCTGTACGGCTTGAGTACGTTCCGGAAGATCACACATTTACCGAAGAAGAAATTAATGAAATGCAAGCAGCTTTATTAGAAAAGCTACAGTCAGAACTTGGAGCCGAACTTCGCCAATCCTGAAAAGATTCGGTGAAGGAAAAAATTATGGAATTTTCCAATCTCGAGAAGTTGGAACAAAAATTAAATTTCTTTGTCATTCGTTTAAACAAGCTTCTGGAAGAGAATAAGCTACTGAAAGAGCAAAACACTGAGCTTGTGACATTGCTTCAGGACAGGGATAAAGTAATTCAGCAATTGGAAGAAGAAATTGTTCAACTTCGCGAATCGCAGTTTTTTCAGAAGGGGAATCAAGAAAAAGACGAAAAGATTCGTCAAAAAATAAGCGAAATGTTGCATAAATTAGATTTATTGGAAAATTCAATCCCTGAAGCATGAAATCATCATGATGGATGATAAAAAAACAATCAAAGTCAATATCTACGGAACGGAATATCCCATTCGAGGCCAAGCGGATAGTGACTATATTGTAAAAGTTGCTGATTATGTAGATCAAAAAATGCGGGAAATCGATCAGCAGCTTTCCCAAAAATCGGCGTTAAAAGTTGCCATTCTGGCTGCATTGAATATTACAGATGAATTGTTCCATAAGCGATTGGAAAAGTCTGAATTAATCGAAAAATATGAGAAAAAAATACAGGAATTGCTGGATCTGATTAGCGACGTTTCCGATCAAAAAAATCTGTAATTATTTATTTTAAAAATTTCTCCCCACTTGGAATATTTTTAAATTTGTGCCATTCGTATGCCAAATTCTGAGAATATTTAAAGTGGGGATTTTTTTTGCAGCGACAGAAAAAAATCTGCCGGAAAACGAATCTCGGAAAAATAAAAGAGAAAGTAAATACAATGGGGGCTAAATAGCGGAGGAACTATGACACCAGTGACCATTCTTCTGATCGTAGGAGTTGCCATTATTGCCTTTGTCGGAGGTTGGTTTGGGCGGAAAATCGCCGGAAAACGCAAACTAACCGACGCAGAAGAAATGGCCGAAAGAATTCTGGCCGATGCCGAACACGATGCAGAGGGATTAAAAAAAACCAGACTTCTGGAAGTTAAAGATGAGTGGTACAAGCAGAAACAGACATTTAAAAAAGAAACGCGTCAGCGGAAAAATGAATTGCAGCAGCTTGAAAAGCGCTTGTATCAGCGTGAGGTAAATATCGACCGAAAGGCCGATTTCCTGAAAAAGAAAGAGCAGGAATTTGAACAAATCGAGCAGAATCTGACACGGCGAAAACATGAGTTAGAGGAAAAAAGGAAGGAATTGGAGGGGTTGGTTCAGAAAGAGAATCAAAAGTTGGAGGAAGTTTCCGGCTTAACGCGCGACGAGGCCAAACAGGTTTTGATTGACGCCATGCGAAAAGATGCTGAAGCGGAAGCGGCTCAACTCATTAAGGAGGTTGAGGAACAGGCGCGGCTTACCGCACATCGGGAAGCCAAGGAAGTGGTTATTCAAGCCATTCAACGGGCCGCCGTGACGCATTCTGTTGAAACAACCGTTTCGGTCGTTCATTTGCCTTCCGACGAAATGAAAGGGCGAATCATCGGACGGGAGGGGCGGAACATTCGATCATTCGAAATGGAAACGGGAATCGAAGTTGTAATTGACGATACTCCCGGCGCCATTTTGTTGTCGGGTTTTGATCCTGTCCGAAGAGAAATCGCGAAAATTGCCATGGAAAGGCTCATTTCAGACGGACGCATTCACCCGGGAAGGATTGAGGACGTCGTAGAAAAGGCCCGAGTGGAATTTGAAGAACGCATTCAGGAAATTGGCGAACAAACCATGATGGAAACCGGGGTTCATGGATTGCATTTGGGCCTGGTTCGTTTGTTGGGAAAACTGAAATATCGCACGACCTTTGGCCAAAACGTGTTACAGCACAGCATAGAGGTATCGCATCTAACCGGTTTGATGGCCGCTCAATTGGGTCTGGATGTTCACCTGGCCAAACGTGCGGGATTGTTGCACGACATTGGCAAGGCTTCGGACAATTACACGGAAGGGACTCTTTCGGAAATAGGCGTGGATATTGCCCGGAAATACGGCGAGGGGCCCATCGTTCAAAATGCCATTTCAGCTTTTGAGGATAACGTGCCCGTCATTTCGCCAATTTCCATTTTGGTTCAGGCAGCCGATGTTATTTCAAGCTCCAGGCCCGGAGCCCGACGTGAAATTCTGGAGAAATACATCCAGCGCCTGGAAAAAATTGAATCGATAGCGCGAGAATTTGAGGGTGTTGAAAAAGCGTACGCCATCCAGGCGGGACGAGAGATTCGGGTCATTGTGGAACCCGAAAAAATTTCGGATGCTACCGCTGAAAAACTGGCGCTGGCAATTGCTGAAAAGATTCAGTCGGAAATGGAGTACCCGGGGCAAATCAAAATTACTGTGATTCGGGAATATCGTGCGGAAAATTACGCAAAGTAACTAAAACCCAGATTCGGAATATTGCTAAAATTTTCATGTCATTGTGAGGCGTTCCCACTTTTTGGGTATTTTTTTTGAAGAAGTGGGAACAACGAATCAATCTTTATCTATTTTCGCGATATGATTGATTTGTTCTCCACCAGTTGGCGGATCGCTCACAATGGCACCCTATTCTTGTGCGGTCTTTTTAAGTTTTCCGAATCTGGGTAAAAAAAAGATGAAAGGTTTAAATGTCTGCGAAAAATATTTTTACGATCCTTTTTATTGCCGATATTGTGGGTGACTCCGGCCTGGCGATTTTTGAGCGTCTCATTCGCTCGGTTCAGGAAAAGGTGAAGGCGGATTTCACAATTGTAAACGGCGAAAATTTGAACAAGGGAAAAGGCATTCGGGAAAACATTGCCAACCATGTGCTGCAAATGAATATCGATGTGATCACCAGCGGAAACCACATCTGGGATCGCAAGGAATCGGTTGCGGTGCTGCGAAAAAATCCGCTGGTACTTCGTCCCATTAACTACCCTCACGGGAATCCCGGAAGCGGAAGCACCATTCTGCAAGCAAAGGATGGGACGAAGATTGGAGTCATTAACGCCCAGGGACGCACATTCATGATGCCAATAGACGATCCGTTCCGGGCGGTTCAGGATGAGGTACGAAGGATTTCAAGGGAAACAAAAATTATCTTTGTTGATTTTCACGCGGAAGCAACCGCGGAAAAAATCACCCTCGGTTGGTTTCTGGACGGGAAGGTATCCGCTGTTATCGGTACGCACACCCACGTACAAACGGCCGACGAGCGTATTTTGCCGGGGGGCACCGCTTATCTTACGGACGCCGGAATGACGGGGCCGT
>CAZIYL010000067.1:0-10882 GCA_964543425.1 uncultured Deferribacteres bacterium
ATATTCCTTTCGTCCTGCGGTACATCCGAATGATCCGTTTCGATGCTAATGCTTCCTTCTGCCGGTACTACAGAAATGTCATCGCACAAATCCACCGATTGAAAAATGGTTTCAATTTCGTGGTAGCCGTTTGGAAGCTCCCCCAAAATTTTCAGGCCGAAGTTGATTTTTGCACAAGCTTTTGCAAAAAAGGGAGTCATTCCCATGATTTCTTTCACGCATGAATTTTAAAGTACCCTTATCTAATATTAGTGTAAAAACTTTCTAAGAAGAAATCAAGTGCTTTTCGCCAGTCTTTCGTAAAAATTGGGATTCTGTTGTAAATTGGAATCTTCGCGTTCTGGCAGCAGATTCGCGACAAAATCTCTTGATTTTCACCAAAACTTATGTTAAATTTTTGAAAATCAATTTAATGGAAGCACCGGCATTTTTAAATAGATTGGAGAAAATGAAAAAGGCCTATTTTATTTCTGACCTGCATGTGGGTTCACATGATCAGGCAAATGAAATTCTCAAGGAAAAATATTTGCGGTCGTTTTTTAATTTTCTAAATCAGGAAAAAGATTTTTCTCTTTACATTGTTGGTGACTTGTTTGACTTTTGGTTCGAATACAAACACGCCATTCCCACTTATTACCAGCATATCCTTTCCAAATTAATGCTTCTTAGGGAAAAAGGGATTCCAATTACCTTCATTTCGGGAAATCACGATTTCTGGATGCGGGATTTTTTCGAGAAACACATGGGAATTCAAACATTCCACGGCGTTCACACAGAGACCATTCTGGGTAAATCATTCTATTTTTTCCACGGCGATGGAATTGTAGAAAAAGACGTGGGCTACCGGACGCTCAAGCGAATTTTGCAAAACCCGCTTGTTATCCGGCTCTACCAGTGGATTCACCCTGACATTGGGATTCCAATTGCCCGGTACGCATCGCAGCTCAGTCGCAATCATTACGTTCTTGAGCCTGAAGAAGCAGCGGCCGAGGACGCCGAATATATCGCCTACGCCGAAGAGCAATTTCAAAAAGGCTACGATATTGTGGTGATGGGACACACGCATCGCCCAATGGTTCACAAAAAAGCAAACAAAATCTACATTAATCTCGGTGATTGGCTGGTTCATTTTACGTACGCCACTTTTGACGGACAGAAGCTGGAACAGCACAACTGGGAGCCTAAAGAGAAAAAACTGCCGGAAGAATCGCCGGGTTTTTAGGAACTCTTTACTGATTTTGGCGTTTTAAATTCAGCCAAAATATACGGACCAATTAGAAGGGAAAACTTTTCATTTATGAGACGCAGATTACGGTCAAGCGAAAACCATCGATCGATTTTTTCGTTTAAAAAAGAATCTTTTCAAAATAAAAAATTCACGATCATTGCCGGGGGAATTGCCTTTATTTTTATCGTTTTGCTGGCCTGGTATGCCATTTACATTATTAAGGGATTACCTCCACTTACCGAATTGGAGCACTACGAGCCCAAACTGGCTACCAAAATTTATTCTGCTGACGGTGTCGTTATTAAAGAACTCTACATCCAAAAACGTGAAATTGTGCCCCTGAAAGACATTCCTGACAACATGAAAAAAGCGCTTATCGACACGGAAGACCGGAAATTCTGGAATCACTGGGGATTCGACCTTAAGCGTACCGTAAAAGCCGTCCTAATCGATATTGTGCACATGTCGAAAAAGCAGGGTGGTAGTACTATTACCCAGCAATTGGCACGGGAACTCTATTTAAACAAAAGGAAGCAGTGGTCACGAAAAATCAGGGAAATGCTCACAGCCATTCAGATCGAGCGCCACTATTCCAAGCCGGAAATTCTGGAAATGTATTTGAATCATGTGTACTACGGTCACGGTGCTTACGGAATAAAAGCTGCAGCAACCTATTATTTTAATAAGAAAGTAAAGGATTTAAATGTTGACGAATGTGCCATGCTGGTTGGACTTCTCCGATCACCTGCCCGATACTCTCCTGTAAATCACATAGATCGAGCCATTCGCAGGCGGAATCTTGTGCTTTACATGATGAACACAAATGGGGACTTAACCCTCAAACAATACAGAGAGGATGTTAAGAAACCGATCGTTCTTGCACAGGGCGGAAATCAGTCGGACACAGACATTGCCCCCTATTTTACCGAGTGGATTCGTCAAAAGTTAGAAGCCAAGTACGGGATGTCTCTTTACACGAATGGCTACAAGATTTACACAACGCTGGACACGCGGGTTCAGGCAGCCGCTGAAGAAGCTGTCCGCAAGCACCTGCCTGTTGTCCAGGCAAAAGTTATCCGAAATATTTTGTGGAAACATCATGAAAAGGACGTGCTGTCCAAGTTTATTTCGGATCCTGATTCTGTAAAAAGGGTTTTAAAAAATAAGGCATTAACGGATTCCTTATTAAGAGAATATGCAAAAGTTCAAGTGGCCTTAATCGCTATCGAACCCGACAACGGGCACATTCTGGCCATGATTGGGGGGCGGGATTTCAAGGAATCGAAATTCAACCGTGCCATTCAAATGAAGCGGCAGCCCGGATCGGCTTTCAAACCGTTTATTTACACGGCTGTAATCGACAATGGTTACCCACCCACCTACGAGGTTTTGAATCAACCCGTGGTGCTTTTTATGCCGGACGGCACCCGCTGGATACCTCACAATTACGACCACTCACAGGGCGGGCCAACCACGCTTAGAGAAGGACTGCGCCGCTCACTTAATTTGGTCAGTGCGCGGCTGCTTCAGGAAGTCGTCAAACCGTCAATTGTTGTGGAATATGCCCATCGGATGGGAATCCACACACCCCTACAGGCGGTTGATGCCTTGGCGTTGGGAACATCTGATGTAAAACCTATTGATATTGCTTCCGCTTACAGCGTTTTCCCCGATCTCGGTGTTCACGTGGATCCGATTGCCATTACAAAAATTGAGGATCGCAATGGCGAAGTCATTCAGGAATACACCTCCAAAAGCAGCGAGGTATTATCTGCCGCAACTTCTTACATTATGACGTCTATGTTGCAAACGGTGATTGACCACGGAACAGGTGTTTCAGCGCGAACCGTGTACCATTTCATGCGGCCGGCAGGCGGAAAAACCGGAACCACTGACAATTACACCGATGCCTGGTTCGTGGGATTCACCCCGCAGATTTCAACGGCTGTCTGGGTTGGAATTGACGATCCGTCGCTAACTTTAGGCCGGGGACAAACCGGCGCAAAAGCAGCACTGCCCATTTGGGCACGCTTTATGAAAGCGGCACACGACACTCTGGATTTACCCATCAAGAATTTCACAATGCCCCCGGGGGTTGTTCGGGTAAAAATTTGCACGGAAAGCCATAAATTGGCTACGGAATACTGCCCTCATACAATGGAAGAGGTGTTTCCAAAAAATCTGGCGCCTACGGAACCGTGCCCTATTCACACGGGTGGTTTGGCCAAAACCAAACAGGCAAAACGACCCAAAAAGAAACGGATTATTTTTTAAAGAGGGTGTGGAAATTTTCGTTTAGGACATCCCCCTGATCGCCCTTCAAAGGGGGACTTAGATGATTGCGAAGAAATGGGCCTTTTCCTGTTCCCAAAAAAGATGGCCTCATTGAAAAAGAAAATTTATGCAAGCGTAACCAACCGGCTCCCCCTTTGAAGGGGGCGATGTATGCTTATGTTGTTTGTTGACGGGCACTCTTTGGTTTGATAGTTCATAGTTTTAGAAAGAATTTCCCATTACGTTATTGCGGCGAAGCTTTTTATTGCTGTTTTGATCATTGGAGAATTGGAATTTGTTTGTGATTTGGGATTTGGTGCATGGAAATTACCTTTGTCCCCGGACATTTTATAACAGGCAATTTTTAAATTATCTCAATAAAAGCATCTTCCTCATCCAGACCCGCCGTCCCGCTTTCATTCTGTAAAAATACACGCCGCTGGACACAGGGTTCCCCACAGCATCCCGGCCATTCCATTGCACACGGTAGGTGCCTGCCGCGCCGTTCCGATGAGTCAGCATCCTTATTTTTCTTCCCAGAGCATCGAAAACCATGATCTCCACCACCGACGATCGGGGCACGCTGAATTCAATTTCCGTCACGGGATTAAACGGATTCGGATAATTCTGTTTCAAATCAAATGCCAGAGGCTGCATTGGGTTTTCGGTTACAGCCGTGAACCCCGGAACAATCGGGATTGTCACGCGGGAGGGAGCGCTGCTTCCCATAAAAATCGTGTTGTGAGCCACCAGCGTGTCAGGGTCGTTCCACAGCGGGCCGCCAGTGTTAGTGTTCACATCGAAGCGCGGATAATTGCTGGATGAGACGGCCACCATGAGCCGGTGCCCGGAGTTGAACACAATCGCCGTAGGCGGCAATTTAATTTCAACGGAATCCATTTGTCCGGGTACAAGAAGAGCCATGTCCGTTTCCCGATCGCCCCTGCGGAAGCGCGCGCGGGTGATGGCATCCGTGACCAGCATTTGCCGACCATCCGGGTACACGTCAATTAATTTCAGCGTAAAGTCGGTATCCTTACGGTTGCTCGCCATGTAAAGATTGGCTCTCACGTACACTTCCACCCAGAGTGGGGCGACCAATTCTTTCGTTTCAAACAAAAGCACGTCGGAGCGATGGGTGACCGAGTTCTGATCGCGCGGGCCCGCCGGAATCGTTAAATTGTTTCCCCCAACCGTGGGCACGGGGTTTCGGGGATCGAAATCATAACTCAGGCTGTCCAATTCGACATTGGGCTGAGTGGTAAGCGCACCATTTATTCCAAGATAAAGGACTTTCTCACGGGCATCTGGGTCGGGCCAGTTGTCCCGATAAACCCAGCTACAGCCCGGCTCGTCCGGCCGATCCGGATCACCCATCAAATAATATTGAACCTTTGGGGAAGACGAAACACCATTTTGACGATCTTGCAGCCAGTAATCCAGCCAATTGAAAAGGAGAAGAAGATCGGTATAGGCCGCGTCCGGGTAAGTCATATCGCCCACGGGATCAGCCTTTGTAGTGGTCTGGTGAATCCACGGCCCCATGATTAGAATTTGCGGCCCCGACTGGGGTTGTTTGCTCAAATCATTGAATTCCGCTATTGTCCCTTCGGAAAAGCAATCGTACCAGCCCCCCATGTGAATAATAGGTGTTGTAATCAAATACGATCGGGTATGTAGGTTCATGGTATCCCAGAGAAAATCATAAAATCGGTGGTTTCCGAATAAATCAATCATATAATCAGAACCCTGAGTATGAATCCAATTCTCGACCAGCGATTTCCGAAATTCACCGCCTGGAAAAACCACTTCGTGGTAAAAATCAGATGGTGCCACAATGGCAATGGCACATTTTAGCGCCGGATGAAGCGATCCCACTGCCCAGTAGGTGGTAATTCCCCGAGCAGAGCCGCCCAACATGCCAACCTTGCCGTTGCTCCAGGGCTGTTTTACGATCCAGTCAATGGTGTCGTAGCCATCCTGTAGGGGACCCCAGCCGTCGCTGAGGAAGGTGGAATCCACCCCCTGCGAGGCAAAACGGCCGCGAGTGTCCTGATCCACAAAAACGTAGCCCTTTTCCACCCAGAAATTCAACAGATTCGTGTCAAATTTGTCGCGGTCTTTGTTGTACGGTGTGCGATACAAAATAGCGGGATGTTGAAGCGTATCGTCGGGGGCGTAGATGTCCGTCGCCAGAAGAATGCCGTCCCGCATAGGCACCATGACCGTGGTTTTGCCTGCCAGAAGAATCGCGGGCAAAAACAGCATTAACAGGATGAAGAAGGCACGTTTTTTCATGGGAAGGTTCCTTCTTGAGATAGGTGGACTCCACTTTTAAAGTGGAGTCCACCTTAGTTCGTAAAGAGCTGGTCTCCACCTCAAAGGCGGCGGCCAGTTTTCTTCTCGCCTCTATCTACTCCGCTCTCCCTGGCGGGGGATCAAGTGGATCAAGTGGTCTCCACCTTCGAGGTAGAGACCACTTGAAAAAGCGACTCCAGGAACTCTTTCACTCCTGTCGTCCATTCAAAATCATCCAGTTGGTTTCGGCCTATCCAGCGGACGGCTTGTGCATCCGATTGGGCCGATAGTTGCCCCTCCTCCAATCGGCATAAAAAACTCACCAAAACGTAATGATATTCCACGCGCCCCTGCTTATTCCGGAAAATTCGATCAAAAATGCCCAATATTTCAATCACCGAAACCTCAATCCCGCATTCTTCCCGAATTTCTCTTCGTACGGCATCCCGAATAGGCTCTCCCAGATGAACGGCACCGCCGGGCAAACTCCACTGTCCTTTGCCGGGATTTGTTCCGCGCCGAATTGCCAGCACTTCGTTTTTATTATTCAGAACCACTCCGCTTACAGCCGGAATGGGGTATCTCGGATACTTTCGTTTCATTCGGATTTTCTCTTTGACAGGATCAACAGGATTAAATAAAATATCCTGTAATCCTGTCAATAATTTTCTTAGGTTAGTGCCGATTTTCCGCTGCCAAATCAGGACAGAATCCGTGCCAAAAAGCTCTTCTCCTGTGTCATAGCATTTTCGGGGCAAATTTCATCACAACAGAGGCAGTTAATACATTTCTTGTAATCGATAACCGGCAATTTGTTAACGAGCGTCATGGCTTCCACCGGACAATTTTCCACGCAGATACCGCAGCCGATACATTTTTTCGGGTCAGCAACGGGACGCGTCCAGATAATGTTACCAAGCGTTTTCAAAATGGGCTTGGGAATGATTCGGATTTTCCAATTTGAAGGAAGCCGGAAATCTGCAATCCTAAGGCTCTCCAATTCCTGCACAGACGTTTCAATGGCTTTTAAGTCGGACACACCGACCGCGCGTTCCCGGGCTTCGCGAATGGTAGGCAGCGATTCGGGGGAATACCCCATCAGAAAAGAGGCCACTACATCGAGCGCCACGGCATCGGTACTGGCAAAAATCAATCCCACTTTTTTGCTTTGTCCGGCCGCCGGGCCATTACCTTCCATCCCATAAACGCCATCCATAATTGTCAATGTGGGGCGGGCCAGCTCGTACACATCGAGCAAAACCTTTGCAAAATCCCTCGGATGGGGAGCCAGACGATGAAAATCGCCTTTCTGTAAACCCGGCAGCGTGCCGTACATATTCTTGACGGCGCCCGTGAAAAGCATCAGGTTGTGGGTTTTGAATTTGGGAAGATTAATCACTACATCGGCATCTTCTACCCATTTCGAAAGAAAATACCGGCGGCCGTTTTTTGTCTTCAATGAAAGAGCGCTCGTTTCAAAGGGAATCAACTCGGCGCCCACTCTTTCGGCCACATCCAAAAGGCCTGAGATTCTCCAGAATCGTTTGATGCCTTTGATCGAACCGGCCGGGCTGTCGCCGATCCAGACAGTTCCACCTGCCTCTTGAACCAATCGGGCTACCACCTCCACAACGGCCGGATGGGTTGTCACTCCCTTTTCGGGAGGGTGAGCGGCCAGCAAATTGGGCTTCAGGAGCACCCGATCCCCCGGACGGACAAAGGCTTTTATTCCTCCGAGCTCCGAAAGAGCTGCCCGAACGGCTGCTTCTACCTCGTTAGCATCGTACGATTGGCAGGAGCGAATCGCGACGAAAGCCTTCTTCTGTTGTGAGGAAATTGGGCTGGTCTGACGAGAAATGGTTTGCTTTGTTTTTATTTGATATTTGCTCAAAACTTCACCCGGAAGTGGATTGAATCCGTCTCTGGCGGATTAGATCGGAAATAAAAGCATGTTCCGCCGTAAACGACGGTACTAAAATCAGGAAGCACCGTAAATGGTACCAGCACATTAGGATGCTTCAAGCATCCCGACTATTTTTAACCGTGAGCTTTAACACAGGGCAAAATGGCTATAATAATTGTTTTTTTCAAAATATCTAAACGCAAAGTTCACAAAATATGCACAGAGCGCGCAAAGATTATTAATAACTCAGCGACCTTTGCACCTTCTTCGAGTTCTCTGCGGTTAAATTGCAGTTTAGCAACGCTGTGTTATTTTTTAAACATTTGATTCGCGCATTCGCAGCGAAAAGGCTTTCGAAATATCGACTAACCACCAATCGTTTTAGGTAGCCGGTGGCTTCAAACGCTTTTTGATGTACAGCGTCCAGGGAATCCGTTTTTCGTAGCGGATCTGGTAATCCCACTTTTTTGGCGCCTTGCTCTTTAAATAATCTCGTACACGGTGCAAATGAGTCTCCTCAGAGGCTTTAATCGTGAGAATTTCTCCACCCGTTCGATCCGTTTTTAGCTTTTTGGCCGTTTCAAGGACTTTGTCAAGAACAGCTTCTATTTTTTCTTCTTCACGAATATCGATCGTTGCCATGTGTCACGCCTCCTTTTTCACTTCAACTTCACGAACCACGAACGATTTGGTTGGACATTTCGCTACGGCTGTATCGTAGTCCTCCCACTTGGTAGGAATTACCGGAAGATTAATCTCCCGGTTCATCATGACCACACCTGAGGGGGTAAATTTCGGATTAGCACAGAGTCCGCACCCCGTGCAGCCAACGCTGCACACGGAGGTTACGGCCTTTCCACGATCATGAGACACGCAGGCAACGTACACCTTTTGGCTTTTCGGAATGAGCTGCATAATCCCTTTGGGACAAGCCTCTACACACAGGCCGCAGCCCGTGCATTTATCGTCAAAAACTACCGGAAGCCCGTTGTCATTCATGGCCATGGCATCATAGGGACAGGCTTCCACGCAGGAACCCAATCCCAAGCAGCCGTACTCGCAGGACTTATTTCCTCCGCCCAATTGAGCAGCTACATTACAATCTTTGATACCGTCGTAAATGTACTTTCGTTTGGCTTCCTCGAAGCCGCCGCCGCACTTGACGACGGCGATGCGCTCTTCGACTTCTTCAGCCTCCACTCCCAAAATGGCAGCCACTTTATTGGCTACCGGTTGTCCTCCGACAACACAAAGATTCGGGGGAGCCCCTCCCTTAACCACTGCTTCTGCATACGCGGAACAACTTGGATAGCCACAACCGCCGCAGTTCGCCTGTGGCAAAATCTCATCTATTTCTTCCACACGGGGATCCACTTCTACTGCAAATTTTTTGGATGCATAAGCAAGCACCACTCCAAAAAACAGACCCAATCCACCCAGTCCAATAATAGAAGCCAATACAATCGGATTCATACATATTCTCCTGTATTATTCAAAAATCACATCTAAACTAATCCACCTCAAACGGCTGTCCACGTTATCAAATTTCCTGGCCTCAACCCAGAAAGGAAATCACTATTCCCAAAAATCTAAGCAAATTACAATTTTTCCTTTTTGATTTCAAGAATATTCTACAATTTTTCATAGACTGCAAAATTTTCTCGCTGCAACTAATCAATTTAAACCATCCAATAATTGGAATGTCCCACTCGAAGATGATCCATTCCAACGCCGTCAATTGGAGCACCGCATCGGGGACATTTTCCGTTGACCATATTATTTTCGACCACCTCATATCCAAATCTGCGAATCAGCAATTTTCCGCAATGATAGCAATAGGTATTTTCGCCCTCGTCGCCCGGCACATTTCCACTGTACACATACCGAAGTCCCTCCTCGAGTCCAATTTTTCGGGCTTTCTGCAAAATATGAATATCCGTCGGCGGAACATCGTTCATCTTGTAGTTTGGGAAAAACCGGCTAATGTGCCACGGGGTTTCTACGCCCAATTCATCCCGAATAAATTGAGCAATTCTGTGAAAATTTTTTTCATCATCATCGTAACCCGGAACAACCAACGTGGTTACTTCCAGCCAGATTCCCAATTTTTTATAGGCCTTTAGCGATTCCAAAAGACGATCGAGACGCGCTCCGATTTTTTTCTTATAAAATTGCGGATTGAATCCCTTGATATCCACATTGGCCGCATCCAGATAGGGGCTGATATGTTCCAATGCCTCGGGCGTAATGTAACCATTCGTAATAAAAAGATTCAGGATTCCATTTTCGTGGGCAAGCTTTGCGGTTTCGTAAGCATATTCATAAAAAATCGTGGGTTCCGTATAGGTATAAGCAATGGATTTACAACCATAACTTTCTGTCAGTTCAATAACCCGATTTACAGGAAGATATTCACCGGGGAAATCAGATGGTTTAATTTCGTGGCTCGATTTCCTAAACGTGTTAAGCTGAGAAATATCCCAATTCTGACAAAACTGACAGCGGAAGTTACATCCAACGGTTGCTACAGAAAATGCCCTTGAACCCGGAAAGACATGAAAAAGAGGTTTTTTCTCAATCGGGTCCACATGAACGGCCGCAGCCTTTTCGAAAACGAATGTATACAAACGCCCGTCAATATTCCCCCTGACGCCACACACACCCATCCGCCCTTCGGGAATCCGGCATCGATGCTGGCAAAGATTGCATCGAACAACCTTATTCCCAATGGGATTCCAGAACATTGCCATTCGTTTTCCGCTATGTGAATCGTACATGAGTAAACCTCTTGCTATCTTTAATTTTGCTTTTAAATATAATGATTTTTTGGGAATAAATCAAGATTCAAGTCAGGTAAATTAAGTTTTTGGCAAGATTTTTGGTGGGAGGCAAGCGAAGGCCCTTTGATTTTCTCTCAAATGTAGCCGTCAACGAAGAGATTCTTCAGTCACCTACCGTTCCTTTAGAAGGACAGGTGAACAAAATGGCAAACAGAATCAGGGAGAGAGTGGTTTTGTACAGAGGCGTAGGATGTACCTGTACCGTTGTGAGCACCAATCCGTGCGGAAATGCCATTCCCCGGGGAAGATGGATCGGCGGATTGGCGCGGAATATCGACGAGGCTCTTCGAATGTTAGAAGCCCTGCAATTTTCCGAAACCCACGGCGAAGTCTGTCCTG
>CAZIYL010000068.1:0-10835 GCA_964543425.1 uncultured Deferribacteres bacterium
GTGGTCTGGTTTGGTGAGATGCTTCCCGAGGACGCTATTCAAAAGGCGTACCATGCGGCCGAAACCTGCGATGTTTTTATGGTACTGGGAACGTCGGCAGTCGTTTACCCTGCGGCGTCGCTGCCTGAAATTGCGCTTCGTCAGGGAGCATTTATTGTGGAAATTAATCCGGAAGCAACTCCGGTAACGGATTTTGCGCACGTGAGCTTAAGGGGAAAAACAGGGGAAGTGCTTCCTCGAATTGTGGAGCTAATTAAAAATGAAAAGCGAACAAATTAGTATTATCGGGGTTAAACAACAAAGATTCATCCTAAAATTACAAAGTCTTTTAACCCAGATTCGGAAAACTTAAAAAAACCGCACAAGAATAGGTTGTTATTGTGAGCGATCCGCCAATTGCCAACTGGCGGAGAGCGAATCAATCTCATTGCGAAAATAGACAAAGATTGATTCGTTGTCCTCACTTTTTCAAAATAAATAGCGAAAAAGTAGGAACTCCTCACAATGACTGAAAATTTTGGCAATAATCCGAATCTGGGTTAAAGGATGTTCGTGCCACGTTTGGCTTGTCAAAGCAAGAGTGAATTAGGAAAAAATCAGTAATGAATTCAATAACCAAAAAAGTTGGTTTGTACGGAATATTCCTGATAATTGTAGTTCTCATTTCGGGCTGCGGTGCCTATTTTAACACCTTCTACAATGCCCAAAAGTTTTATAATGAGGCTGAAAAAAAACGCATTCAGCAGGAAAAGCAATTAAAGAAAAGTCAGACATCCGTTAAAATGGCTCAGCGGCAGCGAACGCAGCGCCGGCCATCTAACATCCCCGAGTATCGAAAAGCGATCGAAAAAGCGTCAAAAGTCCTGCAACTTTTTCCAAAGAGCAAATACGTGGATGATGCGCTAATGATTATTGGTGAATCTTTTTACCATCAAAGGGAATATATTAAGGCCGAGCGCAAATTCAATGAGCTTTTGACGGCATTTCCCAATAGTGAATTTGCTCCCAAAGCGAGGCTTCTGCTTGGAAAAACAGAAGTCGGTTTGAGAAATTACGCAAATGCTGAAAAAACGCTAAATGAACTGCTTCTGGATAAGAGGAATAAAAAATATTTTCCGAATGCCCGTTTGGAATTGGGCGATTTGTATTTCCAGCAAAAATTGTATTCTCAGGCGGTTGAGCAATACGAACAAACGATCAACAAAATCAAAGACCGCGATGTCCGCGCTCAGGCTCAGATTCGGATTGGAGAATGCTATCTGCAGCTCGAAAATTACGCCAATGCAGCGGCAGCCTTCAAAAAGGTTCGAAAATACAAAGCGGATGTTGAATTGCTTTATCAGGCGGATTTGAAATATGCGTTTTCTCTTCGAAAGTTACATCAGTACGAAAAAGCATTGGATATTTACAATCGAATGCTTAAATTAGTTCTGACCAATTATGAAATTGGAAATGTGTATCTGCAATCGGCGCTAACCATGGAAGAAATGGGGGATATTAAGCACGCTCGTGAAGCCTTTCAAAATGTAATTGATAATTATCCCAAAACTGCGGCTTCTGCCGAAGCCTATTATCGAATGGGCTTGTTTGAATTGAATGAAAACAAAGATTTCGACCAGGCATTGGAAGATTTTCAAAAGTCTGAAAAGGAATACTCCCGTGCGGATTTCATTACGGATGTCAAGAAAGAAATTGAAGCCATTAAAAAGCTGCACAAATTGGAGGATAACATCTGGGCGTTGGAAGATGCTTACGTTCGAAAAATAAACCATGAATATGATGATAGTAATTCCCTTCTTGCTTCGTCCGAAAGAGATTCTGCACGAGCGGATTCCATAAGATTGGACTCTCTTCGAATTGCCCGGAGAGATTCGATTAAGGCTGATTCTCTTCGAGCGCTGAAAGGAATTGAGCGGGGATCCTATGAAGACAGTCTGTTTACGCAGCAATTACGAGAGAAGAAGGCGCGTGAGGATTCCGTGCGGAAGGCAAGATTAAAAGCAATGAGGCAATCTATCAAAATTCCAAGCAATCCCGAAGAAATTAAAAAAATGCTGGTACAAAAGGATTTTCGATTGGCTGAATTGTATTACTTCCAATTTTCAATGAGTGATTCGGCGCTAAATGAATACAATAATTTTATCGCAAATTTCCCCGATGATCCGGGCGTGCCCAAGGCGCTTTTCTCGATGGCTTATATTTATATGCAGGATCGGAAAGATACGACAAAGGCAGACTCCCTTTACCGTGAGATTGTTCAAAACTATCCCAAGACGGAATATGCCGCAGAAGCCCGAAAAAAATTGGGACTGCCTCCAATCGAGGATCAAAACCTGGAAGCCGAAGCCCTGTTTGTGGAAGCGGAAAAATTGAATTTTGATCAGAATTTACCAGGAGAGGCCATCAAAAAATATCGGGAAGTGATTAAAAAATTTCCCGATTCTGTCTACGTGCCCAAAGCTCAGTACGCAATTGCCTGGATTTACGAAAATGAACTTACCCTAAAAGACCAGACGTTGCAAGCCTACGAGACGTTGAAAAAGAAATTTCCAAACACACCCTATTCTACAATTGCCGAGAAAAAATTGCAAGCCGTAGAAGCCGCTGAAAAGGCTCTGGCAGACACAACAAAAAAGCATCAGGAAAAGAGAGGAAAAGAACCTGCTTCTGCAGTCACTGATTCTCTTCAAAAAAACGCACCTTCTGACACATCGTTGAGGAAAGGGCTCGGGAACAGACCCTCTATTAATAATCTGGATTCTTTTATTAAAACAGGTAAGCAAAAATCAGAAAAGAAAGTTAAAGCCGAGCAAAAGAAAGCAGTAAAACCTGATTCGCTGCGGGAAAAACCGTAAATGAAACCTGATCCGGTTCGGAAATTGCCGAAACCTGTTGTGGAAAAATATCCGGTCATTGAACAGACCTGGCTGAATGAAACCTATTTTAAACTTCGCATTTTGGCTGCAGATGTGGCGCAAAACGCCTATCCCGGCCAATTTGTGAATGTGCGGGCAAGCGAAACGTACGATCCGCTTCTGCGCCGTCCGTTAAGCATTTATTTGGCCGATCCGGAGGAGGGATGGGTGGAACTGTTGATCAAGCGCGTGGGGTGGGGAACGGATTTGCTGAGTCGGCTTAAAGTGGGGGATCAGGTGGATGTGTTGGGCCCTTTGGGGCGGGGATTCGATATCGAGACTGTTGAAACCGCCTTGCTTGTGGGGGGTGGTGTTGGAATTGCGCCGTTGGTGTTTCTGAGCCGGGAGCTGTCATTGTTTCCGAAGAAAATTTATTTCTTCCAGGGATTTCAGAATGAGGCAGAGGTTTGCTGCCTGGATGATCTCGTCTCACTAAATGTTTCACCCGTGGTAACGACTGACGATGGAAGTTACGGGCGAAAAGGCCTCGTAACCGATTCGGTCAGGGAGTTTTTAGGGAGCTCTGGAAATCAGTCGGGGATTGAATTATTTGCCTGCGGCCCGCAGCCCATGTTGAAAGAAGTCTGTAATCTATCAGATATTTACCATTTGAAGGGGCAATTTTCATTGGCAACGCGAATGGCGTGCGGAATTGGTGCCTGCATGGGATGCGCCGTGCGTACATTTGACGGTGAGGATTACAAGCTTGTTTGCAAAGACGGGCCTGTTTTTAGAAATCACGAGGTGCTTTTGTAATGGCGAATTTATCCGTTGCTCTGGCAGGCCTGAGACTGAAAAATCCCGTTCTAACGGCTTCGGGCACTTTTGGCTACGCCCAGGAATATGAAAATTTTGTGGATTTGTCGCGACTCGGGGGCGTGGTTACAAAGTCCATTACCAAAGAACCGCGGGTAGGAAATCCACCGTTTCGTGTGACGGAGGTTCCCGGGGGAATGCTAAACTCCATTGGGCTGGCAAATGTGGGAATGGAGGCATTTGTCAAGGAAAAGCTCCCTTTTCTCAGGAAGATTCGAACGCGGGTAATCGTAAATATTGCCGGGAATTCCGTTGACGATTATGAGGCTGTTGTTTCTCGTTTGGATCAGGAAGAAGGCATTGATGCCTATGAAATCAATTTGTCCTGTCCTAATGTAGAAGAAGGGGGGCTGACATTTGGCAAGAATCCAACGGAAGTATTTCGAATTACACAGAGCGTTCGTCTCCACACAAAACGCCCACTGATTGTTAAACTAACGCCAAATGTGACCTCTATCGGCGATTTGGCGCAGGCAGCCGTAGAGGGGGGTGCAGATATTTTATCAGCCATTAACACGCTGATGGGCATGGCTGTGGATGTGAAAACGAGGAAACCTATTTTGGGAAAAATCACCGGAGGGTTTTCGGGTCCGGCATTAAAATCGATTGCGCTGGCGAAGGTTTTTGAGGTCATCCAACGGGTGAAGGTGCCGGTCATTGGCATTGGGGGCATTTTTTCGGCAGAAGACGCGATGGAGTTTCTTTTGGTCGGTGCCAGCGCTATTCAAATAGGCACAGCCAATTTTATTTATCCCGGCATTAGTGAGAAAATTGTGGATGATCTTCAAACCCTTTGTGACAAACAGGGCATCAGGAATATGCGAGAAATTATCGGAAAACTTGAAATTCGAGAGAAGGCTATTTTGTTTAAATGACCGGTTGGCGTTTTTCATTTATTAAAGCGGCCTTTGGCGGATTAAACTGAAAGGGAACCTATTTTGGGACTTGGTCAACTAAAAAACCGCGTAATCGTTTCAATTATTATCGGACCAATCATTTTGGCCCTGGCTTATTGGGGAAAGCTGCCCTTTCTGATTTTTGTGGATTTTGTCCTGCTTTTTGCCATGAAAGAATTTTATGAAATGGCCGAACGCAAGGGCGATTTTCCAAATCCTGTCCTGGGTTATTTTTTTGCATTATTGATAACGTGGGATTTTTATTTTTTTGACGAGTTATTTACTCTCTATTTGCTTGCGATTGCGGTAATTGTGATCAGTATGTTCGAGCTCTACCGGAACAGGGGTTCTAAATACCACAATGTTTCAATTACCGTTCTGGGTATTGGCTATTTGGCCGTGCTTTTGAGCTTTTTTGTGGCCATTCGCGAATTGCCGAATCAGTTGGATATTCCTTACGTAACCGGCGGCATCTGGATTCTGACGATTTTTCTGACGGTCTGGTTTGGCGATTCCGTGGCGTACTTTGTTGGAAATGCGATTGGCAAACACAAGTTGGCGCCTAAAATTAGTCCCCACAAAACAATTGAGGGTGCCATTGGGGGATTCCTCGGGATGCTGTTGATGCCTGTGCTGGCCACTCTTTTTTTCCAAACTTACATGTCGATTGCCGAGTCGTTGGGACTGGGCGTCATTTGTGGAATATTTGGCCAGTACAGCGATCTGACAGAATCCATGTTCAAACGGGATGCAGGGGTAAAAGACTCGTCTCATTTAATTCCCGGCCATGGAGGTGTTTTCGATCGTTTTGATGTGCTGTTTCTCATTTCACCCTTGATTTATCTTTACTTGAAATATGTTGTTTTTTAAGAAGATTTCATGCAGAAGCGCAATGCTTGCACCACTGGTTTTGTTCTTTGGCATATTCCTTTTCGGATGCGCAGCAAGAGAAACAAAAGACAGGCTTGTGATTGGACTTCCTGCGGACGCGCGCACGTTGAATCCCATGTTGAGCACAAGCTCAATCGATCAGGATATTCAGGAGCAGCTTTTCCTGCGATTGCTTCAGGAAAAACCGCAGCTTAATGCTTTTTCGCCGGAATTGGCAAAAAGTTGGAAATTCAGTTTCAACCACAAACAGATTACTTTTACGCTTCGTCCGGGTGTCTTCTGGAGCGATGGGCAACCGGTGACGGCTGCAGACGTTGTGTTTACATTTCAAAAGCAAAAAAATCCGGAGTTGGGCTGGATTTTCCAATCGGAAAAGAGTCTGATTGACAGCGTGACGGCACCCAATGACAGTACCGCTATTTTTTATTACTCAAGGGACTATCCCTATCAGCTAACGGATGCGAACGAGGGATTCATTCTTCCGAAGCACGTTCTGCAAAAATTGACGCCCGAAGAGTGGAAAACGACGGCATTTAATCAGAATCCTGTCACAGACGGACCGTACCTGCTGAAGCACTGGACACGCCAGCAGGCGATCGAACTGCAGGCGAATCCCCGGTATTTTCGCAAGGGATTTCCAAAAATAAAGAGGGTGCTGTTTAAAATTGTTGCCGATGAATCCATTCGATTGTCGCAGGCACAAAACGGCGAAATTGACATTCTGGAGGGAGTGAGCGTGCGTCAGGTTGGCCGGTTGAAAAAACGACCCTCTATTTACGTGACCAGCTTTCCGGATATGGCTTTTGGCTTTCTGGGCTGGAATGAGCGGAATCTTCTGTTTCGAAAACGCCGGGTTCGTCAGGCGCTGGCAATGGCTGTTAACCGGCCAATGATTGTCCAAAATGTTTTTGGCGGATACGCAACCACACTCAACAGCCCGGTTTTGCCTCAAAGTCCGGTGTTTTGCGATACGATTCAACCATTTCCTTTCGATCCGCAGAAAGCGCTTCGTATTTTGAATGCCGAGGGGTGGAAAGATTCCAATGGAGACGGCTGGCTTGAAAAAGACGGAAAGCCCTTTCGATTTGAATTAATGACCAATTACGGCAATCCCGTGCGCCGTGATCTGGCGGTTCTGCTTCAGGCGCAGCTAAAAAAAATTGGAGTTGATGCTCAAATTCAGTTTTATGATTGGTCAATTTTTCTCGATCGTTTTCGCGGCGGAAGCTACGATGGCGTGTTGTCGGCGTGGCGGGTTTCCAGTAAATTAGAGCTGCGTTCATTCTGGCACTCGGAATCCATTCGGAATGGTTTTAATCGATTTTATTACAGAAATCCCGAGGTGGATGTGCTAATCGATTCGGTGGAGCAGATTTCCAATCAAAAAAAAGCAAAAGGTCTTTGGTGGAAACTCCAATCCATTATTTATCGTGATCAACCGGTACTGTTTTTATATGTTCCGGATCGCGTTATTGCCTATCGAAATCGCTTAAAAAAACCGGAATTCCATCCGTTGAGTACATATTATTATCTGTACAAGTGGGAATGGCAGCATGGCGCAGGCAAAAGAGAGTAACGCAGGAATGTCCGATCCGGAACCCATTTTGCAAGTAAAGGGGCTGACCGTCAGAAACGCAGCGGGGAATGCCATTTTATCTGATGTAACATTTAACATGGCTGTTGGCGAAATTTTTGGGATTTTGGGGGAATCCAGTGTTGGCAAAACCACGCTGGCGAAATCCATTTTGGGAATTCTGCCAGAATCTCTTTACGTGGAAAGAGGCGAAATTCGATTTGACGGGGAGAATCTTCTGGATTTGTCGCAAAAACAAATGGAATCGATCTGGGGAAAGGGAATAAGCTATTTGCCTCAGAACGCAGGAGCGGCTTTGAATCCCGTTTTTAGATTGAAAACGCAAATTTACGATCTGGCGCACAGGCGCTCGAATCAGAAACGGACGCAGGAAAAATTGGTGCTTTCTGCGCTCAAGCAGGTGTATTTGCCGGATGATGAGGCTTTTCTAAACAAATATCCGTTTCAATTGTCGGGTGGACAGCAGCAGCGTTTTCTAATGGCGGAACTTTTGGTGGCGCAGCCGCAAGTGCTGATTGCGGATGAACCGACATCTGCTTTGGATGCATCGGTGCAGCAGGAAATCGTGCAATTATTAAGGCGTGTCAGAGATTCACTTGCATTGTCGATTCTTTTTATTACGCACGATCTGGCAATCTTGGGTGAAATTGCGGATCGAAGCTGCGTTCTTTTTAACGGGGGAATTGTGGAAATTCAAAAAACGGAAAAGCTGATTAAAAATCCGCAGCACGATTACACAAAAAAATTAGTGCGTTTAAGCAAGAAGCTATCGGTTTTAAACCCGGATTCGAAAAATCATTCAAATTAAAAATGCAAATCCGCAGGGATTTGCGCCAAATAGCCAAACGGAAATTATTTCCACCAATTAATCGGGAGGCCGTATGACCTCTGAAGAATTGAGAAAAAAGAGTTTTGCCACTATTTGTGTGCACGGCGCGGGCGGCGTGGATCCGCAGACGGGAGCCGTGTCGTTTCCCATTTACCAAAGTTCTACATTTGCTTTTAAAAGCGCTCAGGACGGTGCGGATATTTTTGCGGGTCGAAAAGAGGGCTATTTGTACACGCGCCTCGGAAATCCGACCCAGGCTGCCTTTGAGCGGGAAATCGCTTTTCTGGAAAGCGCGGAAGCAGCCTTGGCAACGGCTTCCGGAATGGGGGCCATTACAGTGGCTATTCTGACAGCCCTCCGGGCAGGCGATCGAATGATTGCCGGAAACACGTTGTACGGGGGAACGCATCTTCTCTTCAAGGAAACGATGCCGTCAATGGGCATTAGCGTGGATTTTGTGAATCCCGGAAGTCCGGAGGAAATTGAAACTTACCTGAATGAAGGAGCTAAACTGGTTTACATTGAAACCCCGGCCAATCCGACGCTCCAGATTGTGGATATTGTAGAAATTGCCAGGCTTTCGCATCGCTTCAATGCTCTCTTGATGGTCGATAATACGTTTGCCACGCCCTATTATCAGAGACCTTTGCAATTGGGCGCCGATTGCGTGGTTCACAGCGCTACCAAGTATATCGGCGGACATGGGGATACAATTGCAGGGGTTATTTTAGGCAAGAAGGAATTCGTGGATCGGGCGCGAAATGTCATTAATCGGGATATCGGAGCGGCCATCAGTCCGTTCAATGCCTGGCTTTTGCTTCGGGGGCTTAAAACACTTCCGGTGCGAATGGAGCGCCATTCTGCGAATGCCATGCGCGTGGCGCAGTATTTGAGCTTTCATCCGAAAGTCAGCCGCGTGTGGTATCCGGGGCTGCGTACACACGAACAGCATGAATTGGCCTGCCGCCAGATGGATGGTTTTGGGGGAATGGTAACATTTGAATTAAAAGGCGGCAAAAGGGCGGGGCAGATTTTAATGGATTCCGTAAAATTGTTAACGCTTGCCGTCAGTTTGGGAGATGTGGATTCCTTAATCGAACACCCGGCCACCATGACCCATTCCACATACAATGAAGAGGAATTAGAATCGGTGGGCATTACGGAAGGAATGGTGCGGCTTTCGGTTGGGTTGGAAGACGTGGAAGATATTATTGAAGATTTGTCTCAAGCACTAAAAAAAGTGTGAGATTCAATTAGGAGATAGGCTCTTTGTGGGCCAAAATTAAAGGTAAAGATAAGTGTTTACCTAACATTAATTAATAAGGAGGTTATAATGAGTGCGTTAAAGGAGAAGTTGTTTGAAAAGATCCAGGCGCATCGGCCAAGAACAACACGGCTTGTAAAAGAGTTTGGTGATGTCCATCTGGGCGATGTAACCATTGGGCAGGCTATTGGCGGTATGCGCGGCGTAAAATGTTTGGTAACGGATATTTCCTATTTGGATCCAATGGAAGGAATTCGATTTCGCGGCTACACCATTCCGGAAATCCTGGCAAAATTGCCGAAGGTACCGGGCGGCGAAATGCCTTACGTAGAAGGGCATGTTTACCTTCTTTTGACGGGTGATATTCCTTCCAAAAAAGAAGTAGATGAAGTGGCCGAAGAGTTCAAGAAACGCCAGCACGTGCCTCAATATGTGTTTGATGTGCTTCGGGCCATGCCGCGAGACACGCACCCGATGACCATGTTTTCAGCCGCTCTTCTGGCCATGCAAAGAGAATCCGTTTTTGCGAAACGGTACGCAGAAGGCATGAGCAAAATGGATTACTGGGATCCGGCCTACGAAGATATGCTGAACTTGCTGGCGAAGCTGCCGCAAATTGCCGCTTATATTTATCGGATGAAATACCGCGGTGACACGATTATTGCCCCCGATCCCGATCTGGATTTCGGCGGAAATTTTGCCCACATGATGGGAATTGACAAACCGTACGATGATGTGGCACGATTATACTTCATTCTGCACAGCGACCACGAGAGTGGAAACGTCAGTGCGCACACCGGCCACCTGATTGCCAGCGCCCTTTCCGATCCCTACTACGCCATTTCCGGTATGTTGGACGGGCTGGCCGGACCACTACACGGCCTGGCCAATCAGGAAGTACTCCGCTGGATTCAGGGAGTGATGGAAAAGATGGGCGGAAAAGAACCCACCGAGGAAGAAATGAAGAAATTCGTCTGGGATACATTGAATTCCGGTCAGGTGATTCCAGGCTTTGGCCATGCGGTCCTACGGAAAACGGATCCCCGCTATCAGGCACAGCGTGATTTTTGCTTGAAACACCTGCCTAATGATCCGATCTTTAAATATGTGGACATGCTCTACAAAGTCGTTCCACCTATCCTGAAGGAACAGGGCAAAGCCAAAAATCCGTGGCCAAACGTGGATGCACAATCCGGCGTTATTCAGTGGTACTATGGCCTGAAAGAATACGACTATTACACCGTTCTGTTTGGTGTGGGTCGTGCAATTGGCGTTCTGTCCAATATTGTTTGGGATCGTGCACTGGGTTACCCGATTGAGCGGCCAAAATCGCTGACCACAGACATGCTGGAAGAAGTTGCCAGCATCAAAAAATAGCAGTAAATAAAGAAGTTAGAACGAAGGGAGAGCGCTTGTCTTTCCCTTTTTATTTTGGGAAAGCAATTTTGAGCTTACTTTAAAAGCCACGAATTACACAAACAGCACGAATTTAAATTCAATGAAATCAATTTGTGTAAATTCACGGGCAAAAGCTGTTTGGAGCAGACTCAATAAAGGATTCCATTTTTTTATAATTTAATGAGTTCATTCTATGAAGATATTGCCCACCAATTTACACGAATTTGTACGA
>CAZIYL010000069.1:0-3262 GCA_964543425.1 uncultured Deferribacteres bacterium
GGTGGCGGGCAGGATCCGGATGGCTATATGATGGGAGTTGTAAATATCGATACGCTGGAACCTGATATTTATGGCGGCGCAGCCCCGCCGGCAATGGAAGATACCAAAATTTTCATTGCGGATAATATCCATTGGGTGAATCGTTTGCTCTATCATTATTACAATGGAGAGTATAATGATGTCGGTAATTATCCGATTTCGAAATTGGGTTGGCGTGTTCCGGGAACGGTTCGGGTCGAAAATGTACCGCCCATATTTATGAACGATCGTACCAAGGGATTGATAGCGGCCTATCCTAATATCGTTGCGCAAGACAACTATGATAATAATACGGATCCGGGGCTTGTTACTCCTTCCATAGCGAGCAAAGATGTTGTTGATAGTTTGGCAATGTACACTCGTCGCATGTACGGCGTGAGCGACGAGATGGAAAAAGGAAAGGCGTGGTTATTTGGCGACGAGAATGAGCAGACGATTCCCGGAATAAAGACGGAAAACGGCGACGGCATCACGCGTATTTCGGATTTGCCGGAGAATTTTTCCTATACTTCCGACATTCGTTCCAGGATCGACGGTCGTCCGATCGGTGCTTTACATTGGTGGCCGGATGAAATGGCATCCTATGATCCGCAAGCTGATATGAATTTAGTGAAGGCGGCTTATGATGATGCCGTAACATCCGTTAAGAGGATTGACACACAAGTTCCATCGGATTACAAACTGGGACAAAATTATCCCAATCCTTTTAACCCTGTTACGACCATTGAATTCTCTCTTGCCAGGAAGGGACAGGTGAACCTTACGGTCTTTAATTCGATCGGACAAAAAGTTGCTTCCCTGGTAAATGAAGCAATGGCGGCTGGTTCCTACAAAGTAACCTGGGATGCTTCTGACATACCGACAGGTTTGTACATTTACACTCTGGAAACCGATAATCAAAAATTGACCAGAAAAATGATGTTGATTAAATAGCACCCATGAAACAAGGTATGCCTCATCTTGCGTATGTTTGCTTTACTGGCCAAAATGATAAAAAGAGGGCTTTAATAGCCCTCTTTTTTTAAACTTGTCCGGTTAAATATAAAGAGCCTTATTAGGAGGCTGATTGCTTAAAATATGTTAATACTTTATAATCTGGCGCTGCAAAGATATCAGACATGTGTGGTGCGCAACGCCATTACACACTTGTGTTCTGGTTCATATAGCAGAAATTTACTATCGACGGGCAAATCTCAAACAAAGAGGAAAGAGAGGAAAGATATGAGAAACAATTTATTTGGTAAAGCATTTTATGTTTTTGCCGTTCTAGTCATCCTATCGTTTTTAATTCAAGGGCTTGGGAATATCGTAGAAGGACAGGAAAAAAAAGGCATAACGGGGATTACCAAAGGCAGCGTTGATCTTACTATTCCACCTAATCCCTTTCTTGGTAAAGCATGTCGCTATGAAGTGGCATGGCCGATTCAGGTAGCCCCGCGAAAAGCTGCCCTGGTCGTCGGCCGTATGATCAGTGGCACGGGGAATATCGACTATATCGATGGAGCAGATCTCATTTTATTTGATGATCTTGCAAATATCAACTCTGATAAAGCGATCCCTCTTAGCAGGAACATGCGGATGCCCGGAGATTCCACCTTTATCATGAAGGGGTTTCCTATAGGTGGCTTTGTCCCGTATGGTGCAAAACTGAAAGACGGCTCAGCACATCCATATGCCGGTACAGGATTTGGACTTCTGGGGGATCGGCTTCACGAAATTGATCAGTCAGGGCATTTTGATTATCAAAAGATTTTAGGGAGATACTCTGAACTTTTTCAATTTGCTTACGACGAAAAAGGGTTCAGGGTTACTAAAAAAGAAAGGGTGGGGAAAAATCTTCTTCCAGGTTGGAATCTTGGTGGTGTAGGCTTATGTTCCGCGATTCCCGATGGAAATGACTTGATTGTTGGCATGACGGCAAGCTTTAACAGTGGAAATCTTGGACTTTCCGGGATTGCACGATGGCGGCATAAAGAAAATGGCTGGCGTCCGGTTTCGTTTATTCCGATAACGGGATATGAAGATAGTTGGGGTGAGCCGAGTCTTATTCGGGATGTAGACGGAAGCCTGCTTTTTTCGGCACGTGGCTCCGGTAATGAAAATTTTACTGTGGCCGTATGGAGATCCCTGGACGATGGCAAAACATGGAAACAGGTAATACACCAAAAAAATTTCCATGCCCGATCCCCCATCACTATCAACCGGGCAGCAGACGGGACACCATACATTGCTGCCAATCTGTTTCCCAAAAGTCGAAAACGTGAGATACTTTGCTTGTGGCCTCTCAATGGCGATCGCACAAATCTAGGCGAACTTTATATTGCACGCGATGCCCGGGGGCAATTCGGCCCGGCGCCCAGCGGCTCGTGGTGGCGGGTTGACCATCCTATTTCTTCAGTTCTTAGACTGGCAGATGGCAAGTGGCACGGTATCTTGACATATCATATTGTAGATAATGGTGAAGTTGAGGGTTTCGGGTCCCCGACGCCTCATACGGGTTGTTATGTGGAAGAAATTCTTTCAACAGGAAAGCCTATACCGGCATGGAACTTTTGAAGGGGTTTATAAAAGAGGGCTGCGTTTTGGATAACTTTAGTCACAATACTGGCTTCTTACGTTATCCAAAAGGGTAAATCCACCACCTTAAATGAGCCACAAAACTGTCCTAAAGGTGGGGACAACCTCAATAATTTTAGACTAAAGTTGATTGAAATTAAATCCGATGAAGGGATAATTATATGAAAAAATTTCCGGAAAATTTCACCTGGGGAACCGCAACGGCCAGCTACCAAATTGAAGGCGCATGGCTTGAGGGGGGCAAAGGATTGTCTATCTGGGATGCATTTACACATACGCCGGGTAAAATCGCAAATGGCGACACCGGGGATGTTACCTGCGATCATTTTCACAGGTACAAAGAAGATGTGGCCCGCATGGCCGAAATGGGATTAAAGGCGTATCGATTTTCCATTGCCTGGTCGCGCATTTTACCTACAGGCCGCGGCAAACCCAACCCGGAAGGCATCCGATTTTATTCCGATTTGATTGATGAACTGCTCGCTCACGGCATTACTCCCTGGGTGACTCTCTATCACTGGGATTTGCCCCTCGCTTTGCAACTGGAGCTGGACGGCTGGCTCAATCCCAAAATGGCAGGAATTTTCACCGATTACGCTGCCATTTGTTTTGAGCATTTCGGAGACCGTGTGAAACACTGGATCAC
>CAZIYL010000069.1:3362-10828 GCA_964543425.1 uncultured Deferribacteres bacterium
GCACAGCGAGCGCTGGAATTTTTTCTCGGCTGGTTTGCAGATCCCATTTACCGGGGCGATTATCCCGCCGTTATGCGAGAGCGCGTTGCCGATCGCCTGCCCAAGTTTTCGGATCGGGATAAAGCGCTTATTAAGGGCTCATGTGATTTTTTTGGCCTGAATCATTATACAACCATGTACGCTGCCCATGCCGAAGGAAGAGATATTGATACAAGTCCTTATGGAAATGGAGGCATTTCTGAAGATCAGGATGTTCATCTCTCTACTGACAAGTCCTGGGAAAAAACGCAAATGGGCTGGAACATCGTTCCCTGGGGTTTACGCAAGCTGCTTCACTGGATTGACGAGCGTTACAATCACCCGCCCATCGTTATCACGGAAAACGGCTGCGCCTGCAACGACCGCGTTACGGGTGACAAGGTACACGATCCCCAAAGGATCCAATTTCTCTCCGATTACCTCAGCGAAGCCCATCGGGCCATTCAGGAAGGCGTTGATCTGCGGGGATATTTTCTCTGGTCATTTATGGACAATTTTGAATGGGCGCTGGGATTCTCGCGTCGATTTGGCATCCACTACACGGATTACAAAACGCTTCGGCGTATTCCGAAAGATTCCGCATTCTGGTACAGTCAGGTGATTCAAAACAACGGATTTTGATGAAGAATTCAACTGATGAAGGAAGCTGAAATGGAAAAACTTTCTGTTCTTGAAAAGACGGGTTACGGATTAGGAGACACGGCCAGCAATCTGGTTTGGCGAACACTGATGGTTTTCTTACCCATTTTTTACACGGACGTCTTCGGAATTACGGCCGCAGCCGTCGGCACGCTTTTGCTTACCTGCCGCTTTCTGGATGGCATTACGGATTTCATCATGGGGATTATTGCCGATCGCACCAACACCCGCTGGGGGAAATTTCGTCCGTGGATTTTATGGACGGCTCTTCCCTTTGGTATCTTCGCAGTCTTAACCTTCACCACGCCTAATTTGGGCCCCAGCGGAAAACTGATTTACGCCTATGTCACCTACATCGGGCTCATTCTGGTTTATACGGCCAACAATGTCCCCTACTCCGCCCTGATGGGCGTCATGTCGCCTAATCCCGTGGATCGAACCAGTCTTTCTTCCTACCGTTTCTTTTTTGCATTTCTGGGCGCCCTGATTGTCCAGGGTTTTAGCATTTATCTCGTTAAATTTTTCGGGCACGGCAATCAAATGTTGGGATACAAATACACCATGATGCTTTTTGCCGCGATGAGCGTGGTATTTTTTCTGATCACTTTTTTCACTACACACGAACGCGTAAAACCCATTAAAGATCAACATACGGCACTCAAAGATGACTTAAGGGATCTTTTCAAAAACGGGCCCTGGATTGTGCTGTTTTTTGTCGGTGTCTTTTTTGTTTCCATGACTACCCTCAAACAGGGCTCCACCATGTTTTACTTCAAATACTACCTCGGCAGAGTAAATCTGGCAACCTCCTTTATGGTCATTAACGTGATTGCAGCGATGATCGGAGCCGCTCTTACGGGTTATTTTACGCACGTGCTGGGGAAACGCGGAACCATGAAGGCCAGTTTGTTGCTGGCGCTGATTAGCAGTGCGCTCCTGTTTTTTGCAGGAACTCAAAATATTACCGCCATTTTCATTCTGGGCACTCTGATGGAATTTTCAACCGGCCCGGGAATCACCCTGTTTTTTGCCATGCTGGCCGATACGGCTGATTACTCCGAATGGAAGAACAACCGTCGCGCGACCGGGCTGGTATTTTCAGCCGGAACGCTCTCCATAAAATTCGGATCGGGTGTCGCCGGTGCAATGATCGGAGGAATCTTGGCTTTTTTCGGCTACGTTGCTAATGTGACCCAATCGCCACACGCCCTACTGGGAATTCGATTATTAATGAGTTTCCTCCCCGCCGCTGCGGCTCTTTTGGCATTTGGAGTTTTTTCATTCTACACGATTGACGACAAATTGTTGTTGAAGATTAAAAAGGATCTGGATAGAAGGAGGAACCGTTAAATCCGGATTTGAAAAATTCACAAATCGCAACGAAATTGCGTTATTAGATCGGTTGTTCCTGCCATTTAGATCCGTAGCGAACCACGGGTCGAATGATGGAAAGGGTACCAAAGCGCCCTGTTTTCCGGCACCGTTTACGGTGTTTCCTATTTTTAGCCCTGTCGTTTCCGGCATGACAGAAGTTCAAGCAAAAAATTGTCATTTTAAATGATTTCCCGAATCTGAGAAAGGTTTTCTAAACTTAAAAGAGTTTCGGCCTGAAAAATCCATGTGCCAAGACTATTCACATCAATCTTCATTTTCCCCTTGCTTTTTGCACGTTTTATTTTTTAATTACTTAAGAAGAATTAAATGGATGAATCATGCACCACACAAAATATCCATTTTGGGTAAGACTTTCTGTTTTTATTCTATTTTTGTGCATCGTAACTTCTTCCGCTCGAGCTCGCACAAAAACGTTGCATTACCGACTCCACCCAATCTGGACACGACAATTCATGCCAAAGGTTGTTGATTTAAATCATGACGGCACGGACGAATTGGTTATCAGGCATAAAAAGCAGATCGATGTGCAGGACTGGAAGCTGCGGTACTATTACCACAGTTTCAAAATCGATCTAAACGCTCCCTATGATATTCAGGCCATTCCCGGTGCAAGCATCGATTCGGTCACTTTCCTTGTAACATTTCAAAAAGCGGATACTATTTTTATAAAATTCTTCCCCCAACCCCCCTCACTCACGGTAAAAGCATTCCGGCAAGCTTATTAAAAGACCTCTATTTTTTTGTTCGTTCTCCTAAAACATCGCCGTTGGATTTTCACCAATCCTTCAGCTATTCAAAGACCTATTCAAAAAAAACAGGAAAACCCGTTTACTTATTTCAGTTCAACACATCATGGGATAAATGGGGCAAAAGGGGACTGCTGGCCGCAAATATTCACCCACCCAAAATTCTGTGGAAATATTTTTCCGGACCACAAATTTTTCAGGCTGCCACAGTTGATTTAAATGATGATGGGAAAAAAGAAATTATTGCGGGCACGTATGCTCCAGCAAATGGTGTAAAGGGGCAGGATACCCGCGATGACCGGTCCTATATTTTTGTTCTTAATTCCAAAGGAAAAGAAATTTGGAAACGAAGTTTAGGGGACTACTGGACGGGAAGCTTCGCCACTGTGGGACAGTTTAACGGAATAAAAAGGATTGTGGCCTGCCAGCAAACGCTCCGGGATACCACAAGCCTGCAGGATAAAATATTCTTGATTGAGTCCATGACAGGGCGGGTGCTGCTTCAAAAATCAATCGGCAATCGCCTGGCCATTTCTCCAACTGTTTCTCATCCTCTTTTTTGCAAAGATTTTGACGGGGACGGTCAGGATGAAATTGTGACGGGAAATACAAATGGTTTTATTTATATGCTGAATGGGTCACTTTCGGAAATTCGCACCTCCAAATCGTACGGCTCCCCGATTGCCCCGGTCGTTATTGATGATCTGGATGGCGACGGGATGGACGAGATTGTCTGCTATATCCCGCAAAATGAACTTGTTGTGCTTAATGACTCGCTCAAGGAGCTTTGCCGCTACAGGTTTTCTATTCCTACGCGCACCAGCGTAACTCCTGTTCATGCCAATGGCAAAACCTACATCTTGATTTCCTATGAGGTGAACGGGAATCCCCAAAGTACGGTTTTGGAATTCCAAAAATCCAGAATTCCTTTTGTCGTTTTAAAAAGCTCTAACAATCAAGCGGCAAAGTTAATCGGCATTTTTGCTTTTCTCTTATTGATAGGCCTTTTTAGTTACGGAAAGCACCGATTCGACCGGCAATTTCTAACGCTCATTGCGCAGAATGAGCTATCGGACAAACTTCTGCTGTTAAGTAAAACCCGGAAAATTAAATATATCGGTGATCAATGGGCATCCCTATTTAACACACATTTTACTCAGACGCGAGGCAAAAAAATCAATCGGTTTCTGCAAGAACCAATACTAAAACCTCTCCAAAAGGGAATCACGGAGCTCTTAAACGGCGACAAATCCGAATTGTCGATTACGCTTTCTGCAACGCCATCTCTGCCAAGTTCCTACCGCCTAACAGTCCGTTACATCACCGTTTCCCGTCTTTACAGTCTCATGCTCTTCGATACCAGTGAAGAAGAATATCTCAGGCAAATGCAGCAATGGGCCTCGATTGCGCAGCGTCTTGCCCATGGAATCAAAAACCCTTTGACTGCCGTCAAATTGAATGCTGAAGAACTGGCCCATTTTTTAAGAGAGAAGGCTCCAAAACAATCAGAAGAAGCCTCCGAATATCTGACGGCCATTACCGAACAGGTGGATCGTCTGAAGCGAATGAGCGATGGGTTTATGCGCTTTGTGGAATTTGAGAAAACCATTCTGAAGCCGGTAGACATTAATGAATTGATTGCAGACCTGGTTCCTCAGTGGTTTTCAGGGAAATCGGCTAAAATCAGAATTGAATATGACCTGGCGAAAAATTTACCCAAAGCGCTGCTGGATGAAAAACAGTTTGAACACGCATTTCGAAATGTGTTCTTCAATGCTCTCGAAAGTTTCAGCGAAAAAGGAGGGCGCATTCTTATTTCCACGCAATTTGTGCAGATTTTTCACCCGGAATCAGGCTCCCGGCGCGGCTCCGATTACATCGAGCTGCAGGTTCGGGATACGGGTCGGGGAATTCCCCCTGACTTGCTGGACAAAGTAACGCAGCCATACGTCTCTTCTAAGCCCGGCGGCACCGGATTAGGACTGAGCATTGTCCAACGAATCATGGAAAGTCACGACGGAGAACTTCGAATTGACAGCCGACAGGGTGAAATGACCATTGTTACCCTTCGCTTTAAGGCAGAGAGCGGGGAAGCAACGTAGTATCTAAACTTTCTCGTTATTAGAAAATCAACCACAAAATTCTTTTTTTCCGAAAAATTGATGTCGTTTCATTTGGCTAATCCCAATGTGGCACAGGGATTGCGCGTTCACATTTGGATTTTGAAAATCAAACGCAGGAATTGGTCACTTTCGGCATAAAATGCAAAAATTTTTATGAATTTATGAATAATTTCTCTCCAAAAAAATAGTGCCACTAATTTGCATTAATTTTCGGAAATTAATTTTATGGAAGAGAACCGGATTGTAGCTCGTGCAATTTGTGGTTTTTGAAATATACTCATGGATTAAAAAATAAGTAGAGAAAGTCCCATGCCAGATCAAACGATTTTTATTGTTGATGACGATCCATCCGTCAACAAAATATTGGGTAAAATTCTAAGAGGTGAGGGCTACGACGTACTAACTGCGTCAACCGGTAAGGAAGCCTTGGAGATTTTTTCCGATCATTCGATGGACTTAATTTTAATGGATATGATGCTTCCCGATGCCGATGGCATTGAACTGGCCCGGAGGATTTTGGCAGAAAGAGGCGATATTCCGATTATTTTGATTACCGCTCACGGGAATGTTCCCAAAGCCGTTGAAGCCACAAAATCCGGTTTGTACGACTTTCTTGAAAAACCCTTTAACCGCGATCGGATGATGATTACGATCCGAAATGCGCTTTCCTGGGGCGAGTCGCAGCGGGAACTCATCCGCTACAAACAGAATTCCCTGGCCGCCTACAAAATGGTGGGGCAATCATCCAAAATGCAAAATGTGTATGCCATGATCGACAAAATGGCGACAATCCATTCGCCGGTACTTGTTTTGGGCGAAAATGGCGTGGGCAAAGAATTGGTGGCGCAGGCAATTCACCAGAAAAGTCCCAGAGCCAAGAGGCCAATGGTTAAAATCAGCTGTCCGGCCATTCCCGACTCACTATTGGAAAGCGAGCTTTTTGGGCATTCGCGGGGAGCTTTTACGGGAGCACACACCTCGCACATCGGGCGCCTTTCTGCGGCCGATGGCAGTACGCTATTTTTGGACGAAATTGGCGATCTCAGTGCCGGGGCTCAGGCCAAATTACTGCGATTTCTGGAGAGCGGTGAAATTCAACCGGTGGGCTCCAACCAAACTCTGCACGTGGATGTTCGGATCATCGCGGCCACCAATCGGAACCTGTTAAAAATGGTAAACGAACATATTTTCCGCAAAGATTTATATTACCGAATGGAGGTTTTTCCGATTACCGTTCCGCCTCTGAGAGAACATCCTGAGGATATTCCGCTGCTGCTCGATCATTTTATAGATGATTATGCTGCTCAAAATGGGGTACCAAAACCGCAGATTTCGCCTGCTGCCTTGCATTACCTCACCTCTTACGAGTGGCCGGGCAATGTACGACAGCTCGAGCATGTAGTGGAGCGGATGATGATTCTGTTTAGTCAGGAAATTATTGATTTGGAACATATCCGCGCCCTGCTGAAAATCAAAGTGAATACAAACTTCTCTCAGAATGCCCGGGACAAAACGCTAAAATCCGTCCGTGAACATTCCGAAAAGGAGCATATCCTCAGCACATTAGCCGAGACCAAAGGAAACATCTCCAAAGCAGCCGAAATTCTGGGCATTGATCGCGCCAATCTCTACCGAAAAATGAAGGGGTTGGGGATAGCCAAAGAGAAAAAACAGACGGAGAGCAAGTTGGGGTATTGACCTTTTTAAATTATTAACTATATTATAACCATCTGAAAATATTAAAATCAATAAAAAAGCAGAGCTAAATGAAGGTTCAATCTCCTAACATTATTCTAAAAAAGTTATCCGATGAATTGGTAAAAACAGTCGGCGAAGAAATATATTCTATAATTTGCTATGGCTCCACAGCCCGTGGCACAGCAACCAAAGATTCAGATATAGATGTAGCTATCATAGTGCAAAATGAAAATAACGACTTGTGGAAAGAAATAAATGAAATAGCTGCCAGGTATTCTTTGAATTATGATTGCCTGATTTCCATATTATTAATTTCAAGAACAAGATATGAAGAAATGAGAAGAATAAAACGTTTGTTGGCGCGAAATCTTTCGCGAGAGGGAAAAATCTTATGGCAGAAAACAGCCTGAGGGACGAAGCTTTCAAATTAATTGCTCGCAGCAAAGAAAACATAGAAGAAATGAACAGATTGCTCGAGCATGACCTTTATTTTGGCGCTGTGAACTGGGGATATTATGCACTTTTTCATGTCATATCTTCTTTTGTGCTATTTTGGATGGTAAGGAATTTTCGAGTCACAAGGTTTTGATATCCTACTTTGGAAAATATTATGCAAAAACCGGGAATGTTCCCAAACGTTACCACAGCGTTTTAATCAGTGCATTCAATATCCGACAAAGAGCCGATTATGACTATGATGCCATAGTCTCCAAAGAACAAGCAATCGAATTGGCTAAAGATGTCAATGAAATATTGAAATATGTTATGAACCGCATGACGAAAAATTGATCAACACCATGTCTATCCTCTGTAATCAATCTTTTTG
>CAZIYL010000070.1:0-10719 GCA_964543425.1 uncultured Deferribacteres bacterium
CAATCAGGTTCTCGGGAATAGCGCTGCAATTGACCGCCACAAAAGGCGCCCGCGATCGGTCGCTCCGCGAATGAACGGCGCGCGCCACCAGCTCTTTGCCCGTGCCGCTCTCCCCGTAAATCATTACCGGAATGTCGGGTTCGCCAGCCGCCCTGCCGATAAACTGAAAAACCTCCTGCATGGCCTTGCTCATGCCCACTATCTCCGGGAATTCCAGTTTTTTGAGCTGATCCCGAAGTGTGCGGTTTTCCTCCCGGAGGGCGGTTTTTTCCTGAAGGCGATTCAATTTAAGCCGCAATTCCTCGAGATTCAGGGGTTTGGTCAAATAGTCGTCTGCTCCCTGTTTCATTGCCCGAACGGCATCCTCCACACTGGCAAAGGCGGTCATCATCAGCACAGGGAGCTCCGACTGATTTTCCCGGATGTGCTGAAGGAATTCCAGTCCGCCGACCTCCGGCATTTTCACGTCGGAAAGAACCACATCCGGGCGATCATTCCGGAGTTTTTGAAGGGCCTCGGCCCCGTTTTCTGCGGAAATCACCTCAAACCCCTGATTCCGGAGAAAAACCTCAATCCCCCGCCGTGTGGCCGGGTCGTCTTCTGCAATTAAGATTTTCATTGGATCCTCAAATTGGAAAAGTAGCTTCCCACGAACGGACGCAAATTCCCCGGAAAAATTGATTTTTAAGTGCTTTTTATTCCTGAATTCGTGGTTATTTTGTTTTCAAACGGCAAGCGAATGGTAAACCGCGTGCCGCCTTCAGGTAAATTTTTGAATGAAATCTTCCCGCCATGCGCCCGCACAATGGAATCCGCGATGGCCAGACCCAATCCGCTTCCGCTTGATTTTGTGGTGAAAAAAGGCTGGAACAGGTTGCGGGCGTGTTCTTCCGGAACGCCAGGGCCCTCGTCGGAGAAGGAAATCACCATCCATTCCAAATCGGCCTGAACGTCAATCGTGATGGTTCCGCCCGGGGGAGAGTAGTAAATCGCATTAATCAAGATATTCAGAAATGCTTCCTCCACTTGCTGTGGGTCGGCAAGAATCGGCCGGAGAACGGAGGGTTCGGTGCGAACAATTTTCAATCCTTTGGCCCGGATTTCATCCAAAAATTGTTTAATAACGGCGTCCGTGACCGAGTGGATTTCTACCGGTTCCTTTTGCAGTTGAGGCTCCCTGTAAAACCGCTTGAAATGCGTCAGCATGTCAAGAAAAGAACGCAGGGCTGTTTTCATTTCGTGAATGTACATTGCCGCAGCGGAATTGCTCTTCAGCTCCATTTCCAGGTTTTGCAGCCAGATGCTCACGCCGCCGATTTTATTCTGGATTTCGTGGGAGATCTTCGAGACGGTTTCGCCGATAATGGCCAGCCGTTGTTTTCGGGAAAGCTCGGCCCGGGTGCGTGTAAGTTCAGCTACCTTTTCCGATAGTTCCAGATTCAGGTTTTGCATCGAATGATAACTGGCCCGGGTGTGGTCGATCATTGCATTGAAGGTGTCGATTAATCTTCCAAGCTCATCCTGTCGGTGAAGAGCAATTTTGCGGGAAAAATCGCCCTCTGCAACCCGTTCGGCCACGGCCGAGATTTCTCCCAGCGTGTCGGTCATTCGCTTGGCCATCAGCCAGACGACGGCCAGCACTACCATGAAAATTCCAGTGGCAAACAGAATCATTCGCAGCAGAGTCGCGTTAAGTTTGTGAAATTCCGGCGAAAGTTCCTTTTTAAAAATTACCCGAAAAGGGGGAACACCCACCCGTTCTGCGTAGAAGAGGCGGCTTCCGTTGCGTCGGAAGCCGTTCCGCTGCCAGAGGGATTGCAGTTCGGGTACCGCCTGCGGAAGGAACCGATTGATTTCTGATTTTCGCGGCGAGAATAAAATAAGTCCGTTTTGTTCCGTGACTCGGGCAGAAACCCATCTGGACAGATTGAGATTGCGAAGGATTTCTTCCGGAAAAGTATCGGAAGAACGGGCGGCCAGTAAAAAAAGAGATTTCTCCTTCCGGGAAAATAACCGAAGGTACAAAAGCTGGTTTTCACTGCTTACTTTTCCGGGGAAAAATCTCCAGGAAAGGGAATCCCGTGGGGTGGTTAGAAGCCTTTCGGGAACAGCCGGGCGTTTGACCCAATCGAACCGTATCCGTGTTTCTCCGCCGAAAATTTTTACCGGTCTGGCCGACAAAAACTGAGACCATTCGGGCTTTTTAAAAAGTAGAAACCGGTATTTCTGTGCGTAGCCTGTCAAAAATTGGGCTATAAAACGGCCCCAGAGTTCTTCCTGCCCGACTTCCTTTCCCTCGTGAATGGGCAATCGTTCCATTTGATAGCGAAGACTGGTCAGTTCAAGAAAGTTGTTGCTCAATTCGGAACGGGCGTTTTCAGTAAACAGCCGGGCGTCTGTCCGGATTTCCCTGCGTGCGGCTGTGACCACACTTTTCCGGCCGGAAATATACAAAAAACTCAGCAAACTGCCCATTAAGACCACAGCCGAGATAATTAAAAACAGGCTGACTCTCGCTTTCAAACTCACAAAACGGGCCACGTTACCTCCCAATCCAGGTTCGGGAAAAATCAAGCCAGAACATTCGGTACTGTACTTGGTGCACGTTGCAGGAGGCCAGAACAGTCGCAGGGGGAGACTGCATTAAGTAAATAGCCGGGATATCCCGGGCGAGCAGCTTTTCCATCCGGAGAAACAACTTACGGCGCTTTTGCGCATCTTGAGCAATTAGCACTTCTTCAAAAAGAGCATCGAACGCAGGGTTTGCGTAACCGGTCAGGTTGGTGCTCCCCCTATTTTTTGAGTAAAACAGGGCAAAATAATCCTCCGGATCGGGGTAGCTGGGCAAAAAACTGACCCGGAAAATGTCGGGCCGCCCATGTAAAATGTGCGCGTAGTACTTCACCGGGTGAATGTCCAGTTTGCAGCGGAATCCGAGTGCCTGAAGGGTTTGACAAAAAAGCTGCACCTCCGGGGATTTAATATTGGAACTAACCGCCACCGAAACGCCGCCGGGTGCGTGGCGTTGAATGATGCGCCTGGCTTCGAGGGGTGCAAAGAAAGGCCAGTCTGAAGAGGCGACGTCCAGCAGGAACGGAGGAACCAAGCTTTTTGCCGGCTTTTTTTGCACGGGTTGATTTTTATTAAGGTTTTCCCTCGGGAATGCCTGCGCAATGGCCCGCCGTAAACGGGCATTCCGGCTTAAAAGCGTCTGCTTGTCCAGGGAAAAACCCAAAAACCGGACGCTCGGATCGGGAATTTCCTGCACAATGTGAAACCGGGTTCCGAAATCCGGTTGCTGTTGAAGCTCTTGCCGATCTTTTCCATTGACCATTAGAACGTCCAGATTACCCTTCAAAAATTCAGAAATCGTTAACACCGGATTGGAATTAAGCTGAATCTGAACCGCGTCCAGACGGGGCAACAGCCTTCCGGCTCGGTCTTTTTGCCAATAGTGCGTGTTCTTGACCAGTAGAATTTCCCGAAGCGGTTTCCACCGAGCCAATCGGAAAGGCCCGCTGCCCACCGGGTGCCGCCCGAAATTGGCGCCGTAGGTTTCCACCGCCTCCCGGGGTACGATCTGTGCCGGTCCGGTTGTTAGAAGCGTCAGGAAAGAATAATAGGGTTTTGTTAACCAGAATTCCACGCAATCTTCCCCCAAAATCTGAATGCCGGTAATTCCGGAAGCCTTTCCCTCGTGAAAAGCCTTTAGTCCCACAATTTTTCCCGCAAACAGATAGGCATTGGGACTGGCTACGGCAGGATCGGCCAGGCGCTCGAAGGTATAGGCTACATCGCTGGCGCGGAGGGAGCGGCCCTGTCCGCCCGGGAAACAGGGATCATCCTGAAAGCGAACACCTTTCCGCAACCGGAACCGAATCCGTTGTCCGTCGTCCAGCTTTTCCCAGCTTTCGGCCAAAAGCGGCACCGGTTTCTGATGCGCATCCAGGGCAACCAATCCCTCAAAAAGTAGAGATGAAATTCTCAAATCCGGTAGGAAAAGAATTTTTTGAGGATCGAGGGTTTCGATTTCGGCCAAAGCGGAAATTCTCACGGTACCGCCGGTAATCGGGCCTTTCGGAGGACTGTGCGTTTTCTCTCTTGAACAGCTCAGGAAAAGCACAAGCAAAACAGGAAAGCAAAATAATCGTCGAAGAGAATTCATTGCAACAAACCATTAATGGCACAAGAAAAAATTATTTGGCCTTTGTAAAGACAGGCAGTTCAGTTGACTTGCTTCGATGCAAATGCGACTATTAAAAAGAAAACGTTTCAGATTTCTTCAGATTCGCGCGAACCTGCAGGGGTATTAAATATGGCAGATAAAAATGTGTGTTCCAACCGTTTTTAATATATTTAAAATCGGGTAAATTCGCAAGTAGATTCTTCCGAAAGAGCGTCTGATACCGGTACATGGTCTCCAAAGGGGGAGTTTTTTTATCACGTAACTTTGAAATAGGCTCTAACTTTAAAATAGCTTCCGAATTCGATGTATTTTATTTAAAAGCGAATTTTTGATTCAAACTCACGGTGGTAGAGAAAACAAGCCCAAAATCAGGATGATTTGCCATTATTTAGAACTTCAGAAATGGTTTTCCTCAATTCTTTGAGATTAAAGGGTTTGGACGCCAATCCGGCAAATCCAAAGGAACGATAATCGGCCATAACCGCATCGGTGGAGTACCCGCTGGAAACAATTGCATTTACTTTGGGATTAATTTTCAGAAGCTTTCGGATCGTTTCTTTGCCGCCCATGCCTCCCGGAATGGTCATGTCCAAAATCACCAGATCAAATACTTCGCCTTTGGCCAAAGCCTCACGGTAAACATTTAAAGTTTCCTGTCCCTCGCGTGTAACCACTACCTCGTAGCCCAGGCGGTCCAGCATTCGGGAAACGACATCGCGAATCACTTTTTCATCGTCCATTACCAAAATCCGACCCCGACCTGATTCAAACTTCTCAACTTTGGTAATGGTTTCTTCGGGTAATTCTGTGGATGCCGGAAGATAAAGGGTAAAGCATGTTCCCTTGCCCAATTCCGATTCCACCTCGATATGCCCTCTGTGGCGCTTAATAATTGAATAAACACTGGCCAAGCCCAAACCACTTCCCTGCTGTTTGGTAGTAAAATAGGGATCAAAGATTTTGGATAAATGCTCTTTTGGAATGCCCATTCCATTATCTGCCACGGAAATTTTAATGTATTTCCCGACGGTAAGTGGCAGACTCATTGATTCCTCAATAACGGCGTTTTCTACCCGAATCCGAATGGTTCCTGCGCTCGGCATGGCGTGTTTGGCGTTAATAATCAGGTTGTTTAACACCTGACTGATCTGTCCCTCGTCTACATCTGCCGGCCAGAGATCATTTTTGGCGTTCATTTCAAATGAAATATTGGAGCCACGAAGCGTAAATCGGCCCGTGTCTTTAATCAAATCTCTGATTGAAATAATCTTTCGAACCGGCGCCCCGCCTTTTGAAAACGTCAGCAATTGCCGGGTCAAATCCTTGGCCCGAAGCGAGGCATTTTCAGCCTCGGACAAAATTTCGTAAATTTCCTCATCCGGATTAATTTCCATTTTTGCCAGAGAAATATTTCCCAGAATGCCGGTTAAAATGTTGTTGAAATCATGGGCGATGCCGCCGGCCAGAAGTCCCAGGGATTCTAACTTGTCCGCCTTCAGGAGCTCCTGCTCCATTTTTCTCTTTTCCGTAATGTCCCGTCCAATGACAACCAAGCCCTTCCGTGAACCATCCTCATTAAAAATCGGAACCTTAATAATATCAAATATTTTTTCCGTCCCATCCGGTTGGGGAATAATTTCATCGCCACGGGAAATTGTTCCCTTTTTCCATGCCGCTTCATCTGTGTCTTCGCAGGTGAGAAAAGCATCGCGATAAAATTCGCTGTACGCAGCCAATTCTGAATCCTTTTTGCCCCTGTAAGGCACATTCTCAATTTGGAACAATTTCAGATCAACTTCATTGGCTTCAATCCAGCGGCCTTCTCCATCTTTGAAACACACGATATCGGGCATAGCATTAATAAGCGTGCGAAGTTGTGATTCCCTCTCCTGAAGGGCTTGCTCGGCTTTTTTTCGATCTGTGATATCAATGGCCGTTCCCAGAAAGGCTTTTTCCCCGTTAAAAATAATGCTTTTTGTTGAAAAATCGACCCACCGTTCTTTGCCTGATTTTGCTAAAATCTTGAATTCATAGCGTGAAGGAATTTCTTTTGTTCTTCCCGCGAGTCTTAGAATGCCCAAATTTCTGATCTTTTCCCGAAAATCCGGGTGAACAATTTCCCAGAATTTTTTTGAAAGCAATTCCTGGGCCGAATAGCCCGTAGCTCTTTCCATGGCCGGATTCACATACAAAAAATTCTCGCGATAAATAAAAATAGCGCTCGCTGTAGAAATGGCCAGGGTGCGGAATTTTTCTTCGCTTTCCTCCAATGCTTCCTGAGCTTTCTTGAAATCTGTAATATCCGTGCAAATTCCGTTTATTTGAATCACTCGACCAGCCTTGTCTTTTGCAGGCGTTGCCCGGTCATAAACCCAACGAATTTGCCTGTCTTTTCTTTGAATTCGGTAGATTCCCGAAACCGCTTCTCCGCTAAGCAGCTTTTTTATCGCATTTTCTGTAAATTCCCTATCCTCAGGGTAGATATTTTCCAACCATAAATTTGAATTCGGTTTCAGAAACTCATCTGCCGAATATCCTGTAATTTTAGTTACATTTTCGGTGTACAGGGTGTGCTTAATATTTCCATTGACATCTACATCGGCGCTCCAAAGATAGGCATCTACAGCGGAAGTAACCGTTTTTAGTTTCTTTTCGCTACTGGCAAGCGCATCCAGTGTTTTTTGAAGTTTTTCCTTCTCCTCATTGAGTTGCCTCGTGCGTTCCCGAATCTTGCTTTCCAGATACTCCCGTCTGGCGCGGTTTCTTTTTGATCGAATTCGAATAGCAGAAGAAGTCCCTCCCAATACAACGAAAACAGCAATCAGCAGAAACCACCATGTTTGCCAGAAAGGTGGAGCAATTTTAAAATCAAGGGTTGCCATTTTTGAGCCCCAAATGCCCGTTTCGTTTTTTGCCTCCACCTCAAAAACGTAATGACCCGGGGGCAATCCTGTGTAAACTGCACTTGTTTCGCTCGACAGGGGAGACCACCTTTTGTTGTATCCGCGCAATCTATACCGGTAACGAATGAGACGGGGCTGACTAAAGCTGAGGGCTGCAAAATGAAAGGCCAAATGATTCTGTTTGTAATTGAGTTTTAACCCTTGGTCAAATGGGACTTTTCGATAAAAAACATCGACTCTTGTTAGTTTGATTTTTGGAGGACGTGAATTGGGACGCGCCAATCGTGGATTGTAGTGAACCAGACCATGAATGGTTCCAAACCAAAGCGTGCCATATTTGTCAAGGAAGCCGGCAGCCTGATTGCATTCTACTCCGAGGAATCCTTGCCGTCTTCCAAAATGAGTAATTGTGGAATCTTTCAGATTAAAGCGATCCACCCCGCGGCTGGTGCCGAGCCACATAGATTGATTGCCATCGGCCACCAGCGAGTAAATAAAATCGCCGCTGAGGCCATTCTTTGTGCTGTAATTCTTGAAACGGGTCCCATCGAAAATAAAAACGCCGCCCCCGGAACTTCCTGCCCACACATGATTGCTGGAATCAACGGTCGCGGAAATAATTTCTGGGCTGCTCAAACCCTCTTTTTCAGCAAAATTCCGGAAATGAACTCCATCATAACAGGATAATCCCTCATTGCTTGCAAACCAGAGCCTGCCGGAATGGTCTATGCAAATTTGATTGATACAGTTGCCCGCAAGCCTTTCTTTTCTTCCAAATAGTTTGAATTTATTTTCTTTAATTTTGTAAAGAAAAGTCCCGTGAGTAAATGTTCCAAACCATAAATTGTGATTCTTATCCGAAGCAATGGTTGTAACATCATCAAATGGAATACCATTACGATCATGGAAGTTTTTAATTTGATGCGTAACGGGATTTAATCTGGTGACCCCATTTCCGTTTTTAACAATCCAGAGATTTCCCGCGATATCAACATAAATACTGAGAATATGATAATCAGTTAGACTGTCTTTCTGTGTCAATTCTTTAAACGATATTTTCCCCAACCGTCCAGAACCCAAGTTGCAAGTAGCGAGACCTTTTTCTGTCCCAATCCAAAAATGGCCGCGTTTATCCTGATTAATCGCCCAGACAGAATTATCCGGAAGCCCATCCTTTTTTGTAAAGAGCATAAAGCTGCTGTCCCGAAATTTTGCCACACCACCGCCATCGGTACCAAACCAATAGTTCCCCTCAGAATCTTGATAAATAGCATTCATATCTTTTGTTGGCAATCCCTGGCTTTGATCAATGTAGAAAAAATGATACATTGGATTCCTGATGTTGCCATATGCAGTAAGCTTGACAATTCCCTCACCATAAGTACCTATGAGAATATTATGATCTTGATCCTCAAAAATGGTTTGGATCCAGTCACTGGGGAAATTATTTTGTTCGGAATAATGACGCCAGGCCCAGTCATTGGAATTTTCAGGAGAATAACGATATTCAAACAGACCGTTATTTAATGTTCCAATCCACAAATGTTCGCGGGAATCTAGAAAAATACTGTTGATCTGGTCCTGAAGTTGCTTATTTTCAGGGGAGAAAACTCTGGCTCTAATATGATTGGAATCCTCCTTTTCTGAAATCTTAAAGAGCCCGTTTTCTGTGCCCAAGCAGATTGTAATTGAATCAAGAGAACAAATTGAAAAAATACTGTCACGGGGCAACCCATTTTCTCTGGTAAAATGAAAGAGTTTTTGGTTTTCATATTTGTAAATGCCGTTATTACTGGTGCCAATCCAGATGCGATGTCTACTATCTTCAAAAAGGGAAGTAATGGGACCGCTGCATAATTTTTTACCGTTGCGAAATTTGTAAAAACGCTGCGTAAAAGAGGAATAAACCGTAATTTTGCCATCACCGTGACCAAACCAGAGGGTTCCATCACGAAGTTTGGTGCAGGCAGTGACTTCGTTTGACGCCAGCCCATCCTTGACCGTGAAATTAACGAAGGTGGTTCCATCGAATCGGGAAAGTCCGTCCACGGTACCAAACCATAGGTAGCCTACCGAATCCTGGATAATTGTTTGCACTTGCGATTGTGCCAGGCCATCTTCCACATTATAAGATTGAATATTCAGGGTTTGGGCGGTCATTTCCTGAGGTTGGCACAAAAAGAGAGCACACAAAAAATAAAATAGGGTTAGGGCCGCCAATAGATTTTTCGTGAACTTTACCAAAACTTTTTTCTCAGTTATTTTTTGTTAGAGAAGAAGAAAAGAGAAAGAAACATTCATAAGCTAAATATTTTAAGGCGGAATGTCAAGTTACTTTTTTGTAATATTTGGTTTTTTCGCTTCCCCTTCTACAAGTTTTATTGGGTAAACTTAGATACCCCATTACAAAGATACGATAGGATTCCCCAAAAATATAAGGAAAACCTTTGGCCCTCAACAAAAGACATTACCCATTTCAGCTATTCAGTTCTCGTACCACAACTCTGACCATGGCCTCCAGATTGAGCCGAAAAGCCTCTTCCGGTTGGTAAATTCCCCGGGTTTCGTATTCCTCGCGGGTCATGTTGTCTACCACCTTTTGGCTGTCTCCATTGTGTTCCTTCAAGCCCTGCAAAATGCGGTCGTGGTAGCGCTGGTTTTCGTTCAGGGTTTTCCGAATGTGTTCTACTACGGCCTCTTTTCCCGCAACCACGCCGCTGTGAGGTAGAGCCAGAATCTCAATGTCCAAAGATTGCAAGCGCCGGAGGGAAGTCATTAGGCTTTCAAAACTGGAGGTAAATTCGGCCATTACGCTGCCATCGCCGGTGTACACACCCAATCCGTCTCCGCCGAAAAGAACCTGATCGGGAAGCAGATAGTACCAGGTGCAATCGCGTGTGTGTCCCGGGGAGTAAAACGCCTGGAGGGTCACACCGTCGCCCAACCGGAAAACCTCGCCGTCTTCAACCGGCCGATCCAGTGTCAGTTGATCGATGCGCGTTTTTTCGCGATAGGTCTCTAAAAGGGGTGAAAACCGTTCGGCCTGAGAGTTGAGCTCCCGAATGAGCGAAAGCGCACGGGGGTTGGAAAAAACTTTTTGCAGCCGGGGGTGTCCGGCTACAATGAGCTGAGGATTTATTCTCTTCAAAAATGCCACGCTCCCGATGTGGTCGTAGTGGGAATGGGTGAGGAAGAGAAACCGAAGGCGGTTCACATCTCCCAAAATACGGGTTAGGTCTGCTTGCAACCCGGGAGCCGAAACGGTGTAACCGGCATCCATCAGAGATGCCTCCGGCGCATCGATGATAAAGTTGCACACCATCGGACTTCCAATAAAATGGACGTGTTCACTGAGTTTTTGGGGGGTTTGGATAAACATTAATCTGCTCCTAAAAAATATTCCTTTTAATTTCGGGAAGTTATTACAATGAATTAAGCCGATTATACCGGGCAAAACCCGGAATGGCGAGACTGCAAAAGAAAATTCCCAATTAACTAATTTTACGGTCAATTATTTAAAAAAGCAAGAGAATTTATTGCAATTCAACGTAAATTTTAATAGGTTTTGATTCAAAGCTCTACCGTTGCGAGTTTTATCTAACAGCTTGTATTATAATGAACAATAATAAA
>CAZIYL010000071.1:0-10715 GCA_964543425.1 uncultured Deferribacteres bacterium
GTGGAATAGAGAGTGTCGGAATGGATTTCAATGAGATCCCCACCATTCCGCAAAAGAGACTTTATAAAATAATAATATTCTTGGCCATCGGACAAATTTTCAAAAACAATTTCTCTTTTATTAGGTGTGAAAGCTGTTTTTTCTAGTCTTCTTGCTCTCGAATTTATCTCGACTTCTTGATTGAAGACATTTCCTGACGGATACCAGATGACAACATTGCTTTGCCCTTGCGAGAAGAGTGGTTCTCTCTCAATAAAAGGCCGGACACAAATTGTTGTTGCAAAATCCTCCTGCAATAAAACCTGGTAATTATGAGCCAAGACCCGCGCTTGGAATTTTAGACGGAAAACACCTGACTTTTGGATGGCAAAAATATGAAACGGAACACGAATAGTTACTCCATAGCCTCTATCCGCGAGTGTATCTTTCCATGATACAAAATCTGGTAAATTTAGGCCCAATATTTGTTTTTTATTAGGCTGATTAATGATCGGGTCATTGCCATCAAAAGAAACCCTTAATTCGTACTGACAAGTATCAAGAACGTCAATCGTGTCAGCTGCAATTATCCTAACAAATTGACCCTTGCCATCATTCCGATAGAGCACAAAATTGATTGAACTCTTCGAATATACCTGTATGGGCACGCTGAGCATTCCTAATAACCATATTGCCATTAACATTTTGACAGATTTCATATCGCCTCCTGATCGCCAAATTTACTGAGTGTTAACAAATTACTGTATAAATAAAACTTTCTGTGAAAAAATCTGGTGCGAGCAGGATAACACAAAAAAATAGATGCCCGACGAAACTAAAACTTTCGAATTGTTTTGACCATTCCATTTGAACATTACGTAGTTTGAAAGATGAATGAAATTTTTTTGATACACAACTTGCCCCCGAATATTGTAAATGTAGATCTTAATTCTTTGAGATTTGAATTTTTCGGGGATAAAGAAGAGAAAGTTCGTTTCTTTCGTAAAAGGATTTGGATAATTCTCCAATAAGGCGATTTTTTCCGGCAGAAAATTGCTAACGTGAAAAGTTTTTGAATAAGAGAATTTTCCATCATTATAAATCAATTTTAATCGATAACAAATAGAAGAATCAATCATAGCTTTATCCACATATTGATAAGTTAACCAAGCTCCTCCTTGGTTTGTTGATCTTACAAAACCAATCCTTTCAAATGGATTCCTGCTCGAGGCCCTTTGTATTTCGAATCCATAAATCTCATTTTCCTGCGCATTCATTGTCCAATGCAACAAAACTCGGTGCGGCGGTTCTATTTGTAGGGAAAACCGAGCAATTTCAACTGATAGTTTGGTCGTATCAGCCACAGTAGAAAACATTCCAATCGCTGAGTGGGATTTATTCAGGCTGGAATCCCAGCATTCCACGCGATAATAATATTGCGAATTCGACAGTAGCGAGTCGATTTCCAAAATGTGGTGGAAGGAAAAAACAGAATCCACGAGCGAATAATTGCCAAGAGAATCGGACAGACCATATTCAATTTTTCCCTGCGTAGGAATATCCGTATTCCATTCAATTTCTGCACTATGAATCCGCACATTGCGAACTATAATGTTGTAGATATTAGGATGCGTTGCATATTCAACCATAATGCCATTAAATTTATTATGAATATCCGAACCTCGGTGATTAAGGCCCACAATGGACAAATAACCGTCATTTACGCGTACAGAAAAAGGCCCTAACTTCAAAACACTATCACCGCCTACCCGTTCAAAAATATTCAATTGTTCCACGTAGATGGAATCCTCGATGGAAATATCAAAAATTCGTGTCCCATTGTGAATACCAGGAAGGTAATATATTTCATCAAAATAAAGGGTAACTTTGTATTCACCGTTTTCCACCGGAATTTCGTAGCCAGTGCCATCGCTTCCATATGACTCTGATTGCATCACTGCCATTGGAACATTTCCCGCTCCACGGATAGAATCAGCTGTAATAAACGTGCCCCTTTGTCCCATCTCATAGACGTCGGCCCGCCAACCATCCACCGAATCACCACCACAATTTATTTTTAGTGGAATAGATGCAACATAGCGGTCAAACTGATTAAAAACCAAAAAACCGAAAGAATTTATTCCCCTGGGATAGTAATCCAGCCCCCGCCTGTCTCCTTCTGGGTTTTCCCAAGCATCCGAATAGCCACGATTTGCCTTTGTTGAAAGAAGAGAAAAAGCCTGTTTCATGGCAGAAATCTGATAATGGGGGTTATTGGGAAACATCGTATTTAAATATTGATTGATCATTTCGTTGTCAAATAATTTTGACAGCCAAGTTCTCTCTTTTTCCGAAGAAAGATAAGTATAGGCGTGTCCTTGATTGCAAATTTCAAAATGCGCCCTGTTTGAAATCATCAGTTGATGGATGAAGGATGACAGCGAAGAAAAATCATAGCCTCCAAGTAAAAGATAGAGCAATCCTTCAGGAATAATCACAGTTGCTGTATTCCAATTGCTGGGGAAATCTCCACAATAATCATTTTGACCATAGAAATTCCATAAATCAGTCATATTTTGATTGTCACCATAGTAATGAATAATAGGGAAACGACCATCCAAATTGCCAGCACTTTGCGGTGAATTCATGAGGGTTTGCATCGTAGTATCAGCGTAGCTCTTGCAAAGATGAACCAGAGCAGAATCCTGAAGACTGCGAAATATCTCAGCACTGGCTAAAAAGGAGGCAATTTCTTTCACCCCAATGTAGCTGTTTTCCGCTGCGCAATGAATGGCTTCCCTCTGGTCAATTGTAGTAAAAAAAGAATAATAGTCGCTGATTCCGTCGTGATTAGAATCTCTGTTTCGAAGGGATTGCAGCACCTCTTGAAGAAGATTCTTTCGGGCTAATATGAAATCATCGGCGCCCGTTTGTTTCCAATACCAGTACAAAAGAAGAATATAGTCACAATTCTCTTCCACGGCCATATCCGCACCTAGATAAGCGTAGGCCTGCTGCGGGGTAATCTCATCGCCGCGCCCCAAATCGTGCGGAAAATAAATGCCTGCTTCATCAGTGTGCGTTATTTTTTCCCATTCCTGTATTTGCATTTTCAATGCCCAAGGAATTTTTAGCCCCTCAAACAGACCCACCTCGTAGGCCACATCTAATGTACTGATATACTTAACTTGACCTTCCCAAACATAGTATCTTAAATCAGCGCCGGTACTATTGGATAATAGATAGGTATTTGGAAAATAAGAATGAAATGCTTGAGATATTGTAAATTTTTCTTCACTTGATAAAAGAGAATTCGACATCAATTGTTCAAAATTCTCAGTTTTCGTCAAAATAGTCCGACAATTCCTAATACTCCAGCGCAGTACGTCAAAGACGGAATGAAACCAATTAGTATATGCAAAGCGAAGCGAATCAGGGGGCGAAAATCGAATATCTTTCATAACAAGACCGTTGTAATAGGCAGCATAATAAAATGTCCAACTCTTTTTTCCCCCCGGACGAAGTGAAAAATACCATGAAAATCCCCCCTGCGATTTTTTTCCTGAAACAGTATTTCTAAGACGTCCATTTTCATTAAAATGATCGAAAATGGAATCACCTATCTCATACTCCAAAATTGGAAGCGTATCGGCCAAACAAAAGGCTCGCACCCCCCCATTGTCATTTTCACCCTGTAGCAAAAGAATGTTTTGATTTTGCAAAGAATCGCTATTCATTTCAAAAGCATCTGAATGAGAAAGCAGCACATAACCCGTTTGCGTTGTGTCACTCAAATTCTCCACAATCAATTTCTGAATAAAAACAGGGGCGATATTGATTAAATTGTCCGACTGATTCAAGGAATCTGTTGGTACAAAAGGATTTATCTGAATGAAGCTAACTTTTAGATTGTTCTGATGATATCCTTCCAATTTCATTCGTGTCAATTCAATCGAAACACTCACATTGTGATATGCATGATAGGGGTCCTGTTCACCAAACCTAAAAGATTCAACCGATCGATCCTTCTGGAGAAAAGTGGCAACAACAAATCTGTCCAAATTGTCGGCCTCCGTTCCTAATACCCCCGTATAAACACCAGGTGATTTCCGGTTAGAATAGTCAGCATTTGCAAATTGGAAATCAAAATCAAATCGCGCACCTAATTTTGCATTTTGAATTCCCAATCCAGAAGGATCATATTGCGTTGCACCTATTTTTGCTGTTGCAAAAAGTAAAAATTGCATTAAAATAAAAATAATTTTCAGCAATTTTCTCTTCATAAATAAATAAAATATTGTATTTCTTTTAGCCATATCGGGTAAGCTTGTAACAAATTTAAGCAGATTAAGAAACAATATCGGCGCAAGCAAATTAATTTAACAAGTAAAGTCAAATATAAATTCCTGATATTTTAATAAATAAGTGAATCGGAATTCATTATAAATATAAAATATTTTTTATTATTTGCCAATTATTTAGATTGAATTACATATTTTTCACTTCAATTTCCATGCCAAAAGATCGCTGCGGGGATCTCCCACAGCGACCTTTCCTAATTACCTTTTTCAAATGAAAGCCTATTTTATGAGAATCATCTTTCGAATCGCGTTGAACTGATTGGCTTTCATTTTGACAATATAGACCCCTGCTGGAACCTGCATACTATTCTCATCGTATCCATCCCACCGTACGCTGTGATTGCCGGCTTCCTCAACCTTATCAACTAAAGTTCGGATACGGCGGCCCAAGAGATCGAAGACAAATATCTTCACATTGGCACCTTCAGACAATTGATAATTGATGGTCGTTGAAGGATTGAATGGATTGGGATAATTTTCTACAAAAAAATTTTCGCCTATTGGCAATACCTGGACAGTTTTCAAAGATGAAAAACTACATTTGCCAGAATAATCTATCTGTTTCAGACGATAAGAATAATTGCCTTTGTCTAAATTTTTATCTGTAAATAAATATGTATGTGACGCAGTGCTGTTTCCATGTCCCTTTATAAATGCAATATCCTTAAAACAAGAGGTCGAATCTTTTCTTTGAACATAAAATCCATAATTATCTGTTTCAGATTTTGTTCTCCAGACTAATTTTACGACCCTACCCGGGAAAGCTTTCACACTCCATGCAGAAAGCTCCACTGGAAAAATATTCCCGAATTTGGCAATTAAGTTAAAGGGGTGTGTTACAGTAAATACCAAAGGGTTCACTGTGGAAGATGTATCCCCTCCCCAACCCAAAAAATAATAGCCGCCTTCAGGAAATGCTGTTACCTCCAATTCCTCTCCTTTTTCCACCCATACTCCTGGAACTGAAGGAATCGTTCCGCCTGCGTTTTCAATATTATATGAAATAGCGATATAATCCTCTTCAACATAATTTGCAGTCAATGTTTTAGGGGTATTCATCTTAATCGTTCCACTTTCATTTGTCAAAAGCGTATCGCCGCTCCAATAAAGAAAATAATACCGAATACTATTGCTGGCGGAATCATATTTGGCAGCATTAAAATGTGCCATAGAATCAGCATCATACCAGCCTTCCCCCTCTGTATGATTATAGCTTGAATTAATGTTTAAGAAAAACTGCTTCTGATAAATCAAACCCAGGTCAAGATCCGTCGAATCCACTTCCACCGGCAAACCGAAAGACTTTCCATCACTCCGCGATCTGAAAACATAACGCGCGCCCGCTGATTCAATCAATACAGAGTCAAAAGAAATGGGATGTATGGAAAAGGGGCTTACCTCTATAGAGAAAGGCAACCTATGCGATTTTCCGTCAACCTGAACCAGCAGATTTGGTATATTCGAATGGATCATTAAATTGACCTTTTTTTCAACAATTAGCCGCCCATTGTTAACTGCGATCGCCGGCGAACCATTGTTGAATACAAAATTCCTTATTTCCAATGCCGTGGAATCCCCCCAATCGCCCACAACCAAAAACCTAAAAAAAACCAACACGCCAGAACCAGACAAATAATCGACGCCAAATGCTCCACAACGCAATTCACCGGAGTTGTTTTTATTTAAGAATAGATTTCCCCAGTCCTCTGCAATGGTTCCCTTAAGAGTCCCGTCAATTGGAAATAATATGGAATCTGAAAAGAAGAAATCGAACTGCATGGATTCAATATTGGAATCCGTCACGTCTCCAACGCAAACGGGCAATAAAATTGTGTCCCCTCGGCTAGCGTAAAAGCTATCCACGCTAATTGAAATCTGAGATAAAACAGGATGGCTTGCCAGCAAAATCCACAACATCCACACCCCCCATTTCCATGCGCTCATTTTTGCCCAAGTCTCCTATTTTAATAACAAAATCTTTTGCCTAAATATGCTTGTCTTAATTTTTAGGACACAAAAATAAAGACCGGATGACATGGGCTCATTGTGATCGTCTTCCCCCCTCCAAACAAAGCTTCGACGGCCCATAGAGTAAGGCAATACCTTTGTATAAACAGCTTGCCCAATTGCATTATAAATAATAAGCTGAACAGGCCCTTGTTCATTTAAATCCCACTCAATGCGGGTGGCCATATTAAAGGGATTAGGGAAAATTCGAAACCCAATATTCTCGTTTAAACCAGCCCTATCGACTAAAATATCGCTTCTTTCCCATTTGTCCAATTGAATCTTATTAATTACTATTTTAAAATTTTCATTTGATCTGATTCTCGAAAAAATCAATCGAAAATTATTTATGGAGACATTTGACTTCACTGAAGCAAAACCTCCAATTCGAATCCTCCCTTCCCGGCTATTGTTAACAAACCTCCACTTTTTCATCCTTTCTGGCCAGGAAATTTGTCTCAATTTGAGAACATCCGCACTATAGGAAAGATCGATTGAAAAAGCCCCCATATTTACATACCCTGGCCATTTCGGATGAACTATGACAGAAGAATCTCCGTATTCGACAGAAAATTGACCTGCTGGTTCAATCTTTTGAAAAGCTGGCTTTTCGGGATTCAACCAGGACCAGTTAAAATCCACGTCACCGACCAAGACCCCAAAGGAATTAATGGATATAGAATCAGAGTCCATATTTGTTAATACCGGGCTCTCTAAAAATGTCCAATGCCTGGGTAAGGTAGCAACGTCCATACCCAGCGCCTTCTTTGCAATTAGCAATGCATCATAAATCGTTACAAAACCATCTGCATTGGCATCAGCTGCTATTTTGGTGAATTCCGTCTCACTATCAATTCCAACAGCCAATCTCGCAGCTAAATAGGCATCATAAATAGAAATGGCATTCCAATCATCAGAATAAACTGGCCTGTTAAATTTAATTTTATAGGTATTCCCGAATTCAAGAGGGATAGAAAAAGTGCCGCTTTTATCTGTTTCAATTGTATCACGCAGAGACAAATAAGAACTATCATCAAGGCAAAAAAACCTAACGTTCACCCATGGAATTGGAGTTCCCCTCGGAGTGGCAACCAGACCTTTCAGATTATAATTACTTCTAAAATCAAGAATTAGCTCAGGTTGCCCAGCAAGAGATTCTTTTGAATCGAAAGACACCCAGCCAGAATCTGGACTAGTTATTGCAATATTCAAGCCATGACTCAATGGTTTTGTGACATTCAAATTGTATTCTGCCCATTTGTCCGGCAAAAAAATGCCGCCTGTGCCCTTCAGAAGGCAGCTATCCGGAAGGGAGGGTTTGTTCTCCCACGTGGTGGAATCTTCGCTCCATGGAGTATCCAGTTTCCAAACACAAATATTTGACAAATGGCCATCCGTATTTCTGGTATGCAATCGTAACCTGGCCAATCGTGGGGTAAGACTTTTCTCAATCGTAGGAAACTGCAAAAATAACTCGCGCGATTGACCTACCATTAGGTAGAGCCAACCCATATTGGCCAGATTTCTTGCCGGCCCAAGAACATCAGAATTTTCTACAAAGGTGTCCTTTTGAGGTTTAAAAAGATAAATACCTCCCGACCTCGTCTGAAAAGAAATAGGAGCACTTGGGTACTCATTTCCTGCTTCATCTTTGATAACCACACGTGCTTCATATCCCTTGTCAGGCTGCAGATTATCTAAACAGATTTCATAATTCCGCTCAGGCGGTCCAATCAAATAGGTGCGGTCCCATGGGTCCATTTCCGAAGTCCTGAATTCAAGGCGCGAGATACCTGGTATGGACAATTCCCATTTCAAGCGCGCCGCATTGGCATATGTATTTGTACAGGAAAAAGAGAGTAACCGGGGGACCTCACTCAACGAATCAGCAATAATTTTCTTAACCACCAGATTCGAAAAGATGGGCCCCACCATAGCCGGATATTGTTGAAAGTGGTAATTAGTGACATAATCACCACTGATCGTTCGATCCCTTCCCAAAAAGATATAGCGTAATAAAAATCTATGCAAATGGCTTGTACAAATCAATAATGTATCATTTCTATAGAATCGAACAGTATCCCCATTCCAAACGAATTTCAGGCGGTAGATTTGATTTTCGTCCCATTTTAGTGAATCGGCAGGCAAGACAACTTGCTTATTGTCGCCATATGTTGCTGATTGGAGTTTGATCCCTTCTCGATAATTAAAGCCAGTGTGAAAATTCCAATCTGTATCCAAAAATTCAATCTGATGATGCTCGCCCCATTTGTTCGTATACATTGAAATCACGTGGTGCCTTTTGAAGGTGTTTTCGCTCCGTGGATCAAAATTGGTCACAGTAATTTCAAGGGATCCATTCGAAATATACGTATTCAGATCATAAAAGATCATCGCACCCGGATCGGAAACCTTCCACCCGGAAGGGGACAGAAATTGCCCCCCCGTCACCTTACCCAATGACGAACCAGCAAGAGAATCGTTTAATACAAGAAGCGTATCGGCTTGATCAAAGATGGGTCGGGCATGAGAATTGACCGATGTGGTTAACAATAGGACAATGAGACCTATTTTCCAAATATCAGGCCAATTTCGTTCCATTCTCTAAACTCTCTATTTTTTTATTTGCCAACCGGCTAATTTCATTTACCAGATCTGTCAGTTCCTGATAGGGTAAGTATCTATCCTGCAAATTTATTACGACCATCTTAGCAACGTAAGAATAATCCTCCTTTGAAAGACGGTGATCGGCTGCAGCATTAGTAAAATCATCCAGCACCTGCATAACATGCTCCCTTTTGTGAATAAAATAGCCATCTGGGAAAGATGTAAAGATTTGCTCTGAGGCAGACAAGACCACAGTGTTTAGGAACTTCTGCTGCAAGGGCTTACGAAATAAAAAGGAAACAAAAAGCACTAGGGCAAAGGCCAGAAAAATAGTTACAATTCCCTTTAGAAAACCAATTTTAAAACCCGCTTTGTAGAAAATTTTATTTTCAATAACCAATAACTTTATAGCATTATTTGGATCAGATTGTTCAAACATTCTTTTCATTATATACCCTTAATCTCCATTATTTTTCCTCGCAAAATAATATATTCAAAAAATCATGGAATAACAAGGCAAATGTGCATATTATAGGCGAAATCTATGCATGCTCTGCCTAAAGAAAACGTAAATTGCAAAACTTTGCTAATGCAACTTCTGATTGAAATTTCTTCTCGGCCGCGGGAAATAGAGCCATTTTTCTATACTTGTTTTTTCCTTCTGAACATCAACATTGATAAATTTCTTATTAGAGTCCGTAATAATACCTCAAAAAATCAAACTTTGCAATTCTAACCATCTCGAACTACTTTAACGGGATCATTTTGGACATTTTGCGAACAGGGTCTATTTGCAGTCGATAAAAGAAAATCCCTGAAGAGACCGATGATCCCTCTTGATCCATACCATTCCCCTGAAGCTCATGAAATCCGGCCTTGACCCCGTGAAGGGTAAATTGCTTCACTGCCTTTCATATGATGTCATAAATCGTCACCACTGCCTTTTGGCCCGAATACTTTTCATGCACCGAAAAATTGAATGACCGTGCTACTATTGAAGAGATTGGGGTAATTCTTCAACACTAACAAGGTAATTGGGAATTGAACCGTAGCTTTCACTACTTCTGAAATGTGAAAATGGCCATTCACATCGATTTGCTTAAGACGATACACGTACTCGCCCGGCTTTTTTGGATAATCAACAAATTGATAACTTTGGGAATGGTTCTTTGAACCATGCCCGCGCATAAAACCAATTTTGAAAAAGATACCGGAATCAGATTTTCTTTGAACCTCAAACCCCAGATTGTTGGTCCCGGTGTGGGTCCGCTATTATAAAAGAACCTGTTGAGCCGCGATATGCTTTACGGTAAAAGAACTTAACTCAACAGGGAAAAACTGTGAAAAGGGGGTTTGGCCTGCAGCCCACAAGGAAAAATGGGTTATCCCACTGATCTGAAGGCGATTAGATGCCGTGTCCACGCTGACATTACTCATATAATGCCAGCTATTGCCAAAATCCTCGCTCCAGCACAGTGTTAGGGAATCCTCCAAAGAAACCCCTGCCGCTGCTATTTGGGCATCGGTTTACTGATAAGAGAATGACCATTCATAGTCAGTCACAGAGGCGGTAACAATTAGATACCAACCCAGCGTGTTATTAAAGCAAAATTGTGGCAATTTCCTGATAAACTGAACATTAATGTAATGTTCCGGTTTATCCGGTTGTCCCATCAAGCGTTTGGAATCTCCATCACAAGAAGTCAAATAAATTGTTAACCGCGTTGAATCGTCCCCTGGGGCTACAGTGGTATCGATGCC
>CAZIYL010000072.1:0-10661 GCA_964543425.1 uncultured Deferribacteres bacterium
ACGGGTGGGGAATATCCTGACCCTGAAAACTGGGGAATAATGTGACCCTTGACAAGTAACGGGGAAAATTAACTTTTCATGTTTGATAAAACTACTTTAAGTTAGACAATAACTATCGATATTTGATTAAAACCGAAATGAAATGTACGTCATGAAACGTATTTTAACCGGGCTTATTTTAAGTATTTTATTTACTTCCATCGCGGTCTATAGCCAGAAAATTCCAGAGAGTGATAAATCCCGAACAGCGATTGCACGTGTGAAACGCCGACTCAAAAAAGAAATGCAAAAGGTAAACCTTAACTGGGGCGCCCCTATTTTCATCCGAATATTCAAAGAACCCATGCAATTGGAAATGTGGGTTAAGAATAGCAAACAATTTCAACTTTTTAAAACCTACAAAATTTGCACGTATGGAGGAATGGGAATTGGCCCAAAAATCAAAAAGGGGGATGGAAAAGCACCTGAAGGTTTTTATTATGTAACACCTAATCGTTTAAATCCGAATAGTAAGTTTCATCTTTCATTTAATATTGGCTATCCCAATAAATATGATCGCTTCCACAACAGAACGGGAGCGGCACTTATGGTACATGGAAATTGCGTCTCTATCGGTTGTTTTGCTATGACTGACACATCAATCGAAGAAATTTATGCACTCGCTGACGCCGCTCTCCGAAATGGCCAGAATTTTTTTCGGGTTCACATTTTTCCATTCAGAATGACGGGCCAAAATATTGAAAAACATCGCGATTCAAAATGGTTTGACTTCTGGGAAAATCTCAAACAAGGTTATGATCTTTTTGAACAAACCCATATACCCCCAAACGTTAATGTTAAAAATGGAAGATATGTATTTGGCCAATAAAATTCGTAGGCTACAAAGACACGAAGACCTGAAATACCAGAGTAAAACCTGGTGCATACCTAAGCGATGAGCGGGTGGATATCGTACAAGTTATCCACATTAATTAACAATTTATCCACAACAAATTCACATTGTTGGAATTACGTATTATGCTGATATTATAGGATTTATAGTGATATTTATGGTAGGTCCAATAGGTATATTTTTAATCCCGGATTTTGAGAAAAATAACCATAACCAAAACGCCGGACAAGAAAATTGGTTCTGGAAGAAACAGTGGAGTTGTTTAACAGCTGTAGATTTATCTAGGAATGCGGAACTGTTGAACCCGCCTTGGGCGGGTTCAACACGGGCGGATTTGCTTATGTTCAAGACAATCATCGGTGCTAATCTGTAAAAATAATCCGTGCATTGTCGAGGCGCGGTTGCTGAGCATTGTCGAAGCAGGCGGTCACTGAGCAAAATCGAAGTGCTGCCTCATCAGAATGACAAGGGGAAGAAATGCGGTCATCTCGATACAATCTGCCTAATGGCGCCTCACTCGACGCCTGCCGCACGGTCATCCTGAAGGAGCCAAGCGACTGAAGAATCTCACTGTTATTCTGCGAAACACGCAAAAGAATTCTGAAGGAATCACCTATCGACACTGTTTTATCGACAGAGGCGCCGTTAGCGCTTGGTTACAATATCCTTCATGTTTTGCTGCCTTCGTGGCAAGAGTTTATGAATTATCCGGTTTAATTTTCCTGCCTTTTAAAAGGGCAGGGAACGTGAAAGAAAGCACGCTATTCAGGCGGATTGGTTTTTTCTGCTTCGGAAATTTCCTCACTACCGGTGGGAGGTATTTCCCGGTCTTGCTGCGGATGCCTGGAGGCTTGAAACCCGCTGACAACGATTCCGGCACCAATTAAAATAAGCAGTACCGGCCACAATCGAAGGATTTGCCGACGCGTGTACCAATCGATAATTCCCACGCGATCAGCCCAGATGATAAATCCGAAAAAGAGAAACAGTCCTGCCGGAATCAGAAGACCCCAATTTTCAGGCTGAACGACGTACAGTGCCACAAAAGCCAATCCCAGAATAATCATCAATATGCCGCCGATGGAAACATCAATGTAAGGCTGATACCAGCCCAGGTTTTTTGCCAGAAAAAGCAATCCCGACAGGAAAAACAGAACACCCGGGAAAACCGCCCCGCGATCGTGAGGCACGCGAACGAAAAAGAAAATGCCCAGCAAAATCACCAAAGACGGCCAGAGGACACTCCAATCAAATAATAAAATATCCAGTTGATCAAGCAGCAAAAGCAAACCAATTACAATCAACACAATTCCAGGCCACATCGATTGCGATCGATTCATAGCAGCACCTCTCATTTTGTTATTTCCGTCTTTTGATCTTCGTAAGGCACAACAATCACCAGAATAATGTACACCAAAATTCCGGCGGGCGGGTGAAAAAGAGACACCAGCAGCCACCCCAAACGAATCCAGGTGGGATCCACACCAAAATACTCTCCAAAACCGCCGCAAACACCCGCAATCTTTTTGTTCGTCAGGGAACGGTACAACCGTTTATTCGATTTCGTTTGTCGGGGTGCCATGGGTTCCTCCCTCTGTGATTCATCCTTTTCCAGCGAGAATTCTTTCGTATTTTTCTCCGGTTTGGAAGCCACATACCAGATGTAAAAAACACCCAACACAATCAACATAATGGGCCAGAAAAGACGCCAATCGAACACCCAATGCCAGTAGAAATCAAACGGAAGCCAGAAAGGCGCATAATTTACAAGAAGAAAATAAATTCCGGCCATAATTAAAATGGCTCCGATAAGAATGGAGGTATTTGAAGTATCGGCCTGTACTTTCGCTTGGGATTCCTCTGCCCGGGGATTTTTCGGAATAATAATCAGAGCCAGCAAATAAAGCAAAATGCCAATTCCGTTTACGAAAGCCAGAAGCACAAACAAAATGCGAATTAGTGTTGCATCGAGTCCCAGATAATCGCTCATTCCGCCGCAAACACCTGAAATCACTTTGTTTGTACGGGACCGATACAAATATTTCATTTTTTTATCGGAATTTTGATTTTCCATTATGCCTCCCGGAAAAATTCGGATAGCCGTTGGGAAATTAGCAAGAGATTTGATTTGAGAAAAAACCAATTTCCTTACCAACCATCTTTGTCATAACATACGACTTGAAAAGGATTTTGTTTCAGCAAGAAGCAATTGTTAGGATTTTTAAGCCAATTTTTTGAGGGTGTGGGGAATCTAATCAAAGGAAATTTATCCGTTAATTTCATGCATGAGTTCACTCTAAAAAGATATTGCCCACTAATTTACACTAATTTACGCCAATTGATTTTATTAAAGTTAACTGGATTGCAATCTGTGTAATTTGTGCAATTAATGGTTTTTGGAGAATACCCATGAATTACACAAATTAATTTTATTGAAATTAAACGCGGATTCCGAAACCGCACAACTTGCAACGAAATCGCGCCATTAAATTGGTTGTTCCTGCCATGTGGATCCGTGGTAAACCACGGATCTAATGATGGAAAGGGTGCTGAAACACTCTGTTTTCGGGCACCGTTTACGGTACTTCCCGATTTTGGTCCCGTCGTTTGCGGCAGTAAAGAAGTTCAAGTAAATAATTGCCATCAAAAAGCCAATCAATCGAGGCAATTTACCCGAGATCAAGCCGCACCTTCCAGATTTTCCAAAACCTTTTCCGTTATTTCAGAAGTGGACAACACAGATGAACCGGCTTCGGCAATGTCGCCTGTTCGAAAACCGTCCTTTACGGTTTTTTCAATTGCCGATTCAATAGCGCGGGCGGCTTTCTTTTCGCCAAAGCTGTATTCCAGCATCATGGCAACGGTGGCAATTGAAGCCAGCGGGTTCGCTTTGTTTGTTCCGGCAATGTCCGGTGCGGAGCCGTGAACAGGCTCATACAATCCGATTTTCCCGCCCACGCAGGCGGAAGGCAGCATTCCCAGAGACCCCGTCAGCATGGACGCCTCGTCGCTTAAAATATCGCCAAAAAGATTCCCGGTTACAATCACATCGAATTGCCCGGGATTCCGAATCAACTGCATGGCCGCATTGTCCACATACACGTGAGAAACTTCCACATCGGGGTAATTTTTGGACACCTCCACAATAACCTCGCGCCAGAGCTGGGACACAGCCAGAACATTGGCTTTTTCAACCGACATTAAGCGGTGCTTCCGCTGGCGAGCAATTTCGAAGGCAATTTTTGCAATCCGTTCGATTTCCCAATCGTGGTAAATCATGGTGTTAAACGCTGTGCGGGCACCCTCCCGCTCCTCGGAACCGGAAGGCTTGCCAAAATAAATGCCGCCCGTCAATTCCCGCACAATCATAATATCCACGCCTTGCACAATTTCCGGCTTCAGCGTTGATGCCGAAATCAGGGCGTCCCAGACTTTGACAGGACGCAGATTGGCAAATGTTCCCAACGCCCTCCGAATTCCCAGAAGCCCTTGCTCGGGTTTTTGCAAATGGGGCAGATTTTCCCATTTCGGACCGCCAATCGATCCCAGAAAAACGGCGTCGGCCTGCCGGCATTTTTCAACGGTTTCAGGCGGAAGAGGCGTTCCTGCAGCGTCAATGGCAACCCCTCCGATGAGCGCTTCCGTTAATTCTGCCGAAAAGTCAAATTTCTTACCAACCGTTTTTAACACGTTCATCGCCGCCCCAACCACTTCCGGGCCAATTCCATCCCCGGGTAAAACCGTTATGCGATAGGTCTTCACGAAGCAAAATCTCCTTTCAATCGAGCATAGTTAAAAATTCCACCGGCATTCAATATTTCTTCAACATCGCCGAGAGGCAGTAGTTTCACCGTATGGGCCGACGTCCTATTCGTCAATTCTCCCCCTATTACATTAATTTCAACGACGTCCCCTGTTTTGAAGGATTGAAAAATGGGTCGGACCACCTCGAAGGGGATCACAAATCCGCCGTCGATGGCGTTCCGATAAAAAATTCTTGCATAGCTTTCGGCAACTATTGCCTGAACACCGGCAATTTTCAGCGCGGCCGGGGCGTGTTCACGCGAAGAGCCGCAGCCGAAATTTTCCCCAGCCACAATAATTCGAAAATCAGAGGTGGTCTTTCCTTCTTTCACAAATGGGATGTCCCCGTCCGGCAGACCCGCCTGTTCGGCCGGTACGCCGGAGAGACAAAATTTTCCGTAGAGCTTTTGTTCCTCGGGGTCTTCAAGATCGTAAACCAGATGCCGCGCCGGAATGATTTGATCTGTGTCCACATTGTCGCCCAAAACGTAAATTTTTCCTGAAATTTTCGTTTCCATAAAAACTCCGTAATTATTAATTATTGTAGACGAGATTTACAGAATTTTCTGGAAATCCTGTCCATCCTGTCAAAACTATTTTTTTTGATTTCTCTATGCCAGGAATTTTCTGGGATTGGTAATCTTCCCTTCAAGGGCAGAAGCCGCAACCGTGTACGGAGAGGCCAGATAAACCTGGGATTCCATTGAACCCATTCTGCCCGGGAAATTGCGATTGGTCGTTGAGATGCACACCTCCCGATTATTCAGGCGACCAAATGTGTCCGGGGGGCCGCCCAAACAGGCCGCACAAGATGGCGGTCCCACCTGAACGCCCGCGTTCTCCAGAATTCCCCGGATGCTCTTGCCGTCAACTTCGGTTTCGTCGAGGCCTTTTTCAACCGCGACGGTCGCAGGCACGGCAAAGGTAGCTGTTTTTACTTCACCCTGCTTCAGGATTTCGGCAGCAGCGATAAAATCAGTTAGCTTACCGCCGGTGCAGGAACCGATGTACGCCTGATCCAAACGCGTGCCTTCCACCTCGGTTACGGGCGTTCCGTTTTGAGGAGAGTGCGGTTTCGCCACGAGAGGCACCAGTTTGGATACATCGTAGGTGAACACTTTTTCAAAAACGGCGTCTGGGTCATTGTAAATGGCTTCGTAAGGTGCATCGGTACGGATCGATAAAAAATCAAAAACGGTTTCATCCGGTTCAATGATGCCGTTTTTGGCACCTGCTTCCACAGCCATATTGCAGAGCGTCATTCGTTCCTCAATTCCCAAATCATGAACGGCTTCCCCCGCAAATTCCATGGCTTTGTAGGTGGCACCGTCAATTCCAATATCATTAATTATCGTCAGAATTAAATCTTTTGCCATCAAACAAGTTGGTTTTTTGCCAGTAAATTCGAATCGATAAGTGCCGGGAACCTTTACCCAAAGTTTTCCCGTTCCAAGAACAAATGCTGCATCCGAATTTCCGATACCGGTGGCAAATTCGCCAAATGCACCGGCCGTACACGCGTGAGAATCCGTGCCGAAAAGAACCAACCCCGGCCGATCGAAACCTTCCTGCGCTAGCGTGACGTGACAAACGCCGCTGTAGCGCGGCGTGCCGACATCGTAAAAATGCACCAGATTTTGCTCTTTTGCAAAGACCCTCAACTGATCAATATTCCGGCGGGCGTGAATATCCTTTGTAAAAATGTAGTGATCGGGAATGACTATCACTTTTTCCCGATCCCAGATTTTTGCCTCTGCGCCAAATTCCCGTTTAAAAATGGCATACGTGGCGGGGCCGCAAACATCGTGAGTCATCAGATAATCGGTTTGAATCCAAATATTGTCTCCGGGTTTCATTGAATCCCGATTGGCATGTTTTGCGAGAATCTTTTCCGTTAGTGTCATTGCCATTATTTTTCCCTGTAAAAATCTTCGTTAAAAACCAAAATCTTATTTATAGTGTCTGATCGAAAACACCCGAAAAATGTAGCGTAAGCATCTTGCTTATGTTAGTTTGATGAAAGAAACAAAGGATTATCTAAATCAAGTTTCACAAGCCAGAGGGTTATGCTACGGTTTCTTCCAGATACTATCTGGAAACAAACATCGTCACACACCCCGTCTTCGCCTTCGGCGAATCCACCCCTCTCAAGAGGGGATTTTTCAGTCCGCGAAACACACGAAAATAATCTAACCGCAAAGATCGCCAAGCAGACGCCAAGGCCGCAGAGATTTTTTAAGATTTTTTTTGAAAATTAAAAATATTTTGCTTTCCTCAAAAGAAGAGGCCTGGGCGGGACTTGCTCCAAAAAGCACCCGAAACTCACCCACTCTTAACCAAATCTTTCTGCTCCAAACCAACCCAAATCCCCTCTAAAAAGGGGAATTTTTTGAAGACTGCAAAACTCCAAAATCCTGCGAAACCAAACATTCTCACTTTTATTTCACCCCTCTCACCCAGAACCACCCACCCGAAGTCCCCTCTATCAAGGGGACTTCGGGGTGTGTCTTTTCGCAAAATCACCCTAATCTACGCCACTTTAACGCCCTGTTCAATTTGTTCCTGCCTGTAAAGTGCCCGGTTAAGCGCATCCAGATAAGCGTTAGCGCTTCCCACAATAATGTCCGTGCTGGCCGCTCGCCCGTTAAAAATGCCGTCTGCAAACTCAATTTTTACAAAGATTTCGCCAACAGCGTCTTTTCCGGACGTGACCGATCGAATCGAGTAATCGACCAGCTTTCCGTGAAAACCGGTAATTCGTTCAATGGCGCGATACACGGCATCCACGGGGCCGTCGCCGACAGAGGAATCCACAAATTTATCCTTTCCCTTGATCAGTTCAACCGTTGCGGTCGGAATCAAATTAATACCGACGTGGACCTGCAGATTATTTAATTTGTAGTACTGCGGCACGCCGAAGATCTCATCATTGATAATGGCAATTAAATCTTCGTTGTAAATATCCTTCTTCTTGTCAGCCATCGTTATAAACAAGCGGTAAGCCTTGTCCAGGGCATCAGCATCCAGATGGTAACCGAGCTCCTCCAGGCGCTGCTTCAGGGCATGGCGACCGGAATGTTTTCCGAGAACAATTTCATTGGCTGGAATTCCAATCATTTGGGGCATCATAATTTCATACGTCAGGGGATTTTTCAGCACGCCGTCTTGGTGAATGCCCGCCTCGTGTGCAAAAGCATTCCGTCCCACAATGGCCTTATTTCTTGGAACAAAAATACCGGTGAGCGAGGTGAGCATTTTACTGGTTCGGTAGATTTCTTTTGTATTCACCTGCGTAGTGGCCTGGTAATGCGATTGCCTGGTTTTCAGAGCCATCACAATCTCCTCCAGCGAGGCATTTCCGGCACGTTCCCCAATTCCGTTAATGGTACACTCCACCTGCTGAGCACCATTCTCAACGGCCGCCAGCGAATTGGCTACAGCCAGTCCCAAATCATCGTGGCAATGGACGCTGATGACCGCTTTGTCAATATTGGGAACAGAGGTGCGAATCTTATTCACAAGTGCCCCAAATTCCGAGGGAACCGCATATCCCACCGTATCGGGGATGTTGATGACGCTTGCGCCGGCTTCAATTACCTTTGTGAAAATTTCGACCAGGAATTCAGGATCGGTACGGGAGGCATCTTCCGCAGAAAATTCCACATTCTCGGTGTAACTTTTTGCAAGTTTAACCGCACGAACCGCATCTTCCAGCACTTCTTCACGGGATTTGTTCAATTTGTATTTCAGATGAATGTCAGAAGTGGCAATAAATGTGTGGATGCGTGGTTTTTCGGCGTACATCACGGCCTCCCACGCACGGTTAATATCCACGTCGTTGGCGCGGGCCAGAGCAGCAATCGTCACGCCCTTAATTTCCTTTGAAACGCGCTTAACCGCTTCGAAATCACCCTCGGAGGCAACCGGAAAGCCTGCCTCGATCACATCGACATTTAATTTGGCAAGCTGCCTGGCCATCTGCATTTTCTCGTCCATGTTCATACTGGCGCCGGGAGACTGCTCGCCGTCTCTCAGGGTCGTGTCAAAAATATAAATTCGTCTCATGAGTTAATCTCCTTTTTTTTATTTGCAATTACGAAAACGCTTTTTCTACGGATATTTTTTTTGATTCGGGAGGCCTTTCTTTTACGGCACCCAACTGATGTTTCAGTAAATAGTAGGAAATACTGTCCGTCAGTGCCTGCCAGCTTGCTTCAATGATGTTTTCAGAAGCGCCCACGGTTGTCCATCGCGCTTGAGCCTCTTTTGATTCAATTAGCACCCGAACCTTTGCCGATGTTCCCAAATTTTCATTCAGCACACGCACTTTGTAATCCGAGAGATGCATTTTTTTCAGGTCCGGGAAAAATTTTTCCAGGGATTTTCGAAGGGCATTGTCAAGGGCGTTCACCGGGCCATCGCCTTCGGCAGCCGTGTGCTCAAGAACGCCATTCACGCGCACTTTTATCGAGGCTTCCGAAGAAGGCGTTTCGCCGGGGCGTTTTTCAATCACGACACGAAATCCCTCCAGCCGGAAAAAATCCACGACTTCTCCAATTCCTCTCCGAAGTAGAAGTTCAAACGATCCCTCGGCGGCTTCAAACTGATAGCCTTCATTTTCCAGATTTTTGATGGACTGAACAATTTCCGGCACCCGATTTTGGTAGGCATCCAGATTGATGGCCATTTCCTTTGCCTTGTACAAAATATTGCTCCGCCCGGACAAATCGGACACCAGAACGCGCCGCTTGTTGCCCACACTTTCCGGCTCCAGATGCTCGTAGGTTTGTGCATTTTTCATGACGGCACTCACGTGAATACCTCCCTTGTGGGCAAAGGCACTTCGTCCCACAAACGGCTGATTGGTTGCCTGGGAAACATTGGCAATTTCGCTGACGTACCGGGAAAGTTCCGTCAATTGCTTTAAGCTCTGATCAGAAACGCAGCGCAGTCCCATTTTTAGTTGAAGATTCGGAATAATGGAGCACAGGTTGGCGTTGCCGCAACGCTCGCCGTAGCCGTTGACAGTTCCCTGCACGTGAACACACCCCGCCTGAACCGCCGCCAAAGAATTAGCGACGGCCAGATCGGAATCGTTATGTGCGTGAATTCCAAGGGGTGCTGGCAAAATCTTTTTCACCGTCATGATCGTCCGCATGATTTCCGAAGGCAGGGATCCGCCGTTCGTATCAGCCAGGACAATGACGTCCGCCCCGGTATTGTAGGCGGCTTGAACCGTTTTCAAGGCATACTCTGAATTGTCTTTGAAACCGTCAAAAAAATGTTCGGCATCGTAGATGACTTCGCGGCCGTGACGTTTCAGGTACGAAATCGTCTCCTCAATGATTCTGAGATTTTCATCCGGGGAAATTTTCAGCGCCTGCTTTACATGCAAAAGCCACGATTTTCCAAAGATTGATATCGCGGGTGTTTCGGCCTGAAGTAATTCCCGTACGTTTGCGTCCGTTTCCACAGATCTGGCCGGGTGGTGCGTGCTGCCGAATGCAACAAGCTTCGCGTGTTTAAAGGACAAGTTTTTTGCTCGTTCAAAAAACAGCCTGTCCTTGGGGTTTGACCCCGGCCATCCTCCCTCGATGTAATCAATCCCAAAATCATCGAGACGCTCGGCGATTTTTATTTTGTCCTCTACAGACAGGGAGATTTTTTCTCCCTGCGTTCCGTCGCGAAGAGTCGTGTCAAAGATTTGAATTTTTTCTACCATGCCTATTGCCTGAGTTTAATTGTTGATCTTTATAAAAACACATTTTTGGGTTGATTAATAAAAAACGTCTTAAAGCACAATAAAAATCAAATTGAAAAAATCAAAAATTAGAATCACAATTTAAAATGCAAAATTACCCATCACAAAAATTGTTCAAACCCGAATTGGGGAAACTTTAAAAAACCACATAATCTCTACCGTTGCGAGTTTTATCTAACAGCTTGTATTATAATGAACAATAAT
>CAZIYL010000073.1:0-10614 GCA_964543425.1 uncultured Deferribacteres bacterium
TTGTAACAGCTTCCTGGTTAATTGTTCTGGCTGCCATAATGGATGCGCTGGATGGGACGGTTGCCCGTTTAACAAAAAGCTACAGCAAATTCGGTATCGAGCTGGATTCTCTTTCGGATGTCGTTTCATTTGGAGCGGCACCATCCGTCCTTTTGTACACGGTTTATTTCAATCGAATTGAGAATATTGGAGTTTTAATCAGTTTTATTCCCCTGTTTTTTGGAGCAATTCGGCTGGCACGTTTTAACACGAACCTGGATTCTTTTGAAAAGAAGGAATATACCGGGCTTCCGATTCCGTCGCAGGCGGTAGTAAATGCTTCATTTGTTGTTTTTACCTATCATTTTTGGGGAGAACTCCATTTTACAAAGCTGTTAGCCCCAATGGTTATTATCCTGGGTATTCTGATGGTAAGCAATGTTGAATATGACTCGTTGCCCAAGTTTACGCTGAGAAAAGGTCGAAAGAATGATGTTAAGCTGTTCTTTTTTATCTTATTTTCCCTTTTGATTATGTTTTTCCCGAGCATTGCCCTTTTCCCGATTGCCGTTTTCTTCGTCCTTTTTGGAGTGGGACGATCGATTGTGCGTTCGATGAAGCACTCGGACGAAATTCTGGATATTACTGATTATTAGCTGAAGGTGGAAGATGATTCGAGCGAAGGTCTATGTGTATTTAAAAAAAGACATTCTGGACCCTCAGGGGAAAGCACTCAAGCATATTCTTGGAAATATGGGTTATAATCCCGTACAGGAAGTGCGGGTAGGCAAATATACTATTCTCACATTCGATGATGGGGTTTCAAGGGAAGAAGCAGCTTCTCAAACGGAGGAAATCTGCAAAAAGATTCTTGCAAATCCGGTCATTGAAGATTATCATTTTGAATTAGAAGAAGTTTGATCAGGGACAGGGGACGGAATTTAGAATGCCGCGAAAAATAAAATTTGGAATTGTTGTGTTTCCTGGATCCAATTGCGACCACGATGTTTACGATGTGGTGACGCGAACGATGGGACAGGAAGCCGTTTATCTCTGGCATAAGCAAAACGACATTAATAGTTGTGACGCTGTGGTGCTTCCCGGCGGCTTTTCCTATGGCGATTATTTGCGCACGGGCGCCATTGCGCGGTTCTCACCTATCATGGAAGAAGTGGTTAATTACGCCGAAAATGGGGGTAGGCTCCTCGGAATTTGTAACGGTTTCCAGATTTTGCTTGAAATTGGGCTTCTTCCCGGAGCGATGCTCAAAAATCAATCGCTTCATTTTATTTGTAAATTTGTTCATGTTCGTGTGGAAAATGTGGACACCTATTTCACATCGGCCTGCCAGACGGGCGACGTGTTGAAAATTCCGATTGCCCACAATGAAGGCAATTATTATATTGATTCGGAGGGTTTAAAGGCTCTGGAAACCAATAATCAGGTGGTTCTGCGATATGCATCCGCCGAAGGAGACGTGACACCGGAAACAAATCCCAATGGCTCGTTGAATAATATCGCAGGGATTGTGAATCGACGGGGAAATGTGATGGGGCTGATGCCGCATCCCGAACGGGCTTCCGAGGCGCTGTTGGGGTCGGTGGACGGGAAGAAAATATTTCAATCAATGATTCGGGGAATGTTCTAACGATATTATTTTTAACCTGGTCTTTGGAAAATAGCAATAAAGTGATATTCTTTCCACCACAATATAACCCGGGGAAAGTGGAATTTTCTGCCTCCGACGGATTGGGGGCCGTTCAGTTATTTTCGAATAGGGTTCTTTAACTGAAAAAGGAAGACTATCACTTCCAACGAAATAAACGAAAAGGAGATGAATGTGGCGGTTGCTTCAACTCGAAAGAAATCCCTTTGGTACCTATTTCTTATTCTCTTTTTGGGGGCGTTAATTGGCTCGGCTTTAGGGGAAGTAATTGGCTTGGTTTTACCTCCAGGTGTTGTCCGGGAATTTTTTCTCCGATCTGCTGTTGGTGGAATTGCCCCAACCACATTGAATGCGTCTTTATTTACGATAACGCTTGGTTTTTCATTTAAGCTGAATGTGATCGGGATTATTGGGGTTGCGATTGCCGCGTACATTGTACGCTGGTATTGATGAACAAAACATTGGAAAGAAGGTGATGGTATGTTTGGATCGATCGGCCCAACGGAATTGCTTATTATCTTTATGGTGGTTCTGTTGGTTTTTGGTGCCGACCGGCTGCCTGAGTTAGCCAAGGGATTGGGCAAGGGAATGCGGGAGTTCAGACGTGCCGCAGATGAAGTAAAGAATGAAATTATTGGACCCGAGGGCGATGTTCTTTCTGATTTAAAACGTGAACTTGAAGAAGAAGCGGATTCTGCAAAAACAATGATAGAAGATGATTATCCTGAAAATACCAAGCCCGAAATTAAGGCAGAAGTGGACACGCAGGAGATTCAAGAAAAAGAAAACAGCAAACACGAGGAGGATTCCTCGATTTCTGATGAGGAAAATGGTTCCTCGAAACTTGCAGGATAAATTGAGAGGTGTAACATGGGTACGATTGGCCCCACAGAATGGATGATTATTTTTTTAATCATTGTGCTTATTTTTGGCGGTTCAAAGATTCCAGGGCTTGCAAAGGGTCTGGGACAGGGTCTCCGCGAATTTAAAAAAGCGGTCCGTGGCGACGACGAGGAAGTCCAGCATAAAGAGGTTCCCGGAGATAAAAAATAACGGCCGTTTTTTGTCAATGCTATTCTGTTAACTATTAAAATGAGGGTGTGGTGATTTTAGAGTCTGATTATTCTGATCTCCGTGAAAAAATGTTGTCTGGTGATGTATCGCTGGCCGAAACAACGAAGGCTTTTCTAGGTGAAATCGCTTCCCAAAAGGAGCTGAACGCTTTTATTTCCGTGTTTTCTGAAGATGCTGTGAAACGGGCAGAGTTCATTCAGAAAAAAATTGAGAACGGAACAGCCGGAAAGCTGGCGGGAATGGTAGTTGGGGTGAAAGATAATCTGAATCTGAAAGATCAAATAACCACCTGCGGTTCACATATTCTGGAGAATTTTGTTTCTCCTTATAATGCAACAGCCGTTCAAAAACTGCTTCAAGAGGATGCAATTATTATCGGCAAAACCAATATGGACGAGTTTGCCATGGGTTCTTCCAACGAAACGTCCAATTTTGGTCCCGTGCGAAATCCTCACGATTCCGAAAGAATTCCCGGCGGATCTTCCGGCGGTTCTGCAACAGCCGTTGCTGCCAATCTGGTGATGGCGGCGCTTGGATCGGACACGGGTGGTTCGATTCGGCAGCCTGCGGCCTTGTGCGGCGTGGTGGGGCTGAAACCCACCTACGGGCGTGTGTCCCGATTTGGATTGGTCGCTTTTGCCTCTTCCCTGGATCAAATTGGCCCGCTTTCAAAAAGTGTGCGGGATTCTGCGCTTCTGCTGAATGTGATTTCCGGCTACGATCCTAACGATTCGACCTCTGTAAATCAACCTGTCCCGGATTTTGGGAAGGATCTTGAAAGAGGTGTCAAAGGGCTAAAAATTGGCTATCCCAGGGAATATTTCGGGGAGGGTCTGGAGCCCGTCGTTCGGAAATCGGTAGAAGAGAGTTTGCGCATTCTCGAAAAAGAAGGCGCCGCGGTAGAAGAAATGTCACTGCCGCACACCGAATATGCTGTTGCAACCTACTACATTCTAGCAACAGCGGAAGCCTCGTCGAATTTGGCTCGTTTCGATGGTGCCCGTTACGGCTACCGGAGCAAGGACATCAAGAATCTGGAAGAGATGTACACCAAATCCCGGAGCGAAGGCTTTGGCGATGAAGTAAAACGGCGAATTATGCTCGGTACTTACGTACTTTCAGCCGGCTATTACGAAGCCTACCACCGAAGAGCCCAGAAAGTTCGGACATTGATTAAACAGGATTTTGAAGAAGCTTTCGAAAAATACGATGTGATTGTAACACCGACGTCTCCGACAACCGCTTTCAAACTCGGTGAAAAAACCGACGATCCGCTGCAGATGTACTTGTCGGATATTTTTACCATTTCTGCGAATCTGGCAGGAATTCCAGGGCTTTCTCTTCCTTGTGGAAAAGATGAAAAAGGATTGCCCATTGGTGTGCAGATTTTGGGGAAGCCTTTTGACGAAGCCATGGTGCTTCGTGTGGGGCGGGCGCTTGAAGCGGCTGAATGATAAAATCGCGCGAAAGATGAATCTGTTTTGTTGTGCCGCGTACTGATAAAGCACGTGGCACATTTTGTATTTGAGGGAATATGATTCCTATTTCAAGAGAAAAAATAGAACACCTGTTTGAGAATTTTCAAAACAAGAGGATTCTTGTACTTGGGGATTTAATGCTCGATCGCTATCTATGGGGCGTGGTGAGCCGAATTTCTCCGGAAGCACCTGTTCCTGTGGTGGAAATTGAGCGTGAATTTGCCCGCCTGGGAGGCGCAGCAAATGTAGGAAACAATATTAAATCTCTCGGTGGAACCCCCTATTTGGTTGGCGTTGTTGGAGAAGATAATTCCGGAAATGAAATTCTTTCCATTCTTTCCGATAACGGGCTTCCTGTTGAAGGCGTGGTCAGGGATTCGGAGCGCCCTACCACGGTAAAAACCCGGGTAATTGCTCACCACCAGCACGTGGTAAGAACGGATCGGGAGAAACGAACACCCATTACCGGCGATGTTTTGAATCGGCTCAAGCAAACCCTGCTTCAGCTAATTCCTGGTATGGATGCAGTGATTATTGAAGATTACAATAAAGGACTCATCGTTGAGGAGCTGATTTCGTTTGCCATTCAAACGGCAAAGCGGTTTCAGAATCCGGTGATGGTGGACCCTAAATTCGACAATTTTTTTGCATATCGGGAAGTGGCAGTATTTAAGCCCAATCGAAAAGAAGCGGAAGAAGCTCTGGGAATGCGATTGAATGATCGCCGGCAGATTGAAAAGGCCGGACATCTTTTGTTCGAAAAGCTCAATCCGAATTGCTTAATGATTACTCTCGGAGAAGAGGGGATGGCTGTTTTTGAGAATTCCAATCGGGTGTTTTATGTGCCCACCCGTGCCCGCAAAGTGCGGGATGTTTCCGGGGCAGGGGATACGGTTATCAGTGCGTTGACGATGGCTCTGGTGTCGGGTGCCAGTTTTCCGGAAGCGGCTTCGGTGGCCAATCGCGCGGCAGGCCTGGTGTGCGAAGAAGTGGGAATCGTCCCGATTGATCGTGACCGGCTTTTGGAGACTTATTTGTCTGAAAGAACGGATCGTGGGTAAAATTATTTCATTGAACGACGTTTTGTCCTTGCGCGAAACCTTGAAAAAAGAGGGCAAAACGCTGGTCTTTACAAACGGCATTTTCGATCTGGTGCACCGGGGACACCTTGAATTGCTAAACAAGGCGAAACATCTGGGGGACGTTCTGCTTTTGGGAATTAATTCGGATGCCTCGGCGCGCTGGAATAAAGGCCCCAAGCGGCCCATTATTTCAGAAAATGACCGGGCATTTATGTTAGCCAATTTAACGCCCGTTGATTACGTGGTTATTTTTGAAGAAGATACCCCTTACGAACTCATTGGCCGATTAAAGCCGGATGTTCTGGCCAAGGGGGCTGATTATTCTGTTGAGCAAATTGTCGGCTATGATATTGTGCTGAGCTACGGTGGCAAAGTGGTACCGATTCCGCTGGTGAACGGAAAATCATCTACAAAAATCATAAATAAAATCCTCGAAAAATATTTGGAATCAGAGGAATAGGAGGCTTGTCTAACCCGTGAAATATCTGATTGTTAGCAAATAGTGAAAAACGGGCGGGAATTTTGTTTCTAATCAAATATATCTTGACATTTAGGATAAAATTCATTATAATGAAGTTTAAATTTATTTTCTTTTGAAAGGCTTTGTTTTTATGAAACGAATTGGTGTGCTCACGAGTGGCGGTGATTGTTCCGGAATGAATGCAGCCATTCGGTCGGTTGTTCGAACGGCACTGTCCAAAAAATTGGAAGTTGTTGGGATTCGCCAGGGTTTTATCGGTCTTCTCGACAAGCTTTTTGAACCGATGGATTCGCGCTCCGTTAGCGGGATTATTCAACGTGCGGGAACAATCCTCCAGACCGCTCGTTGCGAAGAGTTTAAATATGACCGGGGGCAGGAACAGGCTGTTGAAAATCTTCGGGAGGCCGGCATCGATGGATTGGTTGTAATTGGCGGAAATGGTTCGATGGCGGGTGCCGCTGCCCTTCACAATAAGGAAATTCCTGTGATTGGGATTCCCGGAAGCATCGACAACGATCTTTTTGGAACGGATACCAGTGTGGGAACGGACACCGCTCTGAACACGATTGTTTCTCTCATTGACATTATTCGGGATACGGCATCTTCTCACGATCGTGCGTTTATTATTGAAGTGATGGGCAGGGATTCCGGCTATTTAGCGCTGATTTCCGCAATTGCCAGCGGGGCAGAAGCGGCAATCATTCCTGAGATTCCCTATGATATAGATGCCATTGCCAAACATTTGTTCGATCGATACAAAGCGGGTAAGACGAATAGTATTGTGATTGTGGCCGAGGGGGCATCCAGCGCTTACACGATCGAGCGAAAATTGAAGAATAAAATCGGATATGAGACGCGAATTTCAGTTTTAGGGCACATTCAACGGGGAGGGGTAACCACTGTTTTTGACCGATTACTGGCCAGTAAATTCGGACAAAATGCGGTTGAGGCTCTGCTCGCGGGAAAATCGGGGCTTATGACAGCGCTTCAAAACGGACGATACACATTCGTTCCGCTAAATGATGTTATTTCAAAAAAGAAAAAAATTCATTCGAGATTATTGGATCTGGCAGCAGATTTGAGTAGTTGAGGAATCACACGCAAGAGGAGGTTTAAAATGGCAATAAAAGTCGGAATTAATGGGTTTGGGCGAATTGGACGTCTTGTTTTTCGGGCTGGTTTTGACGATCCCAATATCGAATTTGTGGCGGTAAATGATATCACAAATTCGGCCACATTGGCTCACTTGTTGAAATATGACAGCAATCACGGCATTTACGAAAAGGATGTGGAAGCAACAGATGATGCCATTGTCGTAAATGGCAAAAAGGTGCTTTCTTTTGCCGAAAGAGACCCTAGTAAATTACCCTGGAAGAAATTGGGTGTGGACGTTGTAATCGAATCCACGGGTCTGTTTCGCAAGAGAGATCAGGCCGCTATGCATTTGGAGGCCGGCGCCAGAAAGGTCATTATTTCTGCACCCGCAACCAACCCCGACATTACGATTGTAATCGGTGTCAATCACAAGAAATACGATCCGGATAAACATCACATTATTTCAAATGCGTCCTGTACGACAAACTGCTATGCGCCAACGACAAAAGTTATGCTGGAAAAATTCGGTATCGTGAAAGGCCTGATGACTACTATTCACGCTTACACAAATGACCAGAGGATTTTGGATTTGCCTCACAAGGATTTGCGCCGCGCACGTGCAGCCGGCGTTTCCATGATTCCCACAACCACAGGCGCCGCAAAGGCAGTAGCTGAGGTTATCCCTGAATTGAAGGGGAAACTGAATGCGATGTCCATTCGCGTTCCCATCCCAAACGTGGCTTTGGTCGACGCTGTTTACGAAGTGAAAAAAAATGTAACGGTAGAAGAAGTGAATGCCGCTTTTAAAGAGGCATCTGAAAATGAACTAAAGGGCATTTTGGCCTATGAAGAAACCCCGCTGGTTTCTCACGATTACAACCACACCAGCGTTTCTTCCACTGTTGACGCTCTTTCAACAATGGTTATTGAAGGAAATATGGTGAAAGTGCTGGCCTGGTACGACAATGAGTGGGGATTTTCAAACCGCGTCGTCGATTTAATTCGTCTGATCGGAAGATAAATTTCTATCAGATAGGAGTTTAAAATGAATAAAATGTCCATTCGCGATGTGGATTTAAATCATAAGCGCGTGCTTATGCGGGTTGATTTTAATGTGCCTCTCGACGATCGGGGGCACATTACAAATGACATCCGAATTCAAAAAGCCTTGCCAACCATTCGGTATGCCATTGAGCACGGTGCGAAGCTGATTTTGATGTCGCACATGGGGCGCCCAAAAGGAAAGGTTGTCCCTTCGATGAGTCTCAAACCGGTTGCCGATCGGCTGAGCGAGCTCCTGGATAAACCTGTCCGGTTTGTAAGCGATTGTATCGGTGAAACGGTTGAAAAAGCGGTTGCTTCCCTCAAAAAGGGCGATGTGCTTCTGCTGGAAAATCTTCGATTTCACATTGAAGAAGAAAAAAACGAGCCGGAATTCGCCAAAAAATTAGCTTCACTTGGTGAGATTTACGTAAATGATGCATTCGGAACGGCACACCGGGCTCACGCCTCCACCGAAGGCGTTACACATTTTATCTCTCCGTGCGTGGCCGGTTTCCTGATGGAAAAAGAAATTGAATATCTTGCAAAAGCTGTGGAATCGCCTGTGCGTCCGTTTGTGGCGATTATTGGCGGAGCAAAAATATCCGGTAAAATTGACGTTATTCAGAATCTGTTAGACAAAGTGGACGCCCTGCTGATTGGCGGCGGAATGGCCTTTACCTTTTACAAGGCACAGGGTTTGGAAATTGGGAAATCCATTCTGGAATCCGATAAAGTAAATCTGGCAAAGGAAATTCTTTCCGAAATTCAATCGAAAAACCTTGAATTTATGCTTCCGTTTGATGTGGTTGTTGCAGATAAAATTGATCCCGGCGCGCAAACAAAAATCGTACCCGTAGATCAGATTCCTTCGGATATGGCAGGCGTCGATATTGGTCCTGAAACCATTACCAAATTTGAAAAACGGATTCTGTCGGCAAATACGGTTATCTGGAACGGCCCGATGGGGATTTTTGAAATCGATGCCTTTGGCAGGGGAACAGATGCCATCGCCGAGGCAATGGCCAAGGCTACCGAAAGAGGAGCCACTACAATTATAGGCGGAGGCGATTCGGTTTCAGCCGTGAGCAAGGCAGGATTAGATGACAAAATTACCCACATTTCAACGGGCGGCGGAGCATCGCTGGAACTCTTGAGCGGGTACAAATTACCCGGACTTGAGGCATTAACGAATAAGGAATAGATTTGCCATGCGGAAAAAAATAGTTGCCGGTAACTGGAAGATGAATTTGACTTTGCAAGAGGGACTTGCGCTGGTAGAGGCGCTAAAATCAAACCTGTCCGACATTCAAAAATCGGACATGGTGGTTTGTCCCCCGTTTCCATTTTTGGCTCCCATTGCAGAGGTGCTTAGAGGAACGCGAATCGGTCTCGGTGCCCAAAATATGTATTTTGAGGAAAAGGGCGCTTTTACGGGAGAGATTTCGGCCCCGATGCTTCTTTCGACGGGAACGCAATATGTTATTCTCGGACACTCGGAGCGACGTAAATATTTCGGTGAAACGAATGAAACCGTTAATAAAAAGGTTAAAAAGGCTATTGTATCCAAATTGACGCCCATCATGTGTGTTGGCGAAACATTAAAACAGCGTGAAAAGGGTGAAACCGAATCAATCATCACTTCACAGATAACGGAGGGATTGTTTGAATTGCTGGCAGCCGACGTAAGGGAAATGATTATTGCTTACGAGCCCATTTGGGCAATTGGCACTGGACGCACCGCATCCCCCGAACAGGCCGCTGAAGTTCACCAACTGATTCGCTCGATTGTTGCAAAAAAATTTGGCGAAGAAATAGCCGAACAAGTGCGGATTCAATACGGGGGAAGCGTCAAGCCGGATAATGCGGAAACCCTGCTGAGTCAGCCGGATATCGATGGAGCATTAGTGGGTGGAGCCAGTTTGAAAGCGGATTCATTTGAAGCCATTGTGCGTGTGGGGGAACTTTTTTCTTAGAAAGGCGTAATAAAACCTAAAAACGGAAGGATAAATAGTGTTAGCTGTTATCATTGCATTTCATGTGATATTGTGTATTTTAATGACGGTGGTTATTCTGTTGCAGTCCAGTAAGGGCGGCGGCTTGTCGGGTGCTTTTGGCGGAGCCGGCGGTGGAATGGGAACTGTTTTTGGTGGACGTGGTGCGGCAACCTTTTTGTCGAAAGCAACTGTTGTACTTGCAGCACTATTTTTTCTGAGTAATATCACTCAGGGCTTAATTATCAAACGGCAGCCGACTCACAAGAGTCTGGTGCGAAAAGAGATGGAAAAAGAGGGCCAGGCAAAACAATCTGCAGCCGATTTATTACCCCCTATTGAGGGAGAAAAGAAACCGGCTTCGATCCCTGCGCAGCCGAATCAGGGCAAAACGTCAAGCCCGAATTCTTCAGGTTCGAGCAGCGCCCCTAAAAGTCCTAAAAAGTAATGGTACGCTCGCTTACTAAGTAGTTCTTTTCGTAAATCGTGTGACGTATTCTGAGAGTTTGATGCTCTTGGAATAAAATAGGTAAAAAGAGTTGAGTGCATTCTAAAAGGCACTAATTGCACAAATCATATAGGATATAATTATTATAACATCAATAAAATCAATTTGTGATAATTCCTGAAATTCGTGGGAGATATTCTTTTTAGACTGGACTCAGAGTTAAAATCCGAAATCCTTTACCCCGTTAGATAATGACTGTTTGTTTAAAGGAACAAA